>NZ_JAMBPS010000006.1:0-287484 GCF_024206515.1 Paraburkholderia sp. CNPSo 3281 | reverse complement strand
GGGTGGCGGCGTTCGGCGCGCTCGCAGGCGGGGCGGGCGCGGCGCAGGTGGTGGCCGGTCTGCGTGCGGAAACCACGGTCTCGACGGCGCTCCTGCTCACGGCGGCCGGGCTCGCCTGGTTCGTGAGGACCGATCCGGCGCATGCGGGCGGGCGCCACGCCGCGCCGGCGCGGGTGAACGAACCGGAATCGCGCTGATGCAACAGCGAACTGGCGTGCCGACCTACAGCGACGCCTCCTGGATCGCGCCGGAGTCGATTGCGCGGGCGATCAAGCCATCGTTCTGCGCCTTGCGGATGGCGTGAGCGATCAGCTGGTCGGGCTCCTCGAGCTCTGCCTTGAGCGCGCCGATGAGCCCGGAGGCGTCGAGGATCACCAGCGTCTTCGCGGTATCCGCCTCGCTAATGAACACGCGCCGCGTGCCGTCTTCCGCAAGACTCGCGCAGAACTGCCCGGTCTTGCCTGCCACGTTGAAGTCGAAGTTCTGTATCAAGGCCTGCTCCCTTTACACCCGGTTGCCCGGTGGTTGCAATTCGACACTCGCGCTTCGCCACACGAAGCCGTCAGCCTCGCAGGCCGCCGCCGCGCGGCGCGCGCAGACCATCAATGGAAGCACGTCCCGCGCCCGTCACGGCCAGCAGCAGGAAACCGCCCGCGATCGCCACGTTCTTCCAGAAATGAATGACTGCGTCCTGTTGAGCCGCGGCCTGGGTCATGTTCCAGAAGTCATGGCCGAGTATCGCCGTGACGATAGCGTACACGGCCAGCAGGAACGCAACCGCGCGCGTGCGCACGCCCAGCACGATCGCAATGCCGCCGAGCAGTTCGACGGCGGTCGCCACAATCGCGCCGTACGAGGCATACGGCACGCCCTTCGAATGCAGGTAGCCGACGAACCCCGCGTATCCCAGCAGCTTCATGGCACCGCCCCAGAGAAACAGAATGGCGAGCGCGATGCGGGCGATGAAGATGATGAAGGAATCGGCGGGACGGGTCATGGAGGGCTCCGGTATGCAATATCGGAATGACCGCGAGGCGCACGGTCAGTTCCCTCGACGTGAGGCGCCAGTGGCAGACGAGGCGGCACGAAGAAGGGCGCGCCATGCGCCGGAGCGAAACGAACTAACTCGGGAATTGATTCGGAATACTATAAAATTTGCCTGGCGAGCGCTGTTGCAATCCGTTCGCGATGCGTCCAGGCCATCGCGCAAACCGATGCGGCGCTGGCACGCTCAATGCTTGTGATGCATGCCGTGCGGCCGATGCGCGTCGAGCCAGCGAGTCAGGCGCGCCTCGAGCGCGCCTCTGCTGCGGCGCGACACGGCCCACATGGCCGCACATACCAACAACATGACGCCTGGTCCGAGCAGATAAGCAGCAACGGTTTCCCTCATGGCAGTCTCCTCTGCGCGACGCCACAGTCCGTGAGACTTTTCATTCTAGGCGATAGAGCGGCACACGGTAAACGTCGTCCACGAATGCAGCAGGGACATAAACCCGAGGTTTTCATATATCCGCTGTCGGCCAATTCTTTACCTCAGACGTAATCGCCTTGCCCCGCGCGTTTCGCTAGAATCGGCGGCATGAACACGCTCGCTTCCGCCCTCCCTGCCGCGCCGTCCGGCGCCGGGCTCCGCAGCGTCGGCGAGATGCTGCGCGACTGGCGCACGCGCCGGCGCATGAGCCAGTTGCTGCTCGCAACCGAAGCCGAGATTTCGACGCGCCACCTGAGCTTCGTCGAATCGGGCCGCGCGCTGCCGAGCCGCGAGATGGTCATGCATCTGGCCGAGCAACTCGATGTGCCGCTGCGCGAGCGCAACGCGCTGCTCGTGGCGGCGGGCTATGCGCCGCTCTATCGCGAGCGCGCGCTCGACGACCCGCAGCTCGCCGCCGCACGCGAGGCGGTCGATCTCGTGCTGCGCGGTCACGAACCGTATCCCGCCGTGGCCGTGGACCGCCACTGGAATATCGTCGCCACGAACGGCGCGCTCGCGCCGCTCATCGGCGACGCTTCGCCTGCGCTGCTCGCCGCGCCCATCAATGCGCTGCGGCTTTCGCTGCATCCCGAGGGCATGGCGCCGCGCATCGTCAACTGGCACGAGTGGCGCGCGCATCTGCTCACGCGCCTGCAACGTCAGATCGACGCGTGCGCCGACCCCGCGCTCGCCGCGCTGCACGAGGAACTCGCGACGTATCCCACGCCGCCCGGCGTAGCGAATGCGAGCGCCGAACCGGTCGCCCATCACATTGCCGTGCCGCTGCGCGTGCGCACCGCGCTTGGCGAACTGGCGTTCTACAGCACGACTACCGTATTCGGCACACCGGTCGACATCACGCTTTCCGAACTGGCAATCGAAGCGTTCTTTCCCGCCGATTCGCACACCGCTCAGGCATTGCGCAACCACGCGCCTTGATGCGCGCAAGGCGGCCGCGCCGGGTGCGCCCGATAATATGCCGGGCGCGTGAAACGAGCGGTAATAATCATTCCAGATTCATGCGCACGCCACGATCGCGCAATTCGGCGTGCAGCAAAGTATTCGGGTGGCGTGAATCCCAATCAATTACAAAAATTCTCGCCGTTTTTTGCACCCGATTTACGAGTCATTTCCAGCCCGATGATGCGATCCGGAAAAAGCCGCGTCGCGCCCAACCGAGCGATTCATCCATGAATTCGTGGGGATTTCCTTCATCGACAGAAAGCCTTAAAACACGAGTCGTTTTCAAACATATTCGCTCGATAACGTGCATTTTGCATAAGTGACGTTTCGCCATCTGCTCGACAAATAGTGCGAAAAATCGATATATCCGCGCAAATACGTAGAAAGCAATTACATTCATCCCCTTTACTTCTTCTTGTTCCTACTTTTAAATACGGGTGTCCCTGACGCACACACAAGCTGGAGATGCCATGAGCCATTTTCTGGATCGTCTGCGTTACTTCACGGCGGCACGAACACAATTCGCAGACGGTCACGGCGCCGTCACAGACGAAGACCGAAAATGGGAGGAGGCGTACCGCACACGCTGGCAGCACGACAAGATCGTGCGCTCCACACACGGCGTGAATTGCACGGGCTCCTGCTCGTGGAAGATCTATGTGAAGGGCGGCATTGTCGCGTGGGAAACGCAGCAAACCGACTACCCGCGCACGCGCCCTGACATGCCCAACCACGAACCGCGCGGCTGCTCGCGCGGCGCATCGTATTCGTGGTATCTCTATAGCGCCAATCGACTCAAGTATCCGCTCGTGCGTAGCGCGCTCGTGAAGCTGTGGCGCGAAAAGCGCCGCACGCTCGACCCCGTTGCCGCGTGGGCCGCCATTGTCGACGACGATGCGGCGCGCAAAAGTTATCAAACGCGGCGCGGCCTTGGCGGCTTCGTGCGGGCAGACTGGAGCGAAGTGCTCGAAATCGCGGCTGCAGCGAACGTGCACACCATCAAGCGCCACGGCCCCGACCGCGTGATCGGCTTCTCGCCCATTCCCGCGATGTCGATGGTGTCGTACGCGGCCGGCTCGCGCTATCTCTCGCTCATCGGCGGCGTGTGCCTCTCGTTCTACGACTGGTATTGCGACCTGCCGCCCGCCTCGCCGCAAACATGGGGCGAGCAGACCGACGTGCCCGAGTCCGCCGACTGGTACAACTCGTCATTCATCGTGATGTGGGGGTCGAACGTGCCGCAAACGCGCACGCCCGACGCGCACTTCATGGTGGAAGCGCGCTATCGCGGCGCGAAGATCGTGTCGATCTTCCCCGACTACGCCGAAGGCGCGAAGTTCGGCGACATCTGGCTGCATCCCAAGCAAGGCACCGACGCGGCGCTCGCGCTCGCCATGGGCCACGTGATCCTCAAGGAGTATCACCTCGCCGGGAAGAGCGCCTATTTCGCCGACTATTGCAGCCGTTTCACCGACATGTCCTGCCTCGTCACGCTCGTCGAGCGCGACGGCCAGTACGTGCCCGACCGCTATCTGCGCGCCTCCGACTTCGACGGCGCCCTCGCGCAGGACAACAATCCCGAATGGAAGACCGTGGTGATCGACAGCGCGACCCACGAGTTCGCGGTGCCGCTCGGCTCGGTGGGCTTTCGCTGGGGCCAGCAGGAAGGCGCCGATCGCGGCAAGTGGAACCTGCGCGAGGAAAGCGTCGATGGCGCGCCGCTCAAGCCCGCGCTCTCGCTCGTGGAAAAGCACGACGACGTGGTGGACGTGCTGTTCCCCTACTTCGGCAACGTCGCGCATCCGCACTTCCCGCACACCGCGCACGGGCCGGTGCTGAGCCGCCGCATTGGCGTGCGGCGCGTGGCGACGCCCGCCGGCGAGCGGCTCGTGGCCACCGTCTACGATCTGTTCGTGGCCAACTACGGGCTCGATCAGGGCCTGGGCGGCAACGACCTCGCGCACAGCTACGACGACGACGTGCCCTATACGCCCGCGTGGCAGGAAGCGATCACGGGCGTGAAGCGCGCGGACGTCATCAACGTCGCGCGCCAGTTCGCCGAGAACGCCGACAAGACCGAAGGCCGTTCGATGGTGATCATCGGCGCGGGCATCAATCACTGGTTCCACATGGACATGGCGTATCGCGCCATCATCAACATGCTCGTGATGTGCGGCTGCGTCGGCAAGTCCGGTGGCGGCTGGTCGCACTACGTGGGCCAGGAAAAGCTGCGCCCGCAAACGGGCTGGACTGCGCTCGCGTTCGCGCTCGACTGGAACCGGCCGCCGCGCCAGATGAACGCCACGTCGTTCTTCTATGCGCACACCGACCAGTGGCGCTACGATCCGATGAACCCTACGGACTTGCTTTCACCGCTCGCGAACAAGGCCGACTATCACGGCGCGCCGATCGACTACAACGTGCGCGCCGAGCGCATGGGCTGGCTGCCTTCGGCTCCCCAACTCACGAGCAATCCGCTGGAGCTTGGCCGCTCGCTCGAAGACCCCGCGAAGGCCGGCGCCGAAGTCGCGCGCCGCCTGAAAGACGGCAGCCTCAAGCTCGCCTGCGAGGACCCCGACAATCCGGTCGTATTCCCGCGCAACCTGTTCGTATGGCGCTCGAACCTGCTTGGCTCGTCGGGCAAGGGGCACGAGTACTTCCTCAAGCATCTGCTGGGCACAACGAACGGTGTGCAGGGCGAGGAAGTCGTGAAGGACGGCGTGCCGCGCCCCGAAGAAGTCGTCTGGCACGAGGAAGCGCCCCAGGGCAAGCTCGACCTGCTCTGCACGCTGGACTTCCGCATGTCCACTACCTGCATGTACTCGGACATCGTGCTGCCCACGGCCACGTGGTACGAGAAGGACGACATGAACACGTCCGACATGCACCCGTTCATTCACCCGCTTTCCGCTGCGGTGGACCCCGCGTGGCAGGCGCGCAGCGACTGGGAAATCTTCAAGGCCATTGCGAAGCGTTTTTCCGAACTGAGCGTCGGCCATCTCGGCATGGAGCGCGACGTGGTGCTCGCGCCCATCGCGCACGACGCCGCGGGCGAACTGGCCCAGCCCTTCGGCGTGGACGACTGGAAGCGCGGCGAATGCGAGCCGGTTCCGGGCAGGACCATGCCGGGCGTGGTCACGCTCGAGCGCAATTACCCCGAGACGTATCACCGCTTCACCTCGCTCGGGCCGCTCATGGACAAGCTCGGCAACGGCGGCAAGGGCATTAGCTGGAATACGGAGGACGAAGTCCACGAACTCGGCGCGCTGAACTACCGCGATCAGTCCGAGGACGCCGGCGACGCGAAGGGCCGCCCGCGCATCGAGACCGCGCTCGACGCCGCGGAAACGATTCTCTCGCTCGCTCCCGAAACGAACGGGGCGGTCGCCAGGAAGGCGTGGGAAGCGCTTTCGAAGTTCACGGGCATCGAGCACGCGCATCTCGCCGACGCCCGCGCCGACGAAAAAATCCGTTTCCGCGATATCCAGGCGCAGCCGCGCAAGATCATTTCGTCGCCAACGTGGAGCGGCATCGAGTCGGAGCACGTGTCGTACAACGCGGGTTATACGAACGTGCACGAGCTGATTCCCTGGCGCACGATGAGCGGCCGCCAGCAGCTCTACCAGGACCACGCGTGGATGCGCGCGTTCGGCGAGGCGCTGTGCGTGTACAAGCCGCCGATCGACACGGGCAGCTACGAGAAGATGGCCGGCTCGCGCTCGAACGGCAACCCCGAACTCGCGCTGAACTTCATCACGCCGCACCAGAAATGGGGCATCCACAGCACCTACACCGACAACCTGCTGATGCTCACGCTCTCGCGCGGCGGCCCGATCGTGTGGATCTCGGAGAAGGACGCGGCGCAGATCGGCGTGGTCGACAACGACTGGATCGAATGCTTCAACGCAAACGGCGCGCTTTGCGCGCGCGCCGTGGTGAGCCAGCGTATTCCGCGCGGCATGGTGATGATGTACCACGCGCAGGAAAAAATCGTGAATACGCCGGGGTCCGAAATAACGGGCACACGCGGCGGCATTCACAACTCGGTGACGCGCATTTCACTCAAGCCCACGCACATGATCGGCGGCTATGCGCAACTCGCTTACGGCTTCAACTACTACGGCACGGTCGGCTCGAATCGCGATGAATTCCTCATCGTGCGCAAGATGAAGAACGTCGACTGGCTCGACACAGAGGAAACGCCCGTTGGTCCGTTGCCTGCCGCTGTCGAAGCGGCTGTGAAACCGGCCGTCCGCGAAGGAGAAAGCTCATGAAAGTGCGCGCGCAGATTGCGATGGTGCTGAACCTCGACAAGTGCATTGGCTGCCATACGTGTTCGGTCACCTGCAAGAACGTCTGGACGAGCCGCGAGGGGATGGAATACGCGTGGTTCAACAACGTCGAGACGAAGCCCGGCATCGGCTACCCGAAGGAATGGGAGAACCAGGAGCGTTGGCGCGGCGGCTGGGTGCGCAAGGCCGACGGCCAGATCGAGCCGCGTCTGGGCGGCAAGTGGCGCCTGCTTGCGCAAATCTTCGCGAATCCGCATCTGCCGGAAATCGACGACTACTACGAGCCCTTCACGTTCGACTACGCGCATCTGCAGGAAGCGGGCAACACGAAGGCCACGCCGGTTGCGCGGCCGCGCTCGCTCGTGAGCGGCGAGCGCATGGAGAAGATCGAGTGGGGCCCGAACTGGGAAGAAATTCTCGGCGGCGAGTTCGAGAAGCGTTCGAAGGACTATAACTTCGAGAACGTGCAGAAGGAGATCTACGGCCAGTTCGAGAACACCTTCATGATGTATCTGCCGCGCCTGTGCGAGCACTGCCTGAACCCGGCGTGCGTGGCGGCGTGCCCTTCCGGGTCGATCTACAAGCGCGAGGAAGACGGCATCGTGCTGATCGATCAGGACAAGTGCCGCGGCTGGCGCATGTGCGTTTCGGGCTGCCCGTACAAGAAGATCTACTTCAACTGGAAAAGCGGCAAAGCCGAGAAGTGCATCTTCTGCTATCCGCGTATCGAGGTCGGTCAGCCCACCGTGTGTTCGGAAACCTGCGTGGGGCGCATCCGTTATCTGGGCGTGCTGCTCTACGACGCCGATCGCATTCAAGAGGCCGCGAGCGTCGCCGACGAAAAGGATCTCTACCAGGCGCAACTCGACGTCTTCCTCGACCCGTTCGATCCGGCCGTGATCGAGCAGGCCGCGCGCGACGGCGTTCCGCAGGCGTGGATCGACGGCGCGCAGCGCTCGCCCGTGTACAAGATGGCGATCGACTGGCGCATCGCCTTCCCGCTGCACCCCGAGTACCGCACGCTGCCGATGGTCTGGTACGTGCCGCCGCTCTCGCCCATCAATGCGGCCGCCAATAGCGGCGAACTCAGCATGAATGGCTGGCTGCCCGACGTGCACTCGCTGCGCATTCCGCTGCGCTACCTCGCGAACCTCCTTACCGCAGGCGACGAAAAGCCAGTGCAGGTCGCGCTGGAGCGTCTGCTCGCCATGCGCGCGTTCATGCGCGCGCGCCAGGTCGACCGCGTGGACGCCCCGCAGGTACTCGCGCAAGCAGGACTCTCGCTGGCTCAGGTCGAGGAGATGTACCGTTATCTCGCGATCGCGAACTACGAAGACCGCTTCGTGATTCCCACCACGCACCGTGAGTACGCGGAAGACGCCTTCGACCTGCGTTCGTCGTGCGGCTTCACGTTCGGCAATGGCTGCTCGGACGGCAAATCGGAGGCGAGCCTGTTCGCGCCGAAGAGTGGGCATCGCAAGATACCCATTCAGGAGATCTGACCATGTTCGCTGCTCGTCCCCAGCCCATGACGTACCGGCTCGTTGCGTCGCTGCTCGAGTACCCCGATGCGCCGCTCATCGAGGCGGTGCACGAACTGCGCGCGATGGTGCGCAGCGAGCGCGCGTTCGGCGCCGAAGCGCGCGAGAAGCTCGAACGCTTCCTCGACTACCTCGGTTCGCGCGATCTGCTCGCGCTACAGGAGAACTACGTCGCATTGTTCGACCGCGGCCGCGCAACGTCGCTGCATCTGTTCGAGCACGTGCACGGCGAGTCACGCGATCGCGGCCAGGCGATGATCGACCTCGTTCAGACCTACGAGAAGCACGGCATGCTGTTGCAGCCTGGCCAGTTGCCGGACTATCTGCCCGTGTTTCTCGAATACCTCTCGATCCTCGAGGCGAACGAGGCGCGCGCGCTGCTGGGCGAAACCGTCGCGATCCTGCAATCGATCACGCAGGAGCTGAGCCGGCGCAACAGCCACTACGCGTACGTAATCGGCGCACTGCTGCCGCTCGCGGGCGCGGGCGGCACCGATTTGCCCGAGGCCGCGCACGACGACGACGCGGGCAAGCCGCACGACAAGGAGCACCTGCGAGCGCTCGACGCGGCCTGGGCCGACGAGCCCGTGCAATTCATGGGCGCGGAGCGCCCGGCCATCGCGCCCGTGGAGTTCCACCCGCGGCGAGCACCACGCTGAAACCACGCAACACGCCAGCTGAGCACGTTGTTCGGACACCGCAAGCAAGGAGCCGTCATGGGCCAATACTTCCATCAGTTTCTGTTCGGCATTTATCCATACATCTGCCTTGCGGTGCTGCTGTTCGGCTCGCTCGTGCGCTTCGACCGCGAGCAGTACACGTGGAAGAGCGACTCCTCGCAACTGCTGCGGCGCGGCGCGCTGCGCCTTGGCAGCAACCTGTTCCACTGGGGCATTCTCGTCGTGGTGATGGGTCACTTCGTCGGCTTTCTCGCGCCGCACTGGCTCGTCGCGCCGTTCATCTCGGCCACCGTGCACCAGCTGCTCGCAATGGTCGCGGGCGGCGTGGCCGGCAGCTTCGCCATTGTCGGGCTCACGATCCTGATCGTGCGGCGGCTCGGCGACACGCGCATCCGCGTGAACAGCAAAGCGTCGGACATCCTCATCGTGTTCATGCTGTGGGTGCAACTCGCGCTCGGGCTCGCGACCGTGGTGCTCTCGTCGCGCCACATGGACGGCCTGATGTTCGAACAGCTCACCGACTACGTGAAAGGCGTGGTGACGTTCCGGCCCAATATCGCCGGGCTGCTGGACGGCGTCCCGCTCGTCTATCAAACCCATATCGCGCTCGGCTTCACGATCTTTCTCGTTTCGCCCTTCACACGCATGGTCCATATCTGGAGCGGCATCGCTTCGGTGTTCTATCTGATCCGTCCGTACCAGCTCGTGCGCAAGCGCTAAATCGCACCAACCGGAACCAGGAGCGCTATCGATGATGAATGCGGTCCCCCATGAAGAGCAACAGGACCTGCCTGCCCGCGTGAACGACGTCGAGATCGGACTCGCGGCGATCGAGGCAGAGCGCGGCAATCACGCCGACGAGCCGGACCCCGCGCTCGCCGCGCGGCGCACGCTCGTCGTGCACGAACTGCTGCGCCAGCGCGCCGTGGCGCTGGACCTGCTGGCGCCTGACGCCGAACTCGACGACAGCGTGCTAGACACGCTGCTGGAACGCGAGCTGCGCGTGCCCGAGGCCACGCGCGAAGACGGCGAGCGTTACTACACGCAGCACGCGAAGCGCTTCGTGCGCAACGAACTCGTGTACGCGAGCCACATCCTCTTCGCCATTACCGACCGCGTGCCGCTCGCGCTGCTGCGCCAGAAGGCCGAAGAGACGCTGCGCGATTTGCAGCAGGCGCCCGACACCTTCGAGGCGCTGGCGCGCCAGTTCTCGAACTGCCCTTCGGCGGGCGTGGGCGGCAGCCTCGGCCAGCTCACGCGCGGCGACACGGTGCCCGAATTCGAGGCGGCGCTGTTCGACTGCGCCGACATCGGCGTGCTGCCGCGTCTCGTGCGCACGCGCTTCGGCTTTCATCTCGTGCGCGTGGATCAGCGCGTGCCGGGCAATCCAGTGCCCTACGACGAAGTCTCGGGCGAGATCGCGCGCTTTCTCAGCGAACGCGTACGCCATAAGGCCATCCAGCAGTACGTATCGATCCTGGCTTCCGAGGCGACGCTCGAAAATGCGGCGCTGGAAGCCGCGACGAGCCCGCTCGTCCAGTGAAGTCGATGTGCACCCCCATGCGATGGAGGCAACATGAATTTGCGTAGCGAATCGGCACGCCCCGTAGCGAGCGCAGCCCAGCCGGAGAAAGTCGGCGCGAAGGCATGGTCCGTCCTGCTCGTCAGCACGCTCGCGTTTCTCGTCTGTTTCGTGGTGTGGATGATGTTCGGCGTGCTGGGCGTGCAATTGCGCGAGGAGCTCCAGCTCAACAGCACCGAGTTCGGCCTGCTCACCGCCACGCCCGTGCTGACGGGCGCGCTCATGCGCTTGCCGCTCGGCGCATGGACCGACCGCTTTGGCGGACGCATCGTCATGACCACGCTGCTCGTGATCTGCGCCGTGCCCGTGTATATCGTCAGTTACGCGAGCGAGCTGTGGCAATTCCTGCTCATCGGCCTCTTTCTCGGCTGCGTGGGCGCCTCGTTCGCGGTGGGTACGCCGTATGTGGCGCGCTTTTTCCCGCCCAGCCAGCGCGGCTTCGCCATGGGTTTCTTCGGCGCGGGCACGGTGGGCGCCGCCGTCAACCTGTTCGTCACGCCGCAGCTGGAAAACCTCTACGGCTGGCGCTTCGTGCCGCGCGTCTACGCCGTCGCGCTGATCGTGACCGCCGTGATTTTCTGGCTCGGTTCGGCGCGCGACCCCGGCGCCGGCAAGTCGAGCGGCTCCCTGCTCGACTCGTTCAAGGTGCTGGCGGACCCGCGCGTGTGGCGACTATGCCAGTACTACTCGATCACCTTCGGCGGCTTCACGGCGCTCTCGCTATGGATTCCGCAATACCTGAAGGCCGAATACGGCATGTCGCTCGTCATGGCTTCGGCCTTCGCCGCGGGCTTTTCGCTGCCAGGCTCGATCCTGCGCGCCGTGGGCGGCGTCCTCGCCGACAAGCTCGGCGCGCACACCGTCACGTGGTGGGGCCTGTGGGTGGCGTGGATCTGCCTCTTCATTCTCTCGTACCCGCCCACCGACTTCGTGATCCACACGATCGACGGCCAGGCGGCGCTGCATATCAGCATGCCGGTGTTCGGCTTCGTTGCGGTGGCTTTCGTGCTGGGCGCGGTGTTCGCGTTCGGCATGGCCTCGACGTTCAAGTACGTGGCCGACGACTTCCCGACCAACATGGGCATCGTGACCGGCATCGTCGGGTTGGCGGGCGGCCTGGGCGGGTTTTTGCTGCCGATCCTGTTCGGCATCCTGCTCGACTGGCTCAAGATCCGTTCGAGCTGCTTCATGCTGCTCTACGGCATCGTGTGGGTCTCGCTGATCCTGCTCTACATCTCCGAAGTCAAGCGCACGCCGATTCTTGGCGAACCCAGCGC
Source organism: Paraburkholderia sp. CNPSo 3281 (assembly GCF_024206515.1). Taxonomy (NCBI): domain Bacteria; kingdom Pseudomonadati; phylum Pseudomonadota; class Betaproteobacteria; order Burkholderiales; family Burkholderiaceae; genus Paraburkholderia; species Paraburkholderia sp. CNPSo 3281. The sequence goes on along the minus strand of NZ_JAMBPS010000006.1, from coordinate 275,675 downwards.
CAGAGCGGCACAGCGCTGATCCCTGCAGTTCGGGCGTCGCGGCGGCGGCTCAGGCCGCCGCTTTCGCCGGCTCCGGATCCGGCGCGGTGACGACCAGCACGCTGCACGACACGCGGTCGAGCAGCAGGCGGTCGTCGCGCCCATCCCACCAGCGCTTGAACGGCCCGCGCCGGTGGTGGCCCACCACGATGAGATCGGGCTGGAGTTCCGCGCAGTAGCTCGCAATCACGTCGATCGGTCGGCCCACCACGAAGTGTCCCGTTGCCACGAGCCCCTTGTCCTGCAGGCACGCCACCCCGTCACGCAGAATCTCGCGCGCCGCCTCTTCCGCGGCTTCGAACGGCACGGCGGACGCGATGTCCGTGCCCCATTGCAGCGGCGCCTGGTCGAGCACGGCCAGCAAATGCGTTTGCGCGTGGCATTCGCGCGCAAGGTCGGCGCCCTCACGCAAAGCCCGGCGGCCTTCGCGCGTTGCGTCGTAACACAGCAGAATCCTGTTGAACGAGCCCATGATCCCTCCCCCGATGATGCCCGGCGCCGGGCGGGCGAACTCGCCGTACCCGCATTGCCGCTTTCAGTATGCCGGTTATATCACGTCATGATATAACCGGCACATCGGCAGTCGCTGTATACGGTATAGGAGGCGCGACGGTTATCGACAACGAATTTGAAATCGCCTGACTGCTCGTCGCCCGCGTATCGTCGGCGCGCGGGTCGGTCTGTTAGTGGGCGCCGCCCTCCTCGAAGCCGTGCCCTTGCTGACCTGAAGCGGAAAAATTGCGGCCCGCCCCGGATTGCGTCTCGACAGCGGATCGCAAACGTTTCACAAATGCGATCTTCGCGCAATATCCAGTCTGCATATTTTCCAGAAACCAACGGTGTGTCCCACCGCCTGCACTCGTAACATCTTAGTTACACATTGCCCTGTTACAGGTCGCCAGGGTCGAAACACCTGTTACAAACTCAATAGTCATAGGTATTAATCCGCAGAGCCGTATTTTTTACCTGTCAACTCAAGTTATTTCTAAACGTTTATTCCACTGGGCGACGTTTTCCGTCTCGCGGCGATTCGTGGCGCGTGCATCGACGATCCGGCGGAAACCCCGATAAACCAAGGTCATGCGGCCTGTTTTGCCGGCTCGACCAGTGTCGCGATGGCGTGCCGGAAGCCGCGATTCAAATTGCAGCAAAACTTACCGAAAATAATTTACAACAGTACGATTATTTTTGATCCGAGGGATTGATTTCTGAGATAAGCCCTCATACAATTCCCTCCAAGGTTGTTACGAGATGTAACAACCTGTATCAAAGAGTCAGATCGAGCCAACGAGCGAAGATCGACCACAAGAGCAGAAAAGATACAACGGCGAAAAAGCCGGGGGGTTAAATTCGGGGCTTCGGAAACTAGAGAAATGGACCGCAGCAGCGAGACGCTGGAATCTATCCGCGAAATTAATTTGTCGTATCTGATGCTCGCACAGCGCATGCTGCGCGAGGACAAGCCGGTCGGCATGTTCCGACTGGGACTGTCGTCGGAACTGGCCGATCTGCTTGGCGCTCTGTCGCTCGCGCAGATCGTCAGGTTGGCCTCTTCCGACCAACTTCTCTGTTTTTTCCGCTTCGACGACCATGCGATGTTGTCCGCGCTCACGCAGACTTCGAAGCATGCCGACGTGGCGGCTACCCATGCGGCCATCCTGCTTGCGGGACAGCCGGCTGGTCAATTCGCCTGAGGGTGACGTCCATGACTACGCGGCGCAGCCTCACCGAAGACGCTCAGGAAGTATTCCGCGCGATCGCACTGATCGAGCTGGGCGCGCGCATGCAGGTGCTCGAAAGCGAACTCACGCTCTCGCGCGACCGCATGATCCGCCTGTATCGCGAGATCCGTGGCGTATCGCCGCCCAAAGGTATGCTGCCGTTCTCGGCGGACTGGTACATGACGTGGCTGGCCAACATCCACGCCTCGCTGTTCTATAACACGTACCTGTTCCTCAAGAACGAAGCGCGTTGCTCGCATCTCGACGCGCTCACCAAGGGGTTCCGGCTGTATCTGGAACACTGCCGCCACAGCGGGGCCGAGCCGGCGCTCGACCTCACGCGTGCGTGGACCCTGGTGCGGTTTTTCGATGCCGATATTCTGCAGTTGACGCCTTGCTGCCGTTGCGGCGGTAAATTCGTCGCGCATCGCCACGACCTTCAGCACAACGTCGTGTGCGGCGCATGCCAGCCTCCTTCGCGAGCCGGCAAGACGAAAAAGGCGGCTGCAGCGCGACGGGGCGCCGAGCAGACCGAGAGCGACCTTCCGGTAGTGGTAACGTCGGATGGCATTGCCGAGGCTGCATAAGCGTAGGAGAGCAGATCCGGCTAAACCGGACGAGAGACCAAGACGCGAAACCGTCCGGTGCCTGAGCGCACCGGACGGCGAAGCGCTTTCTGATTGCCGCCTTTGTTTGCCGCCCGTACGGCGCGCGCCTGTTACACCTTTCCCGCTTCTAGTTTCCGCTGAACGTCTGCCAGACGAGCCACAGGTTCGCCGCCGAGATCACGACGAACAGGAACCACGCCAGCAGCCGCGTGGGGAGCCGGTTCACGAACTCGCCCATCAACGCACGATCGTTCGTCATGCGAATGAGCGGCCAGAGCGCGAACGGCAGTTGCAGACTCAGCACCACCTGGCTTGCCACCAGCAGCTTGCCCACCGCGCCGTTGCCGAGCAGCGCGACGCCCGCGAAAGCGGGGATCAGCGCGAGCACGCGCGTAATCAGCCGCCGCTGGTAGCACGGAATCTTCATCCGCAGGAAGCCTTCCATGATGACCTGGCCCGCCACGGTGCCCGTGAACGTCGAGCTTTGCCCGGAAGCAAGCAGCGTGATCGCGAACAGCACTGCCGCCGCGCCCGTGCCGACGATCGGCGCGAGCAGCTTGTAGGCCTGTTCGATATCGGTGACCTGGGTGTGCCCGTTGGCGTGAAAGGCCGCCGCGGCCAGAATCAGGATGGCCGCGTTGATGAGCAGCGCGATCAGCAGCGAGACGATCGTGTCGAGGCGCGACAGGCCGATGGCCTGCGCGAGGCTTGCACGGTCGCGCTTGACGGCGCGCGTCTGCACGATCGACGAATGCAGGTAGAGGTTGTGCGGCATGATGGTCGCGCCGAGAATGCCGATCGCCAGGTACAGCGGCTCCGCCGAGGAAATGGCGTGCCACGACGGCACCGCGCCCGCGAATACCGAGGGCCAGTGCGGCTTCACGAGCGCGAGCTGGATCACATAGCCGAGACCGATCGTGGCGATGAGCCCGGCCATGATCGCCTCGAGCGAGCGGAAGTTCTTGCCCTTCAAGCCCAGCACAATTAGCGTGTCGAACGCCGTAAGCGCCACGCCCACCATCAGCGAGCAGCCCAGCAGGAGGTGGAACGCGAGCGCGCCGCCCAGCACCTCCGCTAGGTCGCAGGCGATGATCGAAAGCTCGGCGAGCACCCACTGGCCGAGCGCCACAGGCCTTGAATAGCGCTCGCGCGAAAGCTCCGCGAGATCGCGCTGCGTGACGATGCCAAGGCGCATGGAAAGGCATTGCAGCGCGATCGCCGCGAGGCTCGTGAGCACGACCACGAACAACAGGCTGTAACCGAAGCGCGAGCCCGCCTCGATGTCGGTGGCCCAGTTGCCCGGGTCCATGTAGCCGATCGACACCAGCAGGCCGGGGCCCGCGAATTGCCAGAACTTCTTCCAGAACGGCGCGCGCGGCGAAACCTCGATGCTGCCCTGCACTTCGGACGGGCAGAACGGCGCCGTTGCCGTGGTCGGTAGTCGGAAATCCAACGGTTCGATCCTCAAGGGTTGACGCGTCGCGGCACGTGACGCGATCGGGCCCTCAAGTGTACAGCGTCGGCTGCGGCACTTCTCTCAAGAGCGTATAGCGGCCCACGTCGCGCAGGCGGTAGTCGAGCGGATCGTGCAGCGTATGCACGCGCGCATTGCGCCAGAACCGGTCGAGCGCGAGCGCCGCGCCCGTGGCGCGCGCGCCGCACGCCTCGAAAAGCTGCTCGCCGCCCTGGAGCGCGGCGCGATGCGCGACGATCTTCGCCTCCGAAATCGCAAGCGAGACTCCGGCGCGCGTGGCCGTGCTCAACGCCTCGCCTTCGTCCCACGCGGCGTCGAGCAGCGCGCCCGCACGATCGGCCAGCACCGCCGCCGCGAGCGACTGCACGCGCATCTCGCCGAAGCGCTGCTGCAGGAACGGGTCGTCGGCTACGTGCTGCACGCCCGAATTGACCCACGGGCGGCCGTTCGCGAGTACGTAGGCGCGCGCCTCTTCGAGTGCGCCTTCGGCGAGGCCCACGAACAGATTCGTCAGCACACCTTGCGAGACCAGCGTGCGTAGCGTGGCGCGCGGCGTATCGGGGCGCTGCAAGACTTCGTCGGCGCGCACTTCCACATTCTCGAACGATACCGTGCCGCTATCGGTCTGACGCTGGCCTATCGGGTCCCAGTCGTCGTGCACCGTGATTCCGGCGCGCATGGTGGGCACGACCGCGAACACGGGGCTACCCGTAGCGGGATCGTGCGCGCTCACGGTCATCATCTGCGAACCGTAGGTGCCCGAACAGAATCCCTTCCTGCCATGCAGACGCCAGCCGCCTTCCCTGTCCGGCTGCGCGACGAGCCGCGTGTCGATGGGGTTCACGGCATTGCCCCACCACCAGCGATGCTCGACGGTGCCTTGCAGCCAGTTTGTGCGCTGCGCGGCGCTGCCCCACAGTTCGACGCTCGCCACCTGCAGGCACTGGAAGCCAAGCAGATGCGCAAGCGCGCTGTCGACGCGCGCGAGCGCGCGGATCGTCGCATAGATGTCGCTCCAGCGCACGCCGTCCTCGCCGAACTGGCCGCCGAATTCGCGCGGCACCGCGAGCGTGAGCAGCCCGGCGTCGGCAATGCGCTGCTTTTCCGCGCCCGCGTGGCCGCCTGCGAGATCGCGTTGCGCGGCGCTCGCGCGCAGCGCTTCGAGCAGCGCGGCGAAACGCGCGTCATGTTCCTGCCCGCGTGGGCGCTGTGCTTCGTTCATACCCATATTTCCCGAGTGTGATGCCCTAAAAACGAAGCGCGCAGCAACGGCGCTGCGCGCGTCATGGCGAACGGCTTGCGCCGCTCAGGTTCGCCTCAACAGACGCCGCACCAGAACGTCGCCCGTGAACTGCACCGCCGCGACGATCGCGATCAGCAGCACGATCACGGTGACCATGACCGTCGTGTCGAAGCGTTGATAGCCGTAGCGTATCGCGAGATCGCCGAGACCGCCCGCGCCGACGGCGCCCGCCATCGCCGAGGAGCCGATCATCGCCACCACGGTGATCGTGAAGCCGCCGAGCATGCCGGGCAGCGCCTCCGGCAACAGCACATGCCAGACGATATGGCGGCGCTGCGCGCCCATGGCCTGGGCCGCCTCGATCAAACCGCGATCGACTTCGCGCAAGCTCACTTCGGCCACGCGCGCGAAGAATGGAATGGCCGCAATGGAAAGCGGCACCACGGCGGCCCACACGCCGATCGTCGTGCCAACGAGGAAGCGCGTGAGCGGCAACAACGCGACCAGCAGGATGATAAAAGGCGTGGAGCGGAACGCATTGACGAGCGCGCCCAGCGTGGTGTTGAGTGCGGGCCGCTCCAGAATGCCGCCGCGCGCGGTCGTGACGAGCAGCAGCGCGATGGGAATACCTATCAGGAGTGCGAATACCGCCGATACGCCGACCATCAGCAACGTGTCGCGTATGCCTTCGAGGAGTTCGGTGACCCACACGTCAGACATAGCCCAGCACCTCCACGCGGCTCGCATGACCACGCGCACGCTGGGCGAGCGACGCGGCCTCGGCGGCGTTTCGCACCGGTGCGGAAACGACTAGCCGCCCTTGCGCGCGCCCTTGAATCCGCTCGATACCGCCGTGCACGAACCGCACGGCCTGCGCGCCGAACGCCTGCGCGAGCGTGGCGAGGTCGGGCTCTTGCGCCTCGTTGCCGGTAAAACGCACGTCGAACAGCGCGTGCGCGCCCGCTTGCGGCGCAGCGTGAATACGCGCCCCCAGGTCGTCGGGCAACTCGTGGCCGGGCGTGTGCAAGAGCGCGCGCGTCGCGTCGTGCTGGGGATCGCCGAACACGCGCCACACTGGCCCCTGCTCCACCACCTCGCCGCGCTCGATCACCGCGACCGTGTCGCAGACGTCGCGTATCACCTCCATCTCATGCGTGATGAGCACGATAGTGACGCCGAGCCGCCGGTTGATATCGCACAGCAGCGCGAGAATCGCGCGCGTGGTTTCCGGGTCGAGCGCCGATGTCGCCTCGTCGCACAGCAGGATATCGGGCTCGTGCACGAGCGCACGTGCAATGCCCACACGCTGCTTCTGACCGCCGGAAAGGCGCGCGGGCCAAGCGTCGCGTCGTTCGCTCAAGCCGACGAGATCGAGCAGCACGTTCACGCGCGCCTCGATGTCGGCCTTCGGCACACCCGCGATTTTCAGCGGCAGTGCAATGTTGTCGTGCACCGTTTTCGCAGATAGCAGGTTGAAGTGCTGGAACACCATGCCGGTGCGCCGCCGCAGCGCCACCAGGGCGCGCTCGTCGAGTGCGCCCACGTGCACGCCGTTCACCCGCACGCCGCCGCTCGTGGGCTTTTCGAGCCCGTTCACGAGCCGCAGCAGCGTGGACTTGCCCGCGCCGCTGCGCCCGATGATGCCGAACACTTCGCCGCGAGCCACCTGCAAGTCGACGCCCGCGAGCGCCGCCTGCGTGCCTGGCGCGTAAGTCTTGCCGACGTTTTCGAACAGCACCGCAGGCTGCGACGCATCGGCATCGCCCTGCGCCTCGCCCGCCGCCGGCCCCGCCTCAATAAAGCGCGCCGTTCCGAACCATTTCATCATCGCTGCTCCTCGTGCGTGAATTGCGCGCGTTACCAGGCGACCGCATAGAGGTTGCCGAAGGCCTTGTCGAGTTCCTTGCGCACGGCCGGCGAATGCTGGTAGATGTCGATGAACTTGCGGATGCGCGGATCGTTCACGCTCTCGGGACGCACCACGAACTGGATCGCGAACGCCTTGTTCTCCACGCCGTCGAAGAGCAGCGCGCTGTTCGGATCCGTAGTGCCCGCGAGCTTGATGAAGCTCGGGTAGCCTTGCGCGAGATCGACGTCGTCGAGCGAGCGCGCGAGTTGCGACGCTTCGAGCTGCACGATCTTGAGGTGTTTTGGATTGCCAACGATGTCGAGCGTCGTGGCGCGATAGTCCACGCCCGGCTTGAGCATGATGAGGCCCGCGCGCTGCAGCAGCAGGAGGCCACGGCCGCCGTTCACGGGATCGTTCGCGATGGCGACCGTCGCGCCATCCTTCAGGTCTTCGAAGCGTTTCACCTTCTTCGAATACAGGCCGATCTTCATGATCGTACCCGGCGCGATGGCGACGAACTTGTAGCCGCCCTGCTGTTCGGCGTTTTCCAGAAACGGCGTGTGCTGGAAGTAGTTGGCGTCGATATCCTTGTTCGCGAGCGCGGCGTTGGGCGTATTCCAGTCGGTGAATTCGATGATCTTCACGTCCACGCCCTGCGCTTTCGCCTCGCGCGCCGCCTCCTGGAGCGCGGGCGTTTGCGGCGTAGTGGCAATGCCGATCTTGAGCGTAGCGGTGTCGGCATGCGCGTCGAGCGCCGCCGCCGCGAGCGACACGGCGATTGCCGTCAGCAGGCCGAAGCGCTGGAAAAAGGAAGGGCGCCCCACGGCGCGCACGGCACGGATCATCGCGTTCCCCGGATGGAAGTTGGACTTCGTTCAATGAGGAGCGACGCGATGAGGGCCCATAACGTTGGCTCCAGATGGGTCCAAACGATGATAGGGGCGCGGCGGGGCCGGGTCTACGAAGCGATTGCGCAAAGGAAATCGCCGCCTGCGATATGCACAGGCGGCGAGCGTTGCGGCTTTTTACGCGGGGTTTGACGCGCGGTTCAACGCGCGGTCTAGCGCGCCGCGAGCGGCGCCGGCGTAGCGTCGCCGGGCTTTGCGTCGCCCCAGCCTCCGCCCAGCGCGCGGATCAGGTTGACGGTCGCCACCGCCTGCGAGCCCTGCAGATGGCTGGCTTGCAACTGCGACACGAGCACCGTCCGTTCGCTGTCGATCACGTTCAGATAGCTGACCTCGCCTTCCTCGTACTGCGTGCGCGAAAGGTGCGCCGACTGCTGCGAAGCGCTCACCGCGTCGTTCTGCTCGCGGATCTGGTCGTCGAGCAGGCGCAGGTCGGAGAGATTGTCCTCGACCTCGCGGAAGGCCACGAGCACCTGCTGGCGGTACTGCGCTACATCTTCCTCGTACTTCCCGCGCGACTGGGCGAGATTCGCCTTGCGACGGCCGCCGTCGAACAGCGGCAGCGTGAGCGCCGTACCCGCGAGCGGCCCGAGCAGGAACGCGCGGCTCGACCACATGAACAGGTCGCCGAGCGTGGCCGACTCGAAGCCGGCCGCACCGGTAATGTTGAGCTGCGGGAAGAACGCCGACTTCGCAAGCCCCACGCGTGCGTTCGCGGCCGCCATGGCGCGCTCGGCGGCGGCCACGTCGGGGCGCCGCTCCAGCAGCGTGGAAGGCAGGCCCGGCGGCACTTGCACGAGCACCGGCGCGAGCGGCGTTTCGGGGAATGTGAAGTCCGCGGGCGCCTTGCCGAGCAGGATTGCGAGGCTGTGCTCCGAGGCCGCGCGCTGACGCGCGACGCCCACCGCGTCGGCGCGCGCGCTCGCGAGCTCGTTACGCGCCTGCGCGACATCCAGCGCGCTGATGTCGCCTTCCTTGAAGCGGCGCTCGACGAGTTTGAGCGCGTCTTCGCGCAGCGCCACCGTGCGGCGGTACAAATCGACGTCGGAGTCGAACTGGCGCAGCTGGAAGTAATTCTGCGCAACGTCGGCCTGCAACGCGAGCTGCACCGAGAGGAACAAGGCTTCGCTTTGCTGGGCGTCCGCCTGCGCCGCGTGGACGTTCGAACTCACGCGGCCGAACAGGTCCACCTCGTAGCTCGCCGTGGCCTGCGCGCGCCACAGCGTTTGCGCCGGCACATTGGCATTCTGCGGCAGATACTGCGAAGCCGGCGAGGCGCGCTCATAGGTCGGGCCGAAGCCCGCATCGATCGACGGGAACCACGACGCGCGCGCGGCCTGCGTCACGGCACGCGCCTGCTGCACGCGCGCGGCCGCCGCCTTGAGGTCCTGGTTCGCTTCGAGCGCCTGCTGCTCGAGCTTGTCCAGCGTCGGGTCGCCGAACGCCGTCCACCATTCGCCGCGACGGGTGTCGTCGGCGGGCTGCGCGGGCGTCCACGTGCCCACGTCGTGCGGATTCGTGCTCTGCGTTTGCTGCGGCGCTTCCTTGTAGGCGGCGGGCACGGCGGCGTCGGGCACCTTGTAGGTCGGCTCGACCGAGCAGGCCGCGAGCCAGGCAAAGAGCGCGACGCTCGCCGCGATTCGTGTGATACGCGCGACGTGCCCGCCTCCCGGCGCGGCATGCGCACGATAGCGCAAGCTGGATTCGTTAGTCATATTGATCATTTTCCCTTGTCGCCTTACGCGTCGACCATCGACTGCGGCTTGCGCGCATTGTCCTTCTGCGCGACGTGAATCTTGCCGCCCGCGAGCGTGCGCAGCACCACATAGAACACCGGCGTCAGCAACAGGCCGAATGCGGTCACGCCGAGCATGCCGAAGAACACGGCCACGCCCATTGCATGACGCATTTCCGAACCCGCGCCGCTGGAGAGCACGAGCGGCACCACGCCCATGATGAACGCGATGGACGTCATCAGGATCGGGCGCAGACGCAGGCGGCTCGCCTCGATGGCAGCGGTAAGCGGCGTATGTCCGTCGTGCTCCAGCTCGCGCGCAAACTCGACGATCAGGATCGCGTTCTTCGAAGCGAGCCCCACCAGCACCATCAAGCCGATCTGCGTGAAGATGTTGTTGTCGCCCTGCGTGAGCCACACGCCCGTGAGCGCACACAGCACGCTCATCGGCACGATCAGGATCACCGCGAGCGGCAGCGTCAAGCTCTCGTAGAGCGCCGCCAGCACGAGGAACACGAGCAGCACGCTGATCGGGAACACCCAGATGCCCGCATTGCCCGCCAGCACCTGCTGGTACGTGAGGTCGGTCCACTCGAACTTGACGCCGCGCGGCAGCACCTCAGCCGCGATGCGTTCCGCCGCCGCCTGCGCCTGGCCCGACGAATAACCGGGCGCCGGGCCGCCGTTGATGTCGGCAGCGGTGTAGCCGTTGTAGCGCACCACCATCTCGGGGCCATACGTGGGCGTGACCGTGACGAGCGACGAGAGCGGCACCATTTCGCCCGCGGCGTTGCGCGTCTTCAGTTGCAGGATGTCGTCGGCGCGCTGGCGGAACGGCGCGTCGGCCTGCACGCGCACCTGATACACGCGTCCGAAGCGGTTGAAGTCGTTCACGTAGAGCGAACCCAGATAGATCTGCATCGTGTCGAACACGTCCGTGACCGGCACGCCAAGCTGCTTCGCCTTCGTGCGGTCGAGATCTACGTTCAGCTGCGGCACGTTGATCTGATAGTTCGTGAACGTCGGGCCCAGCTCCGGTGTTTGCGCCGCGCGCTTGACGAAGTCCTGCGTCGCGCGGTTGAGCGCCTCATAGCCGAGCGCGCCATGATCCTCCAGCTGCAACTTGAAGCCGCCCAGCGTACCGAGGCCGAGCACCGGCGGCGGCGGGAACACGGCGATGAACGAATCCTTGATGCTGGCGTACTGCTGGTTCAGCGCACCCGCGATCGCGCCGGCCGACAGCGCCTTGCCCTTGCGCTCCTTGAACGGCTTGAGCGTGACGAACACAATGCCCGCGCTCGAACTATTCGTGAAGCCGTTCACCGACAGGCCCGGGAACGCCACGGCGCTTTCCACGCCGGGCTGCTTGAGCGCAATGGCGCTCATGTCGCGAATCACGTTCTCAGTTCGGTCGAGCGCAGCGCCGTTGGGCAATTGCGCGAACGCGATCAGATACTCCTTGTCCTGCGCGGGCACGAAGCCGCCCGGCACCACACGCGCCATCAGCACCGTTGCGGCGATCAGCCCCACGTAGACCGCGAGCATCGCGCCCTTGTGGCGCAGCACGCCGTTCACGCCGCGCCCATAGCTCTCCGAGCCGCGATGGAATACCCGGTTGAAGCGGCGGAAAAAGCCGCCCAGCACGAGGTTCATCCCACGCGTGAGCCAGTCTTCCTTCTCGCCGTGACCGCGCAGCAGCAGCGCCGAAAGTGCCGGCGAAAGCGTGAGCGAGTTGAACGCCGAGATCACCGTGGAAATCGCGATGGTCATCGCGAACTGCTTGTAGAACTGGCCCGTGAGACCGCTCATGAACGCGAGCGGCACGAACACGGCCACGAGCGTGAGCGCAATGGCGATGATCGGCCCGCTCACTTCCTGCATGGCCTTGTAGGTCGCATCGCGCGCGGATAACCCGCTGGCGATATTGCGCTCCACGTTTTCCACCACCACGATGGCGTCGTCGACCACGATGCCGATGGCGAGCACCATCCCGAACAGCGATAGCGCGTTGATCGAGAAGCCGAACGCAAGCAGCAGCGAGAACGTCCCGACGATCGACACCGGCACCGCAATCAACGGAATGATCGAGGCGCGCCACGTTTGCAGGAACACGATCACCACGATCACCACGAGCGCGATCGCTTCGAGCAGCGTATGCACCACGGCCTCGATACTGGAGCGCACGAACTGCGTGGGGTCGTAGACGATGCGGTAATCGACGCCCGCCGGCATGTCCTGCTTGAGTTCCTTCATCGCCGCGCGCACCTGGTCCGAAATCGCGAGCGAGTTCGCGCCCGGCGCCTGGTTGATGGCGAGCGCGACGGCCGGTTTGTTATCGAGCAGCGAGCGCAGACCGTATTCGGATGCCGCCAGCTCGATACGCGCGATATCGCGCAGGTACGTCACGCCGCCATCGGGATTCGTCTTGACGATGATGTTGCCGAACTCGCTTTCCGTGCGCAGACGGCCCTGGGCATTCACGTTGAGCTGGAACGGCGTGCCAGGCACGCTAGGCGACGCGCCGATCACGCCCGCCGCCACCTGCACGTTCTGCTCGCGAATCGCGTTGACCACGTCGTTCGCGGTGAGATTGCGCTGTGCCACCTTCTGCGGGTCGAGCCAGATGCGCATGGCATAGTCGCCCGAGCCCCACAGCTGCACCTCGCCCACGCCCTGGATGTTCGAGAGGCGGTCCTTCACGTTGAGCAGCGCGTAGTTGCGCAGGTAGGTCATGTCGTACCGGTTGTCCGGCGAGATCAGGTGCACCACCATCGTGAGCGTGGGCGAGCTCTTGATGGTCGTGATGCCGAGACGCTGCACGTCTTCCGGCAGGCGCGGCAGCGCCTGGTTCACGCGGTTCTGCACGAGCTGCGTGGCCTTGTCCGGGTCGGTGCCGAGGCGAAACGTGACCGTGAGCGTGAGATTGCCGTCGCTATTGGCTTGCGACTGCATGTACAGCATGTTCTCGACGCCGTTGATCTGCTCCTCGAGCGGCGCGGCGACGGCTTCGGCGATCACCTTCGGGTTCGCCCCCGGATACTGCGCGTGGACCACCACCGAAGGCGGCACGACCTCGGGATACTCGGAGATCGGCAACTGGAACAGCGCGATCACGCCGGCCAGCAGGATCAGCACGGACAGCACGCCCGCGAAGATCGGCCGGTCGATGAAGAATTTCGATATGTTCATGGGTTGCTCTTGTTCATGACGCTCAATTTGACGCGAATCTTTCTGCTTAGGCATCCTGATTGACGGGCGGGCGTAGGCTGATATCGCCTACGCCCGCCGCTCGTCAGGACGTTTTCGCTGCCTTGGCGCCGGGGTTCGCTGCCGCGTTGGTCGAATCGGCGTCCGGGTCGCCGTTCATCGGCACCATGTGCGAGCGCACGGCTTCACCGGGGCGCACGCGCTGCGTGCCGTTCACCACCACGTGGTCGCCCGCCTTCAGGCCGCCCAGAATCACGCGCAGGTTGCCCTGCTGGCCGCCCGTTTGCACCGTGCGGTACGCGATCTTGCCGCTGTTATCCACGACGTACACGAACTTCTTGTCCTGGTCGGTGCCGATGGCGGCGTCGTCCACGAGCAGCGCCGGGTGCGGGGCGCTGCCGCCCACCTTGATGCGTGCGTACAACCCCGGCACCAGCGCGCCGTCGGCGTTGTCGAAGCGCGCGCGCACGCGGATCGTGCCTGACGTGGTGTCGAGACGGTTATCCACCGACTCGATCGTACCGGTGCGCGAATAGCCCGATTCGTTCGCCAGACCCAGTTCCACCGGCACCTTCGAGCCATCCTTCATGCGGCTGATGTAGTCGAGATAGGTCTGCTCGTCGGCGTCGAATTCGGCGTAGATGGGCGAAACGGAAACGAGCGTAGTCAGCGGCGCGGCGCTTGCGCCTGCCGAAACGACGTTGCCCACCGTGATCTCGGCGCGCGACACACGCCCCGCCACCGGCGCGACGATGCGCGTGTAGCCCAGGTTGATCTGCGCGGCTTCGAGCGCGGCCTGCGCGGCCTTGAGATTCGCGTTCGCTTCGCGCGAGGCGTTTTGCTTCTCGTCGTAATCGCGCTTCGCGATGGCGTTGTCGCCAATCAGGCGCTGCGCGCGCTCCCAGTCGCTTTGCGCGTAGCCCGTGCGCGCCTGGGCGGCGGCCAGCTGCGCAGCGGCTTGATCGACGGCCGCCTGGTACGGGCGCGGGTCGATCACGAACAGCGTTTCGCCCTGCTTCACGAGCGCGCCGTCACGGAAGTTCACGGAGACGATCGTGCCGGAAACCTGCGGACGTATCTCCACTTTCTCGACGGCGGCCATACGGCCCGAGTAGCTCTGCCAGTCGGTGATGGTGCGATTGAGCACGGCTGCGACATCGACCTCGGGTGCCGGCGGCGCTTCAGCGGCAACGGCAGGGTGCGAGTCGAGGCGGATGGCCCCGAGGGTGCCGAGGCCCGCGACCACGAGCACGCCAATGACCACTAGCGCGATACGGGTTCGGGATTGCGAAAAAAGTGACATGTCGGACTCCAGAAATAATGGTTGATTGTTCTTCACTGGTTCGGCAGCACCGCCGCAAGGGTGCTTCGTCTATGACGCGCCCGCGTCGAAGCAACATTGGAAAAACCGTACGGCTTCGCTCAGCGCGGCTGGATGCGCCGCGAGGTTCGCGTGCGAAACGCTCGGGTAGCGCACCACCTGGGTGCGCACGCCCGCGTCGATCAGGCGGCTCGCGTACTTCTCCGCTTCGATGTGCAGGACGTCGTTCTGTGCGGTCACGATGAGCGTGGGCGGCAAGCCGCCAAGACGCAGCGATTCGAGCGGCGCGGCGTACGGATGCATGCGCTGCGTCGCATCGGGCAGATACGCGCGATAACACGCCGCGCATTCGCTTGCGGTGATATCCGAGCCAAGGCGCGCCTCGTCACCAAGACGCGTGAGGCTCGGGTCGAGCATCGGCGCAAACAGCGCCTGCGCCGCGAGCTTCACGTCGCCGCGATCGCGGCCCATGAAGGCGAGCACGTTGGCGATCTGGCCGCCCGCGTCGTGGCCTGCCGCGATCACGCGCTTCGGATTGCCGCCGAAGGCGCGGGCCCGCGTCAGCGCCCACAGCGCCGCGCGATGCGCATCTTCGGGCGCGGCAGGAAACGGGTGCCTGGGCGCGAGCGAATACCCCACGCTCACCACGAGCGCTGGTAAGCGTTCTGCGAGAAAGCGCCCCACCGCATCCGCTTCCTCGATCGACCCGCGCACGAAGCCGCCGCCGTGGAAATAGAGCAACACCGGCAGGCCACTCGCGGCTTCCGGGCGGTACAGCCGCAGCGGGATCTGCTGGGCGTAGCCTTCGATCACCACGTCGGTCGTGAGCAGCGCGCGCACCTTGCCAGGCTTGGCGGACGCGGTAACAGGCAGAGCCGCGGGCACTTCGGCCAGCGGCGCTTCCTCCGCGGAGGTCCAAGACGTTGGGCGTTTAAAGACATCCATGTCAAATCGGCGCAATGCGCGAGAGTAGATTCGAATGGAACGAATTGTGGGTTCGGCAGACTTGCAAATAAATGCCTATAATCCGGCAACACAATTCGGCGCACCTGAACAATCTGTCTCCTCTTTCTGCGCGGGCGTTTCTTTCGAATACCGCGCGCCGTGCGACCGAAGCTTTTTGGAGAGTGGCAATGGACCGCCTTCAGGCCATGCAGGTGTTCACCCGCGTCGTCGATACCAACAGCTTCACACGTGCTGCCGAAACGCTCGACATGCCGCGTGCTTCAGTCACGACGATCATTCAGAATCTCGAAGCGTTTCTCGGCGTGCGCCTCATGCATCGCACCACGCGCCGTCTGTCGCTCACGCCCGATGGCGCGGCGTACTACGAGCGCTGCGTGCGCATTCTCGCGGACGTCGAGGAAACGGAAACCACATTCCAGGATCGCAACCGCAAGCCGCACGGCAAACTGCGCATCGACATGCCCGGCTCGATCGGGCGGCTCATCGTAATTCCGTCACTGTGTGAATTCCACGGTCGCTATCCGGACATCGACCTGCAACTCGGGCTATCCGATCGCCCCGTGGACTTGCTGCAGGAAGGCGTGGATTGCGTGGTGCGCGTGGGTGCGCTGCAGGACTCGTCGCTGGTCGCGCGGCGCATTGGCATTTTCGAAGGCGTGTCGTGCGCGGCGCCGTCGTATCTGGAGCGCCACGGCACGCCGCAGACGCTCGAAGAACTGGCCGAGCATCGCGCCGTGAACTACTTCTCGTCACGCACGGGGCGCGTGATGGACTGGGCGTTTCTCGTCGACGGCAAGGAAGTGGAGGTCAAGCTCAAGAGCATGGTCTCGGTAAACGACGCGGACGCTTACGTGACCTGCGGCATCGAAGGCTTCGGCCTGATTCAGGGGCCGCGCTACATGGTGCTGCCGCACCTGAAGTCGGGCGCGCTCGTCGAGGTGCTGCCCGATTACAAGCCGTTGCCCATGCCGATTTCGGCCGTCTATCCGCACAGCCGCCATCTGTCACCCAAAGTGCGCGTGTTCGTGGACTGGATCGCCGAGGTGTTCGACCGCTGCCCGCTCCTGAGCGGCCGCGCCTCGCTCGACAAGGCCTGCACGATGCGCACGCTCGAAGAGCGCGAAAACGCGCCGGCGCTCGAAACGCCCGTTATTTCGGAATGGGCCGCATAGGCTGGGCGGCGTAACGCCGTAGCGCTGCGCCCACCCTCAGAGCCGCGCCCGCAAAGGCTTTGCGGGCGCGGTGCAGCGATTGTTCCAGATTTTCGACAATTGCTTTCGCGTTCCGGCCGTTTATCGCAAACGGCTGCGCAACTACATTTGCTCCTGTCGCCGCGACCCACGTGGCACCAGTACAAAAGGAGCAGATCATGCAACGCACTCTCGCAGCCGCCATTGGCGCCACGCTCGTTCTCTCGCTCGCCGCCAGCGCTTCGGCCTTCGCCCAGGACAACAGCGCTCCGAAAACCCGCGCCGAAGTGAAGGCGGAAATCGCTGCCGCGTATCGCGACGGCACGCTGCCTTCGCTGAACAAGACGAGCTACCCAGAGCAAAGCCTGATCGGCCGCACGCAAGCGCAACGCATCGCGCTGCAGGAAAGCCGCGCGAACAACGCCCAGCGCGTTGCGCAGGCTGGCGAATAAGCCCGCAAGACGCATCGGCATTGCGATTGCAAGACGAAAAACGTAGGAGTCCAACATGAATCAGACCGTACCTTCCGAACTCGAGCAGTGGGACAACACCACGCCCGTGTGGACGCCGTTTCGGCATTGAAATGTGAAGCGCGAGTGAAGATGTGAAACGTGTGAAAGGGCCCGGCGGTTTTGCAACCGTCGGGCCGTGGCGTTACCGGTTCACGAAATCCGGCTCGAAAAACACCCAGCGCACGAGGGGAAAGCGCGCCTGCAGATCGGCTTCGATCTCGTTGATCGCCTCGACCATGGTGCGACTGTGGTCGTACTCGAGCATTTCGCACTGCACCGCCACCATCACCTCCCTGCCCCATTGCAGGGTAATGAGGCTGATGATGCTGCGAATCTCGGGCCGCGCGCGCAGGAACGATTCGATATCGCGCCGCATTTCCGGGCTGGCCGATTCGCCGACGATCATCGACTTCACTTCGCGCGCGATGAACCACGCAATCAGCATGAGCAGTACGCCCACGCCGATCGAGCCGCACGCGTCCCATACCGGATTGCCCGTGATGACCGTGAGCAGCACGGCGGCGAACGCGATGGCGAGACCCGCCAGCGCGGCGATGTCTTCGCCCGCCACGACGAGCAGGTCGGAATCGCGCGTTTCGCGCGCCCAGCGCCATAGCGACTTCGTAGGCGCGCCCTTGCGAATCTCGCGCATCGCGCCGTAAAGCGAAAACGCTTCGAGCACCACGGAAATGCCGAGCACGACGAGCGCCACATACACGAATCGCAACGGCTCGCGCGCAATCAGCCGGTGCACGCCCTCGTAGACCGAGAAAGCGCCGCCCACGAAAAACAGCAGCAGCGCCACGAGCAGCGAATAGAAGTTGATCGCGCGGCCCGTGCCCATGGGATGCAGCGGCGTGGGCGGCTCGCGCGACTGGCGCAGGCCGAACAGCAGCAGCAGTTGATTGCCGCAGTCAGCCGTGGAGTGAATCGCCTCCGCGAACATCGATCCCGAGCCAGTGAACGCCGCGGCAGCGTACTTGCAGACCGCTATGCCGAAGTTCGCAGCGAGCGCATAGAAGATGGCTTTCGGCGATTCTCCGCTCATACGGCCCTCATGCGACGTCCACGCGCGCCGGGCCTGCGCCCAGTTCGCCGATCACACGGGCGTCGCCAAAGCCTTCCGCGCGGAAGATCGCCAGCACGTCGTCCACGTTTTCCGGTGCGCAGGCCACGAGCAGGCCGCCCGAAGTCTGCGGGTCAGTGAGCAGCGTGCGCGCGCTTTCGGGCAGGCTGGGCGCGAGCGTGACGGCGTCGCCGTACGAGGCCCAGTTGCGGCCCGAGGCGCCCGTGTACACGCCGTCATCGACGAACTTCTGCACGCCCGGCAGCCACGGCAGGTCGGCATAGTGCAGGCGCGCGGTGAGATTCGCGCCGCGCGCGATTTCGAGTGTGTGGCCAAGCAGGCCGAAGCCCGTCACGTCGGTCATGGCGTGCACGCCCGGCAGCTCCGCCAGCGTCGCGCCCGGCTTGTTGAGCAGGGTCGCGGCCGCCACCATCGCCTTGTAGCCTGCGTCGCCGAGCATTTCCTTCTTGAGCGCGGCGGAAAGCACGCCCACGCCCAGCGGCTTGCCGAGCACGAGCACGTCGCCGGCCTTTGCCGACGCGTTGCGCTTCACGCGCTCGGGATGCACCACGCCGAGCGCCGCCAGGCCGTAAATGGGCTCCACGGAGTCGATCGAATGGCCGCCCGCCACGGGAATGCCCGCGGCCGCGCACACGTCCTCGCCGCCGCGCAGCACCTGCGCGATCACGTCGTGCGGCAGCACGTTGATGGGCATGCCCACGAGCGCCAGCGCGAGGATCGGCTTGCCGCCCATGGCGTAGACGTCTGAGAGTGCGTTGGTCGCGGCGATGCGGCCGAAGTCGTACGGGTCGTCGACGATCGGCATGAAGAAGTCCGTCGTCGCGACGATGGCCTGCTCGTCGTTGAGCTTGTAGACGGCGGCGTCGTCGGCGGTCTCGGTGCCGACCAGCAGGTTCGGAAACACGGTGGTGAGCGGCGTGCTGCGGGCGAGCAGCGCGGAAAGCACGCCCGGCGCGATCTTGCAGCCGCAGCCGCCGCCGTGCGAGAGGCTCGTGAGGCGCGGTACGGCGGCGCCAATGGCGGGTTTATCGTTCATGTCTGGAAATCGTCCTGAAAGTGCCGGATGAGTTTTCGTATTATGGGGCAATCGCCGGACAGGCGATGCGGGCGGCGCGCACGCGCGGCGGCGCCGCTCAACCGCGCCCGGCGGCCTGGCCAGCGGCGTTCGCGGCGACGCCGCCCGCGTGGAGCGTATCGACGAGCCATTGCGGATCGTCGTGCGGCAGATCGTGCCCCGCCCACGGATGCTCCACGTGCGGCGCGCCCCAGGCCCGCGCGAGCCGCGCCGAGCAAACGGGGTTCACGAGCCGGTCGCCTTGCGACGACACCACGAGCACCGCACAGCGCGGCACGGCGCGCGCCTTGAAGCGCGCGGCGGCGGCTAGCTGGCGCAGCGCGTTCGCGCGGCTCACGTGGGCGCTCGCGCGGATCGCGCACCACGTTTCGAGGTCGGCAGCGAGCGTGTCGCGGCGCGCGCAAGTGAGCCCGTGGATCAGCGTCTCGGCAATGTCGCCGCTGTCGCCGCCATCCCAGTGCCGCGCCACGCGCACGAGCGCGAGCCACGCCGAGGGCCGCAAGCGCTCGTGAATGCGGCTAAAAGGCCGCATGCTCGTATTCACGAGCACGAGGCGCCCGACTTCTTCGGGGTAACGCAGCGCCCACGCCGTCGCCACCATGCCGCCCAGCGACATCGCCAGCACGCGGTATGGCGCGCGTGCGCCGTGCCGCTGCGCCTCGGCGCGCAGCGCGTCCACGTAGTCGTCCACCGCGAGCGGCGAGCGTACGTGTGCCGCGGTGCCGTTGCCCGGCAGGTCGATCGGCAGCACGCCGTCGCGCGCCGCAAGCCGCGCGGCGAACGCGCCCCAGTGGCGCGATTCGCGCGTGAGGCCGCGCAGCAGGATCCACGGTTCGCTCATGTGCCCGGCTTGCGATACCAGTGCGCGATCGCGCTTTTCAGCACCTCCTCGCGTATCACGCCCTCGGGCAGCCAACGCTGCGCGGAATACGCGGCGCGCGTGAGGAACTCGAACAGATTCGCGTGACGCCGCAGCACCCGCGCGGTGCGATGCTGCAAGAGCGGATTGAACATGCCCTGGCGCGAAAAGATCTGGCGCGGGTTCTTCTTGATCCACAGCCAGGAGCCCAGTTCGAGTGTGAGCGGCAGGAAGATGTTGCTGTCGGGCGCGCGATCGTACGCGCAATCCCACAAGTCGCCGTGCAGCAAATATTGGTGGCTCTGCGGCTCGAAGGTGTAGCCGTGATGCGGATGCGCGCGCTCGAACATCGTCTTGAGCACGTACATTTCGGGCAAATGGCGTATGAGGCGGCGCGTGCGCGCGTACGGAAACCAGATGCTGTCGGTCCAGCCGTAACCCGAATGGCAGTCGAGTGCGAAGGAAAGCGGGCGCCGCGTGAGTTCTTCGTCGACGATCTTCAGGAGCGCCTGCGCCTCGATCTCCATGGCCGCGCCGCGCCGCCCCCGATACCACGGCAGCCACGAGCCGACGCGCTGGCCGCCCGCGAGAAAGGGCACGCGTTCGTCGGCGTCCTGCGGCGCGTTGCGCATGAGGTCCACGCCGTTCGGATTCGCGCGCGTGGCGAGCCACATGCCGCCGGGATTGAGGATCGGCGCGAACACAATGCGCACGGACTCGAGCTGGCGCAGGAGCAGTTCGTCCCAGGCAAGACGCCCCACCAGTGCGCGCATGTAGTCGAGCACGAGCTGCGAGCCAATGCGCTCGAGCCCATGAATGCCCCCGAAAAAACCAATGCCGGGCGCGGCCGGATCGCGCGAGCCGATTGCCGCCACATAGAGAGGAAACGTACGGCCGCGCACCACGACTTCGCCCTCGCTGCGAATGTCGAGCCAGCGCGCGCCGGCATCGAGGATCATTTTGAGATCCTCGTATTCCTCGAAGCTGTCGGGTAGGAAGCTCAGTGCCTGCATATGGCGCCGGGTTTCGTCGCTCGTTTGGATGGGGCCGCCGCGTGCGGCCGCATTGTCTACAACTGCCTTGCGAGTGCGGCCCCTGTCGACAATGAGTCAGCAACAAGTCAGGAAAACCAGGGACAGCACGTACGTCGCCCATCAATATAGCCGCTTCCCGTGATATTGAGCGTGACAGATGTTTGGCGTCATGCCTCTGTCACATCTTTCGCGAAATTTTCCGCGATGGGAAGTCCGCAAAACATGTAGTCGTCTAGACGTCGCGACACCTTCACTCAACCGTCACAGTCGCTTCCTAGAATGAGCCCTCGACTACACAGCGACGGATTGTTATGGACGCCATACGCATCGAACGCCTCTCGAAAAGCTTCGACAGCGGCCGCAAGGCACTCGACGAAATCAACCTGCGCGTAGGCGTTGGCGAGATGGTCGCGCTGATCGGCGCATCGGGCTCGGGCAAATCGACCTTGCTACGCCATATTGCGGGCTTCACGGCTTCCGACCCGCAGCCTTCGCGCATCGAGATTCTTGGTCGTCCTATTCAGCAGGACGGCCGCATCGTGCGCGAAGTGCGCCGCATTCGCCGCGACATCGGCTTCGTATTTCAGCAGTTCAATCTCGTGCATCGCCTCACGGTCGAAACGAACGTGCTCATCGGCGCCCTGTCGCGGCTGCCGTTATGGCGACGCCTCACGGGCCGCTTTCCGCGCGCCGAGCGCGAGCTGATGCTGGCCGCGCTCGGCGAAGTCGGCATCGCGCACAAGGCCGCCGAGCGCGCCTCGAATCTCTCGGGCGGCCAGCAGCAGCGCGCGGCGCTCGCCCGCGCGCTCGTGCAGCGCGCGCGCCTCATTCTCGCCGACGAACCCATTGCTTCGCTCGACCCCGCATCGTCGCGCCGCGTGATGGACATGATGCGCATGCTCAACCGCGATCACGGCTTGACGGTGGTCGTCTCGCTGCATCAGGTGGATATCGCCATGGTGTACTGCCCGCGCACCATCGCGTTGCGCGACGGGCGCGTGGTGTACGACGGCGCATCGGCGGCGCTCACGTCCGCCCTGCTGCAACAGCTCTATGGCAACGCCGCGCGCGAACTGCTCGAACCCGATGCTGCGCCGTCCGCGGCAGCGCGCTTCGGCGCGCAGCCTCGCGCGGCCTGATCGCGCAACCCAACCCTTTTCCAACCCGCAACCTTTCACCTCACCACGGACCGCCCCAATGAAACTGTTCCGCTCCATGCTCTCCTGGTGCGCCGCCGGCGCCGTCGCGTTTGCCTCGCTCGGCAGCGCGGCTGCTCAAGCGGAAGATCTCAGCTTCGGCATCATCTCGACCGACTCGTCGGCGGTGCTCAAGCAACGCTGGCAACCGTTCATCGACGACCTGAACAAGCAGACCGGCCTGCACGTGAATGCGTTCTTCGCCACCGACTACTCGGGCATCATCGAAGCCATGCGCTTCAACAAGGTGTTGATCGGCTACTTCGGCAACGCTTCGGCCATGGAAGCCGTGGACCGCTCGAATGGCGAGATCTTCGCGAAGGTGCTCTACGCGAATGGCGACACGGGCTACAAGTCGGTGCTCATCACCAACGTAACCAGCCGTGTGAAGTCGATCGACGATGTGTTCAAGAATACTAAGGATCTCACGCTCGGCTGGGGCGACCCCAATTCGACCTCGGGCACGCTGATTCCGGGCTATTACCTCTTCGCGAAGCGCGGCATTTCGGTGAACGCGACGAACTTCAAGACCGTGCTGCCTTCGAGCCATGAAGCGAACCTGCTTGCCGTGGTGAACAACAAGGTGGATATCGCCACCAACAACACCATCGAACTTTCCACGCTCCAGCAAAAGCACCCGGACCGCTTTGCCCAGGTGCGCGTGCTGTGGACTTCGCCGCTCATTCCGTCCGACCCGCTCGTGTATCGTAAGGATCTGCCTGAGGCCACCAAGCAGAAGCTGCGCGACTTCTTCTACCACTACGCCAAGACCGATCCGCGCGAGAAGAAGATCATGGCCGATATCACCGGCTATGCAGGCTTCGCGCCCGCCACCGATGCGCAGCTCCTGCCGATCCGCCAGGTCGCGCTGTTCCAGCAGAAAGAGAAGATCACCGCCGACACGCATCTCTCCGACGACGACCGCAAGAGCCAGATCGCGGCCATCGACGCGAAAATCGGCGCGCTCGCCGCACCTGCGAAGCAGTAATGGGCGCAATGGATTTCGACAGCTCACGCGCCGTGCCGCAGGCAGAAGTCGCGAGGCCCGCTGCCACGCCAAACGTCGCCGCCACGCCGCCAGCGGCAGCCCTTGCGGCGAGCGGCCTGGCAGGCAAGCGCAGCTGGTCCTCGCTCGCGCTCTGGGCCATCGTGTTCGTGCTGCTCGGCGTGGCGTGGCGCGGCGCCGACATGCGCCCGCTCGACCTGTTTTCCGATTCCGCGAACATGGGCACGTTCGCGCGCGGCTTCTTCCCGCCGGACTTCACGGAATGGCGCACGTATGCCCAGGAAATGTGGGTCACGATCGCGGTGGCGCTGTGGGGCACGGCCCTCGCCATCGTCTGCGCGGTACCGTTCGGGCTGATGTCGGCGCACAATCTCGCGCCTGCCTGGGTGCTGCATCCCGTGCGGCGTTTGATGGACGCGTGCCGCGCCATCAACGAGATGGTGTTCGCGATGCTCTTCATCGTGGCCGTGGGCCTCGGGCCGTTCGCCGGTGTGCTCGCCTTGTGGGTGCACACGACAGGCGTGCTCGCGAAGCTCTTTGCGGAAGCGGTGGAAGCCATCGACCCGCGCCCCGTGGAAGGCGTGCGCGCGACGGGCGCCTCGCCGCTCGACGAGATCATCTACGGCGTGCTACCCCAGGTCATGCCGCTGTGGATCTCGTATGCGCTCTACCGGTTCGAGTCGAATGTGCGCTCGGCGATGGTGGTGGGCATGGTGGGCGCGGGCGGCATCGGCGTCGTGCTGTATGAAGAAATCCGCTCGTTCGATTATCAGCAGACCAGCGCCGTTCTCATCATGGTGATCGTCGTCGTCACGGCCATCGATCTCATCTCCGCAAGACTGCGCGCGCGCGTGATCTGACGCGTTCCCCAAAAGCCGCGCGAGCCGAATAGAAACACAACGACGGCTCGCGCGGCTTTTCCCTATTTCTGGCGCCCACACGCGTTCGCTGGAATAATCACATGATTGCGGCCGCAACGGCCCGCGTCTCCAACAAACCATTCGATTCGCAATCCCGATGGCCAGTTTCGTCGTTCTGCTGGTCCTGCTCTCGGCACTCATGCACGCGAGCTGGAACGCCTTCCTTCATGTTTCCGGCGACCGCCTCTGGCTGCTCGGCATGTTCTCGGTGCCGTACATCGTCGTGAGCGCGATCGCCGTGTGCGTGCTGCCGCTGCCCGCGCCGGCGAGCTGGCCATATATCGGCGCTTCGGTGGTGCTGGAGTTCGTGTATTGCTTCACGCTGATCCGCGCCTATCGCAGCGGCGACTTCGGGCAGATCTACCCCATCGCACGCGGGCTTTCGCCGCTGCTCGTATTCGGGGGCGCGCTCGTGTTCGCGCACGAAGAACTGCATGCGCTCGCGGCCACCGGCGTCGCGCTCGTTTCGCTTGGCGTCATGTCGCTCGCCTTCCGGCGCGGCATGCGCTTTTCGGGCGAGAGCGTGCCGTATGCGCTGCTCACGGGCCTTTTCATCGCGATGTATTCGGTCGTCGACGGACTCGGCGCGCGCCTGGCTGGTAACGGCATCAGCTACATCATGTGGGTCTATCTGCTCTGGAACGTCCCGCAGTTTCTGGTGGTCTGCAAGCTGCGCGGCGGCGCGGCGAAGATGTTCACGTCGAAGGCCGCGGTCGCGCGCGGCATGCTCGCGGGCGTACTCGCGCTCACGGCGTATTGCCTCGTGATCGAGGCGTTCCGTTATCTGCCTATCGCGATGGTTTCCGCGCTACGCGAACTCTCGTCGATCTTCGCCGTACTGATCGGCTGGCTCTTCATGAACGAGAAACTGACGGCGCGCCGCATGGTCGCGTGCGCGCTCGTGACTTGCGGGGCGGTACTGATCCGGCTTTGAGCGGCCCGCGCCGTCTGACGGCTTCGCTCACACGAAGGCGGGTAGCGTCGTATCGATCGCCTCGGCAAGCGTGTCGAACGCCGGCGCGATCTCCTCGTCGGGCACGCAGGCGTAGCCGATCAGCAAGCCCGGATTCGCGCGCTCGTGCGACGAGTAATACCCCGAAAGCGGCCGCACCACGATATTGCGCGCGAGCGCGGCTTCGGCCACGGCGCGGTCGTCGCTGCCTTCGGGCAGCTGCATCACGACGTGCAGGCCCGCGTCGCCGCCCATGGCGGGCAGCGCGTCGCCGTAGCGGCGCGCAACGGCGTCCAGCAGCACCTGGCGGCGCTGGCCGTAGAGCGCGCGCATCTTGCGGATATGCGAGGTGAAATGCCCTTCGGCGATGAACTCCGCGAGCACGGCCTGCTGCAGCAATTGCCCCTCGCGGTACAGCTCGGCGCTCGCGGTCGCGAAACTTTCCGCCAGCGCTTCCGGCGCGACGAGATAACCCACGCGCAAGCCTGGAAACAGCGTCTTGCCGAAGCTGCCCACGTAGATCACCTGCCCCGCCGTATCAAGCCCCTGCAATGACGCGAGCGGGCGGCTGCCGTAACGGAACTCGCTGTCATAGTCGTCCTCGATGATCCAGCACTGATGCTGGCGCGCGTACTCGAGCAACATGCGCCGGCGCGCGAGGCTCATCACCATGCCGAGCGGGTACTGGTGCGAAGGCGTGACGAGCATGAGCCGGGGCGCCGGCGCGGCGAAGTCGCCGGCCGACGGGTTGAGACCCTCGCTGTCCACCGCGATCGGCCGCGTGTTGAGGCCTGAGACATGCAGCACGCTGCGCACGCCCCAGTAGCACGGGTCTTCGGTCCAGATGGTATCGCCGGGGTCGGAAAGCAGACGCACGGCCAGGTCGATGGACTGATGAATCCCCGTCGTGATGATGATCTGCTCCGGCGAGCAGCGTACCGAGCGCGAAGTGCGCAGATAGTCGGCCAGCACGTGGCGCAGCAGCGCGAGACCGCCGCCGGGCGCGTAGGTCAACAGGTCCGGGCGCAGGCTGCGCCAGTATTTGTTGTGCAGACGCGTCCACACGCGCGCGGGGAAGCGGGAGACGTCGGGCACGCCGGGCATGAACGCGCCGCCCTGGCGCTTCGACACGCCTGCACTGGTAATCAGGCGCGCGCCGCGTGCCGAGAGGGCGCG
This sequence comes from Paraburkholderia sp. CNPSo 3281, assembly GCF_024206515.1. Classification (NCBI taxonomy): domain Bacteria; kingdom Pseudomonadati; phylum Pseudomonadota; class Betaproteobacteria; order Burkholderiales; family Burkholderiaceae; genus Paraburkholderia; species Paraburkholderia sp. CNPSo 3281. Next base: position 249,600 of record NZ_JAMBPS010000006.1, on the reverse strand, counting down.
CGCCGCGGGGCGCTGCGCCAGCGTGGCGCCTTCCAGTCCGCTTGCCGCCGCGGCTCCGGGTGCCGCCGCGGCAAACGTCTCCGCGCCTCGCGCGCTCTGGCGGTTAGTTGCGACTTCTCCCTCAGACTGCACGGCTCCTGACGCGCCGGTATTTTTGCGCATTTGCATAGGGCCAATTTCCGTCGCTCCCACGATCTCGTCGGGCGATGTGTCCGCCACGAACGTGCCGCGCCCCGTCGCCGACGTGACATAACCTTCGAGCACCAATTGTTCGTAGACCTGCGTCACGGTATTGCGCGCAATCCCCAGTTCGGCCGCCAGCAGCCGCGACGACGGCACCCGCGCCCCGGCCGGCAGCTCGCGCGACAGGATCGCCTGCTGCAGCAGCTTGTGCAGTTGCCGGTACACCGGCTGGGCGCTTGCGCGGTCGAGCCGTTGGGCCAGCCAATCGGACAGAACACTCGCACGCATCGAAATTGGCTCCTAAAGATTGCACTGAATGGCTCTGAAATTTAGAGCCAAACGTGAGTATAGTCGCGACATGGACTGCTTGTCGGTCCGCCAGCCAACCTCAGACTGACACCGATTCCACAGGAGATGAACGTGAGCAAGAACGCCGATCTGCAAAGCCGCAAGAACGCCATTACCCCGCGCGGCGTGGGCGTGATGTGCGACTTCTACGCCGAGCGCGCCGAAAACGCGGAGCTGTGGGACGTGGAAGGCCGCCGCTTCATCGACTTCGCCGCCGGTATCGCCGTGTGCAACACGGGCCACCGCCATCCGAAGATCGTCGCTGCCATCAAGGCGCAGCTCGACCAGTTCACGCACACGGCCTACCAGATCGTGCCGTACGAGTCGTACGTCTCGCTGGCCGAGAAGGTCGCCCAGCGCGCGCCGGGCAGCTTCGCCAAGAAGGCCGCCTTCTTCACGACCGGCGCCGAAGCCGTCGAAAACGCCGTCAAGATCGCTCGCGCCCATACGGGCCGTCCGGGCGTGATCGCCTTCGCAGGCGGCTTCCACGGCCGCACGATGATGGGCATGGCGCTCACGGGCAAGGTCGCCCCGTACAAGCTCGCGTTCGGCCCGTTCCCGGCCGACGTGTACCATGCCCCGTACCCGAACTCGGTCCACGCCATCAGCACGGCCGACTCGCTCAAGCACATCGAGATGTTGTTCAAGGCCGACATCGATCCGAAGCGCGTCGCCGCGATCATCTTCGAACCGGTGCAGGGCGAAGGCGGCTTCTACCAGGCGCCGGCCGATTTCGTGCGCGGCCTGCGCAAGATCTGCGACACGCACGGCATCCTGCTGATCGCCGACGAAGTGCAAACGGGCTTCGCGCGCACCGGCAAGCTGTTCGCGATGGAACACTACGATGTCACGCCGGACCTCATGACGATCGCCAAGAGCCTGGCAGGCGGCATGCCGCTCTCGGGCGTGGTGGGCCGCGCGGACGTCATGGACGCGGCAGCGCCCGGCGGTCTCGGCGGCACGTATGCGGGCAACCCGCTGGCCGTCGCTTCGGCGCACGCGGTGATCGAGATCATCGAAGAAGAAAAGCTCTGCGAGCGCGCCACGAAGCTCGGCGACAAGCTCAAGGCCAAGCTCAATGCGATGAAGGCCGACGTGCCGCAGATCGCCGACGTGCGCGGCCCCGGCGCGATGAACGCCGTTGAATTCTGCAAGCCGGGCACGAGCGAAGCCGACGCCGACTTCACGAAGCGCGTGCAGACCGCCGCGCTGAACCGCGGCCTGCTGCTGCTCGTGTGCGGCGTGTACTCGAACGTCGTGCGCTTCCTGTTCCCGCTGACGATCCAGGACACCGTGTTCGACGAAGCGCTCGCGATCCTCGAAGAGTCGGTCAAGGAAGCCGTGGGCGTGCCGGCGTAAGCCTCCGCCACATGCTGGCCCGCGAGCAGCGGGCCAGTCGCGAAACGGCACACCGGCGCTTGCCGCTGTGCCGTTCGTCGTTCTAAATGAATCGAAGTCAGTCCGGAGTGCAAGCATGAACCTGAAAGACGCATCGCTGCTGCAAACCAGCGCCTATATCAACGGCGAATGGCAAGGCGCCGAAGACGGCGCTACGTTCGAAGTGAAGAACCCCGCCACCGGCGCGGTCATCGGCACGGTGCCGCGCATGGGCGCCGCCGAAACGCGCCGCGCGATCGCCGCAGCGAATGCCGCATGGCCCGCATGGCGCGCGAAGACCGCGAAGGAGCGCAGCGTCATCCTGCGCAAGTGGCACGACCTGATGATGGAAAACGCCGACGACCTGGCGCTCATCCTCACCACAGAACAAGGCAAGCCGCTCGCCGAGGCGAAGGGCGAGATCGGCTACGCCGCGTCGTTTCTCGAATGGTTCGCGGAGGAAGGCAAGCGTATTTATGGCGACACGATCCCCACGCCCGCCAACGACAAGCGCATCGTCGTGACGAAGGAACCCGTCGGCGTGTGCGCCGCGATCACGCCGTGGAATTTCCCTGCCGCGATGATTACCCGTAAGGTCGGCCCCGCGCTCGCGGCAGGCTGCCCGATCGTGCTCAAGCCCGCCGAAGCCACACCGTTCTCGGCGCTCGCGCTGGCCGTGCTGGCCGAGCGCGCGGGCGTGCCGCGCGGTGTATTCAGCGTCGTGACGGGCGACCCGAAGGCGATCGGCGGCGAGCTCACGAGCAACCCCACGGTGCGCAAGCTCTCGTTCACGGGCTCGACGCCGGTGGGCCGCCTGCTCATGAGCCAGTGCGCCTCGACGGTCAAGAAGGTCTCGCTGGAACTGGGCGGCAACGCGCCGTTCATCGTGTTCGAAGACGCCGATCTCGATGCTGCCGTCGCCGGCGCCATCGCCTCGAAGTACCGCAACAGCGGTCAGACCTGCGTGTGCACGAACCGCTTCTACGTGCACGACGCCGTGTACGACGCGTTCGCGGCCAAACTGCGCGACGCGGTGGAAAAGCTCAAGGTCGGCCTCGGCACGGAGGCCGGCGTGACGCAAGGCCCGCTCATCAACGAAGCGGCCGTGCTGAAGGTGGAATCGCATATCGAAGATGCGCTCGCGAAAGGCGCTCAGGTGACCACGGGCGGCAAGCGCCACGCGCTCGGCCATGGCTTTTTCGAGCCGACCATCCTCACCGGCGTCACGCCCGCGATGAAGGTCGCGCGCGACGAAACCTTCGGGCCGCTCGCGCCTCTATTCCACTTCTCGTCCGATGAAGAAGTGATCAGGATGGCGAACGATACCGAGTTCGGCCTCGCCGCCTACTTCTACAGCCGCGACATCGGCCGCGTGTGGCGCGTTGCCGAAGCGCTCGAATACGGCATGGTGGGCATCAACACCGGCCTGATCTCGAACGAAGTCGCGCCGTTCGGCGGCGTAAAGCAGTCTGGCCTGGGCCGCGAAGGCTCGCACTACGGCGTGGACGACTACGTGGTGATCAAGTACATGTGCATGGCGGGCATGTAACGACCAGACGCAAAACGGGCGCCTTCTGAGGCGCCCGTTCGGATCGTAAAAAGGAGCCGGCGCCATATTGCGCCGGCTTTTTTACGTGCTTACTGCGTGGCGGCGACCGGCGTCACCTGCGACGCATAAGCGGAAACGAACACGGCGTGGACCGTGTCGCCGACCTTCAAGGTCTTGAGGTCGATATCGGGCGTGGCTTGCAGCGTGACGGTCTGATACGCGCCGCGCAGCGTCACTTCGCGCTTCTTCGCGTTGATATGCTGCACCGTGGCCTGGACTTCGACCTGGCGCGCGGCGTCGTAGCCCGACGACGCGGGCAGATAGACATTGGTATCCACACGCTTGCGAATACCCTTGTCCTTGCCCGTCACCTTTTCGGCCGTCACGAGGAACGCGTTCTTGTAGAGCACGTCGACGGTGTCGCCCACTTTGAGTTGATCGAAGTTGTTGACCTGCTGGCTGAGCGCGATATCGACATCATTGCCGCGCGGCCCCCGCAGCGTGACGACGCGCGCAGCGCGATCGATGCCGACGATCTTCGCCTGGATATGCACCGGCTCCGCGTTGGCAATCACGTCCTGCGCCGCGCTGGAGAGCGCGCTTTGCCCCGGCGGCGCCGAAGCGGGCGCGTCGTTTTGCGCGAACGCCCCCTGCGAAAGGCTAATGCCCACCACCCATGCCGCCGCCAGAATCGCTGCCTTCGTCATTCACATTCTCCTCGTCAAACGGGTTTAAATTGATTGCCGTATTTGCATCGGCGTGTGGCGCCGAAGTGCGGCCGATTCTACGCGCGGCTCTTAAAACGAGGACGCTACCTGACCGGAAGCGGGTCAAGTTATCGCCAACAAATACGGCTAATTACCGAGGAGTTTGCAGAGGCTCAAGATCCTGTGTGATTTGCACGTTGAAACGGATCATGCAATTGTTTCGTGGCGCGAAATTATTTTTTTGAACGGCTTTGCTGTGTGCATCGTGCGCTCTGTACCACGCAGTCCATGTGGCCAACGCCGACGCCACCTCCACAGCGCGCGACAAAACAAAAAAGCCGCGGACCAAATCGATCCGCGGCTTTTTCAATTCAGGGCGATCAAAAATCAGACACGCTCGATAGCGATCGCAATCCCCTGCCCCACGCCGATACACATCGTGCACAGCGCGAAGCGCCCTTGCATGCGATGGAGCTGATACGTAGCGGTCGTCACGAGCCGCGCGCCGCTCATCCCGAGCGGATGCCCAAGCGCAATCGCCCCGCCGTTAGGGTTGACGCGAGGATCGTCATCCGCGACGCCGAGCATGCGCAGCACGGCGAGCCCTTGCGATGCAAAAGCTTCGTTCAACTCGATAACATCGAACTGGTCGATGGTCATGTTCAGACGCGCGAGGAGCTTCTGCGTAGCGGGCCCGGGACCAATGCCCATCACGCGCGGCGCGACGCCGGCCGTCGCGATACCGAGCACGCGCGCACGCGGCACGAGCCCGAAACGCTTCGCGTTTTCCTCGTTGGCGAGGAGCAGCGCGCAAGCGCCGTCATTCACGCCCGAAGCATTGCCAGCCGTCACCGAGCCATCCGGGCGCACGACGCCCTTGAGCTTGGCCAGTGCTTCGAGGCTCGTTTCACGCGGATGCTCGTCGCGCGAGAAAACAATCGGATCGCCCTTCTTCTGCGCAATCGTCACCGCGACGATCTCCTGCGCAAGCGTCCCGTCCGCCTGTGCGCGAGCCGCCTTCTGCTGGCTGCGAACCGCGAACGCATCCTGATCGGCGCGGCTCACGTTGTAATCGACGGCGACGTTTTCGCCCGTTTCCGGCATCGAATCCACACCGTACTGCTGCTTCATCAGCGGATTGACGAAGCGCCAGCCAATCGTTGTGTCGTAAATCGCGGCGTCGCGAGCGAAGGCGCTCGCCGACTTGCCCATGACGAACGGCGCGCGGCTCATGCTTTCCACGCCGCCCGCAATCATCAGCCCGGTTTCACCCGACTTGAGCGCGCGCGCGGCAATGCCCACGGCGTCCATGCCGGAGCCGCACAGGCGGTTCACCGTCGAGCCCGGCACGGCCTGCGGCAAGCCCGCCAGCAGCGACGACATGCGCGCGACGTTACGGTTGTCCTCGCCCGCCTGGTTCGCGCAGCCGTAGATGACGTCGTCGATCGCCGTCCAGTCCACGTCCTTGTTGCGCGCCATGAGCGCCTTGAGCGGAACGGCGCCGAGGTCGTCGGCGCGAACCTGGGCCAGGGCGCCCGCGTAGCGGCCAATAGGCGTGCGAACCGCGTCGCAGATGAATGCTTCCGTCATGTGAGTCTCCTTTCGATCGCAGGCACTTGATGCGATCCCATGCAAAGATGATTGAGATTGACGGACTGCGCGGGCGAAAATGAGAGCTCGAACGCGCACGTCCTCGTGCGATTTGTTCGACTGTCGAACCGATGATCGTTAATCGAACAATTTGACGGCCATAATAGGCGCGTCCCGGGACGGGTGTCAAGCACGCGGACCTGGCTCCAAAAACGAAAAAGCCGCACAGGACGGGTACCTGTGCGGCTTCGCGAGTTCAGGCGGGCGCGAGGCGCCAGCCCGTGAGGCAAACGCTTAACGCGACATCATGAGTGCGCCGACGTTGTGCATGACCCAGATGGTGCCGAAGATCAGGAACGCGGCGGCCAGCACCGTGTACGCGAGCGACAGCACGTTCCAGCCCTGCCCCGGTGACGTATTCAGATGCAGGAAGAACACGAGGTGCACGACCACCTGCACGAAGGCAAGCACCGCGATGACGATCAAGGCCGTGGTGGCATCGAGCGTGCCGTGCAGAACGACGCCGAACGCGCCCGCGGTAAGCAGCACCGAAAGAATGAAGCCCGCCACATAGCTGCCAAGGCTGCCGTGGGACTCTGCATGAGTTTGAGCCATTTAGAGCACGCTCCCCAGATAGACAAAAGTAAACACGCAGATCCACACCACGTCCAGAAAGTGCCAGAAGAGGCTCAGGCAGGTGAGGCGGCGGATTTCCTGCTCGCCCAGTTCGCGTGTGCGAACCACCTGGATCATCATCACGAGCATCCACAGCAGGCCGAAGAACACGTGCAGGCCGTGCGTGGCGACCAGCGTGAAGAACGAAGAAAGGAACGCGCTGCGCTGCGGGCCGGCGCCTTCTGCGATCAGGTGCGAAAACTCGCGCAGTTCGAGCACGAGGAACGACGCCCCCAGAATGAAGGTGACGGCGAGCCAGCCGAGCACCACGCCGTTCTTGCGCTGGTGCGCGCCGAGCATCGCGAAACCGTACGTGATGCTCGAAAGCAGCAGCACGGCCGTTTCGAGCGCCACGCCCTGAATATCGAACAGGTCCTTGCCCGTGGGGCCGCCCGCGAACTGGTGGCTCAGCACGCCGAAGGTGGCGAACAGCGCCGCGAACAGCAGGCAGTCGGTCATCAGGTAGACCCAGAAGCCGAATACCGAGTGCGACTGCGGGTGATCGTGGTGATCGAGTTCGGCAAGGGTTGCCGCATTGATTTTCTGTGACATCAGACTGCCTCCTCGACGACCAGGTCACGCTTGGCCACGGGGGCGCCGGTGCCAAAGCGCCGTTCTTCGATCTCGCGGACCTTCGCGGCCGGAATGTAATAACCGTCGTTGTTGCCGAAGCTCTTGAGGATCACTGTCAGCGCGACACCAATGAACCCGAGCACCGCCAGCCACGTGATGTGCCACACGGCAGCGAAACCCAGCACGAGGCTGAACATGCCGATGAAGAAGCCCGCCGACGTATTCGACGGCATGTGGATGTCGCTATATTTCGCGGCGAGGCCCGGACCGCGGCCCGCTTCCTTCATGTGCGCGAAAGCGTCGATGTCGTCCACGTGCGGAATGACCGCGAAGTTGTAGGCCGCCGGCGGCGACGACGTTGCCCATTCGAGCGTGCGGCCGTCCCACGGATCGCCAGTCACGTCCTTGCATTCGGCTTTGTTGCGGTTCACGAAGGCCATGACCCACAAGAGGACCTGGAACACGATGCCGAGCGCGATGATCGCCGCGCCAATTGCGGCGACGACGAAGTACGGATGCCATTCGGGCACGTCGTAGTGGTTGGTACGACGCGTTGCGCCCATAAAGCCGAGCACGTAGAGCGGCACGAAGGCCACGTAGAAGCCGACGAACCAGCACCAGAACGACGCCTTGCCGAGCTTTTCGCTGGGCTTGAGACCGAACACCTTCGGAAACCAGTACTGCAGGCCTGCCAGGTAGCCGAACACCACGCCGCCGATAATCGCGTTGTGGAAGTGAGCGACCAGGAAGAGCGAGTTGTGGAGCACGAAGTCCGCGCCCGGAATCGCGAGCATCACGCCGGTCATGCCGGCGATCGAGAACGTCACCATAAAGCCGACGGTCCAGAGCACGGGCGCGGTGAAGTGCACACGGCCGCGATACATCGTGAACAGCCAGTTGAAGATCTTCACGCCGGTGGGAATGGCGATGATCATCGTCGCGATACCGAAGAACGCGTTGACGTCGGCGCCCGCACCCATCGTGAAGAAGTGGTGCGCCCACACGAGGAACGCCAGCACCATGATTGCGCACGAGGCGTAGACCATCGTCTTGTAGCCGAACAGCGGCTTCTTGCAGAACGTGGCCATCACTTCCGAATAGATGCCGAACGCAGGCAGCACGAGGATGTACACCTCGGGGTGGCCCCACGCCCAGATCAGGTTCAGATACAGCATGGCGTTGCCGCCAAGCTCGTTCGTGAAGAAGTGCGTGCCGACGTAGCGGTCGAGGCCGAGCAGCGCCACCGCGATCGTGAGGATCGGGAACGTGGCCATGATGAGCACGTTCGAGCACAGCGCCGTCCACGTGAACACGGGCATCTTCATGAGCGTCATGCCGGGCGCGCGCATCTTGAGGATCGTGACGAAGAAGTTCACGGCCGTGATCAAGGTGCCGACACCGGAGAGCTGGACCGACCAGATGTAATAGTCGACCCCCACGTCCGGACTGAACTGCAGTTCGGAGAGCGGCGGATACGCGAGCCAGCCCACCTTCGCAAACTCGCCGATCACGAGCGAGAGGTTGATGAGGATCGCGCTGATCGCCGTCATCCAGAACGAAAGCGAGTTCAGGAACGGGAACGCCACGTCGCGCGCGCCGATCTGCAGGGGCACGACAAGGTTGAAGAAGCCGACCATGAGCGCCATCGCCATGAAGAAGATCATGATGACGCCGTGCGCGGTGAAGATCTGGTCGAAGTGATGCGGCGGCAGATAGCCGGGCGAATCGAACGCCATGGCCTGCTGGATACGCATCATGACCGCGTCGGCGAAGCCGCGCACGAGCATGAGCACCGCCACGATCATGTACATCACGCCGATGCGTTTGTGGTCCACACTCGTGAGCCACTCGGTCCAGATGTACTTCCACTTGCCGGTCACGGTGACGAGACCGAGCACGCCGAGGACGATCAGTGCCATGAACGCCGCCGCGCCCATGATGATGGGCTGATCGAACGGGATCGCCTCTAATGTGAGTTTTCCGAACATGCTGCTTACCCCTTGGTCACGCAAGACGGGTCGAAAATCGTGACGTGCCCGTTGTTGTACTTCGCGATGATGTTATTGAAGAGCTTCGGGTCGACGCTCGAGAAGTACTGCACCGGCGCCTTCTCCTGCGGCTTCGAAACCGTTGCGTACTCGTCCATCGAAAGCTGGGTGGACGACGTCTTCACCTTCTGCACCCACGCGTCGAAGTCCTGCTGGCTCGTGGCGAGCGTGCGGAACTTCATGTCCGAGAAGCCCTTGCCGCTGTAGTTGGACGAGAGACCGTCGAAATCGCCCGCTTCGTCGGCGATCAGGTGCAGACGCGTTTGCATGCCCGCCATGGCGTAGACCTGGGTGCCCAGCTGCGGGATGAAGAACGAATTCATCACCGAGTCCGACGTGATGCGGAAGTTGACCGGCGTGCCCACCGGCACGGCGAGCTGGTTCACCGAGGCAATGCCGAGGTCGGGGTAGATGAAGAGCCACTTCCAGTCGAGCGCGACGACCTCGACGTTGATGGGCTTCACGCTCGACTCCAGCGGCTTGTACGGGTCGAGCTCGTGCGAGGTGCGCCACGTGAGGATGGCGAGGAACAGGATGATCGCAGCCGGAATGGCCCAGACCACCACTTCGATCGCCGTGGAGTGGGCCCACTTCGGCGCGTAGGTCGCGTTGCGGTTCGAGGCGCGGTAGCGCCACGCGAACAGGAGCGTCAGGATGATGACGGGCACCACGACCAGCAGCATGGCCCATGTGGCCGTGAGGATGAGCGACTTCTCGGCCGCGCCCACGCTGCCTTTCGGGTCCAGCACGGCAAAATTGCCGCTGCATCCCGCAAGAGAAACGAGCAGCCCGCTGCCGAGGGGGATTAACCACCTTTTAAAGGCTTTTCTGTCTTTCATGTTTGCCTGTTCTTCCGTTGTCCACCAAAACGCGTAACACCCAACACATTTGCATCGCAAATTAGCCACGCAAAATGCACCCGTATCGTATTCAGCGCGATTCTACGGAAAGCGCCAATCTCAAAATTTGATCTTTGCTAAGGATTAGCCAGCGGGATAAAGCTCGCCCAGGCAAGCGCGACGGAAAGCCGCAATTATCTTTCCAATAGCTTTCATCAAGAAAACGCGCATTGCGCGGAGGTTTCAGCGTGAAGGCCAACACGCGCTCAAGGGAGAAAGAGGACCAACGACGCGCACGTCCCAATCGAAGAATGATCAGAAAATTTTCCAATTCATTCGAATTTATACATTATTTTTATCTCGCTTTAATCTCAGGCCGAGCCGGTATTCAGATCTAAATGATCAATTCGCGCGTCAATCATTTTTCGCACCGAAATTAATTGACCGGAATCAAATAGCTGAATGTCAAATGATCTGACGTGCGCATTTGACGCATGTCGTGCCACGCCGCACTATCGATGTTGACGCGGGCGCGCTGCCCCGAAAGTTTGCGCCCGCCTCGCCTTCGCCGCCTTCGCCGCTTGTTGGCGAAACCGATCGCTTGGGTTATCTTGATAGGTTCTTCAAGCGCCGCAGCAAGATCGAACGCCACGCCCATGAATTCTGCTTCCAGTGCCTCGCCAGACCGCTCCGCCGACCAGCAGGAGATTCCCGAAAAACCGGGCGACTCCTATGTGCAGTCGTTCGCGCGCGGGCTTTCGGTGATCCGCGCGTTCAACGCCGAGCATCCCGAGCAGACCCTCACCGACGTCGCCGCCGCCACGGGCCTCACGCGCGCCGGCGCGCGCCGCATTCTGCTCACGCTGCAGACGCTCGGCTACGTCGAAGCCGAGGGGCGGCTCTTTCGCCTCACCCCGCGCATTCTCGACCTGGGCTTCGCGTACCTCACGTCGATGCCGTTCTGGAATCTCGCCGAGCCGGTAATGGAAGAGCTGTCGCAGGAAGTGCACGAGAGCTGCTCGGCGGCCGTGCTCGACCGCACCGAGATCGTCTATGTGCTGCGCGTGCCCACGCACAAGATCATGACGATCAACCTCTCGATCGGCAGCCGCCTGCCCGCGTACTGCACCTCCATGGGGCGCGTGCTGCTGGCCTCGCTCGACGACGCTGCGCTCGACGAAACGCTCGGCTCCTCGCCGCTCTATGCGCATACGGGGCGCACGGTCACCGACGTCGGCGAACTCAAGAAGATCATCGCTCAGGTGCGCCAGCAGGGCTGGGCCATCGTCGATCAGGAACTGGAAGGCGGCCTCATCTCGATCTCCGCGCCTATCCGCAACCGGCAGGGCCGCGTGATCGCCGCGATGAACATCAGCGGAAACGCGCAGCGCACGTCGGCCAAACAGATGGTGAAGACCTTCCTCGATCCGCTTCAGCAAGCCGCGGCGCGTGTGTCCGGCATGGTCGCGCGGCGCACGTAAAGGCACGAGCGCAACCCGGCGCGACTGGACGAACCACCCCGGCGCGCTCGAGCCGTTTCAGGCAACCTCGGCAAACACCTGCACGAGCCAGTCGGCGAAAGCGCGCACGCGCAGCGACAACTGGCGGTTCTGCGGGTACAGCACCGAGACCGGCAAGGGCGGCGGCGGATGCGCCGGCAGCACGACGCACAGCTCGCCGCTGGCGAGCTGTGCGCGCACGCGGTAGCGCGGCACCTGTACGATGCCGAGCCCCGCCAGCGCGCCGGCCGCGTAGAGTTCCGCGCCGTTGACGGCCACCGGGCCCGGCAGCGTCACGCGGGCGATGCCGTCAGCGGTCGTGAATTCGAGCGCAAGCGCGCGGCCCGTGGCAGGCGAAACATAGTTCACGGCCCGATGGCCGGGCCGGCCCGGATTGTCCGTGTGCGTACCGGCGAGCGCCTCGATCGACTCGGGGTCGCCGTGCCGTTCCAGATACGCGGGGCTCGCGCAGGTCACCTGCTCCAGCAGCGCCACGCGCCGCGCGATCATCGAGGAGTCGGCCAGCTCGCCCGCGCGCAGCACGCAATCCACGCCCTCGCGCACGAGATCGACGAAGTGGTCGCCCGAGCCGATGAAGAGCTCGACGCGCGGATAGCGCGCGAGAAAGTCGGGCAGACGCGGCATCACGAAATACTGCGTGAGCGTGCCCTGCATGTTCACGCGCAAGCGCCCCTGCGGATCGGTGTCGCGAAACGCCTCCTCGGTTTCCTCGAGGTCAGCGAGCAGGCGCATGCAGCGCTGGTAGTAGGCGTCGCCGTCGAGCGTCGGCTTGACCTGGCGCGTGGTGCGTTCGAGCAGACGCACGCCGAGGCGCGCTTCGAGACGCTTGATCGAGTTGGTGACCGTCGCGCGCGGCAGGTTCAGATCCTCGGCCGCCTGCGTGAAGCTGCGGCGGTCGACGATGCGCGTGAAAATCTGCATCTCCTGGAAACGGTCCAAGGGCATTCTCGTTGAGTTCTCGGGTCGCCTGCATCTTCTCATGGCAAACGCGCCCAACCAAAAATCCCCCGACCCGTTCGAGCCCTTAAGCGGCTGTTAAGCGACGCTCAAGGACGGCGCCGCGACTATCCGGCCGCCACCTGCCGCACGAGCTTGACGAATGCGCCACCCGCCTCCTCCAGGTGCCCCGAATTGTCGATGCGCGCGAACGCGGCGCCCGACGGCACCTCGAACGGCGCGCGCCGCGCGAGACGCAACGCGACCTGCTCGGGCGTTTCGCGCGCCCGGGATGCGAGGCGCGCGGCCAGCACGTGCTGCGCGGCTTCGATGTGCACGAGCGTCATGCGCGGGTAGCGCTCGAACGCCTCGCCAGCGTAGGCGCGCGAACCGTTCACCACGACCGTGCAGCCAAGCGCCATCCATTGGTCGATCTCCACGCCCACGCCGTAGCGCAGCGCGTGGCTGCGCCATTGCAATGCGAAAAGGCCGCGCTGCGAACGCGCCTCGAATTCGGCCTCGGTGAGCGCGATGTGGTTCTCGCCACCGCTGTCTTCGCGCGTGATGTAGCGATGCGCGAAGACGACGTCTTCGCCGGACAGGCGCTCGCGCGCGTAACGCAGCAGCGTGTCCTTGCCCGCGCCCGAAGGCCCCATCACGTAGATCAGGCCGCCCTTCATGCACGAGCCCCCGCGAACGGCAAGCGGCGCCACAACGCGAACGGCGCGCCCGGCCCAGGCTCGACGAAGAGCGCCGCGCCTTCTACCGGCAGCGGGTTGGCGTCGTGCATTTGCGTGTTCCAGGCATCGACGAGTTGCGCGCACGTTTGCGCGTCGTTCAGCGAATCGGATAGCGTCATGTGAAAGCGGAATTCTTCGAACACGTACGGATAGCCCCATGCTTCGACGTAAGCGCGCTGACGCTGCGTGAGCGGCGCGTCCAGGCGCTTCGCGAGTTCGGCGGGCGTTTGCGGGGCGCGCAGCGAGCCGAGCGCGCGCAGTGCGTTAGCGGCCAGTTCGCGCAGCGCGGTTTCGCCGGCATCGTCGGCGGGGCGCAGCGCCACGAAGCGGCCGAGCAGCGCCGCCTCGACACTGGCTTCGAAGCGCGCCTGCCCCTGCGCCCACTGCTGCGCGGCGGCCAGGAGCGCTACGGGCGTCACGCCCGACGCGAGACGGAACGGCGGCACGAGGGTGCCGTGCCAGCCATAGCGGCGTGGTGCGACTGTGAGCGTTTCCAGCGGCTGCGGCAGGCCTGCGAGCCACGGCGGCGGCGCGAGGGTGTCGCCCGTCTCCGGATCCTGGCCAAGCCACGCGCAGCCCGTCTGCCACCACACCGATTCGCGCGGCGGCGCATAGTAAAGCGCGAAGCGCGTGGCTTCGTTCCAGTCTTCGTGCAGCACGCTCATAGGTCGTGCTCCACCATCAGCTGCACGCGGTCGGCGGCGAAGTGCGTGACGCCGTACTTGATCGGCACGCCTTCGAGATCGACGTCGACGTTCTCCACCCACAGCACCGGCTGCTGCCGGTTGATGTTCAGGCGCCGCGCCACCTCGGCCTCGGGCAGCACGCTGCCGATACGGCTCCACTTGCGCAGATAGTCGGTCACGCCGTATTCGGCGAGGGCCTTCGAGGTGCTGTCGACGCGCTCCATGACCACGGGCAGATCGGCGAAGCGCGCGGCGGGATACCAGCTGCGCGCGTAAGTGAGCGGCACGCCGTCCGACTCGTGCAGCGTTTCGAGCCGGTAGACGAGCGCGCCCGCGCGCAGGCCGAGCGCCTTGGCGACCGTGGGGTCGGCCTTGCCACGCGACGACGCGAGCAGCTTACCCGCCGCCGAATGCTGATGGCGCTTCAGGTTCTCGGTAAAGCGCGTGCGCTTGCCGATGGTGTAGTCGATCGCGCCGGGCTGCACGAAGGTGCCGCGCCCCTGCTCCACGCTCACGAGCCCCAACGCCGCGAGGCCCAGCATCGCGCGCCGCACCGTGTGGCGGTTCACGTCGAAGCGGCGCGCAAGCTCGCCCTCGCTAGGCAGCCGGCCGTCTTCGCCGAAACCCTTCGCCGCAATCTCCGCTGCGAGGATCTGCTCGATCTGCCGCCACACCGCCACACCCGCGCCGCGCTCAAGCAGGCTGGACGGCGCCTCGTCGTTCGATGTCATGGTGCTGTCATTCCTCTCGGTTCCAATAGCGTTTTGTGCATTGTAGTGCGCAGGGCGTGATGGAAATATGAAAACCTTCATTGCGCCCGAACTGGACGACTGTACCACTAAACGTCTAGACGTTTAGATGAATAGATGGTTCAATCGAGGTCCAGACAAGGCGGTTCGAAAAGCGCAGTTGCCATGTCCGTTCTCCCCCGTTCACGACACAGGAACTCCGATGAACGCTTCTTCCACCCCATCCTCCACGCCGGCGACCCGGCGCGCATGGATGGCCGTTCTCGCGCACACCCCACGCGCCGAGCTTGAAGCGGCGTTGAGCGTCGCGCTCGCCGGTGCGCCCGAGCCCGCTTTCGACTGGCTGCGTCTGCCACAAACCGGACTGGCCATGGTCCGCGGGCGAATTGGGGGCACCGGCGACGCCTTCAACCTGGGCGAAGCCACCGTCACGCGCGCCACGCTGCGCCTGCGCGCCTCGGGCACCGAAGGCGGCGATGCAGGCCAGCCCGGCCCGGTCGGCGTGGCCTGCCATCTGGGCCGCGACAAACGCCGCGCCGAGCTGGCCGCGCTCGCCGATGCGTTGCTGCAACTCCCCGCGCGCCACGACCAGTTGCACGCCCGCTTGATCGAGCCGCTTGCCGCGCGTCTCGCCGCACAGCGCGACGCGCGCCGCGCCGACGCCGCCAGCACGCGGGTCGAGTTCTTCACGATGGTTCGAGGTGACGCATGAGCGACCCACGCAATGCCATGACGCCCGATTTGCTCGCGGCGCTCGCGCCCGGCTTCGGCGATCCGGTTCACGACACGCAGACGGTGTTCCGCACGCTGCTCGACGCGCTCGCGCGCCCCGGCACGATCGGTGTGGTCGAAACGCCGCTGCCGGCAGCCACGGCGGCGGATGCCTCGCCCGCGCGCGCCGGCCTTGCCGCCTTCGCCTCGCTGCTCGCACTCGCAGACTACGCCACGCCAGTGTGGCTCGCCCAGCCCGACGCCGCACTCGCCGCCGCGCTGCGCTTTCACGCAGGCGCGCCGCTTGCACAGCAAGCGTGCGAAGCCGCGTTCGCCTATGTGCACGACGCCGCCGCCCTGCCGCCGCTCGACGCCTTCGCGAGCGGCACGCCCGAGTCGCCGGAGCAGTCGGCCACGGTGTTCGTGCGCGTCGATTCACTCGCCGGCGGCGCACCGCTCACGCTGCGCGGCCCCGGCATCGAAACGACCTGCTGCATCGCGCCCGTCGGCCCGCCCGAGCGCTTCTGGCGCGAACGCGCCGCCCTCGCGCCGCACTTGCCGTGCGGCATCGACTTCTATCTCGTGTGCGGCGACCGCCTGATGGGCCTGCCGCGCACCACTCTCGTGGAGATGCACTGATGTACGTCGCCGTCAAAGGAGGAGAGCGCGCGATCGAAGCGTCGTGGCGTCTGCTCGACGAGGCGCGCCGCGGAGATACGCGCGTGCCCGAGCTGAGCGTCGCGCAGATCCGCGAACAGATGCGTCTGGCCGTGGCGCGTGTAATGGCCGAAGGTTCGGTCTACGACGAAGAACTTGCCGCGCTCGCGATCAAGCAGGCCGCGGGCGATCTCGTCGAGGCGATCTTTTTGCTGCGCGCGTATCGCACCACGCTGCCGCGTTTTGGCTATACGCAGCCGGTCGAAACGGAAAACATGGTGGTGGAGCGCCGCATTTCCGCCACCTTCAAGGACGTGCCCGGCGGCCAGGTGCTCGGCGCGACCTACGATTACACGCAGCGCCTGCTCGACTTCGCGCTGCTGGCCGAAGGCGACGACGCCGCGAGCGCCACGCCCCCGGCGCCGCGAGCCACCCCGGCCGTAGAAGCGATGCCGCGCGTGGTCTCCCTGCTCGACAAGGAAGGCCTGATCGAGCAGGAAACGCGCTCGCCGCAGGCGCGCGAGCCCGGCGACCTCTCGCGCGAGCCGCTCGCGTTCCCCGCCGACCGCACCGTGCGCCTGCAAAATCTCGCACGCGGAGACGAAGGCTTCCTGCTCGCGATGGGCTATGCCACGCAGCGCGGCTACGCGCATTCGCACCCGTTCGCGGGCGAGATCCGCTTTGGTTCGGTATGCGTAGAAATGATGCTGGACGAACTCGACGAAGCCGTGGAAATCGGCGAGATCGACTTGACCGAGTGCCAGATGATCAACCAGTTCGCGGGCGCGAAAGACGTGCCGCCGCAATTCACGCAAGGCTACGGTCTCGCGTTCGGCCACGCGGAGCGCAAGGCCATGGCGATGGCGCTCGTGGACCGCGCGCTGCGAGCCGCGGAGCTGGGAGAGACGATCGCCTCGCCGACTCAGGACATCGAATTCATGCTCTCGCACAGCGACAACGTGGAAGCCTCGGGCTTCGTTCAACACCTGAAGCTGCCGCACTACGTGGACTTCCAGGCCGAGCTGGAACTCGTGCGCAAGCTGCGCGCGCAGCACGAAAACGGCACCGACGCGAATGCCGATGCGCAAAACAAGGAGGCCGCATGAACGCGCCCGCCACCTTGCAATCCACCGCAGCCGAAGTCGCATCGCACGAAACGCAGGCCGTCTCGGGCTATAACTTCGCGTACCTCGACGAGCAGACCAAGCGCATGCTGCGCCGCGCGCTCCTCAAGGCCGTGGCCGTGCCGGGCTACCAGGTGCCGTTCGCCTCGCGCGAAATGCCGCTGCCGTACGGCTGGGGCACGGGCGGCATTCAGGTGACGGCGGCGATCATCGGCGCGAAGGACACGCTCAAGGTGATCGACCAGGGCTCGGACGACACCACGAACGCCGTCAACATCCGCCGTTTTTTCGCACGCACCACGGGTGTGGCCACTACGCGCCGCACGAGCGAGGCGTCGATCGTCCAGACGCGGCACCGCATTCCGGAAACGCCGCTCACGGACAAACAGATCCTCGTATACCAGGTGCCGATGCCCGAGCCGCTGTTCCGGCTCGAGCCGCGCGTGGCCGAATGCAAGAAGCTCCATGCACTGGCCGACTATGGCCTGATCAGCGTGAAGCTTTATGAGGACATCGTGCAGCACGGCAGCATCGCCACGACGTACGACTACCCGGTGACCGTGAACGGCCGTTATCTCACGTCGCCCTCGCCGATTCCGAAGTTCGACAACCCCAAGCTGCATATGAACGCCGCGCTGCAGTTGTTCGGCGCGGGCCGCGAGCGCCGCATCTACGCGATTCCGCCGTACACGTCGGTGAAGAGCCTCGACTTCGACGACCATCCGTTCGAAGTGCAGCGCTGGGAGCATGCGTGCGCCTTGTGCGGCTCGCGCGAGAGCTTCCTCGACGAGAGGATCGTCGATGACGCGGGCAAACGTATGTTCGTCTGCTCGGACAGCGACTACTGCCACGACCGCCGCGAACAGATCGATGCGCACGCAACGAATGAAGCAGGAGAGAAAGCATGACGCCGCTGCTAAGCGCAAGATCGCTCACGAAGCAGTACGGCGGCCGCAACGGCTGCCGCGACGTGAGCTTTGACCTGTATCCCGGCGAGGTGCTGTGTATCGTCGGCGAATCGGGCTCTGGCAAGACCACGCTGCTCAACACGCTCGCGCTGCGCACCGAGTCCGACTCGGGCGCGCTGCACTACACGAGCGCGAACGGCGAAACGCTCGACCTGCGCACGCTTTCCGAGCCGCGCCGGCGCCTGCTTGCGCGCACCGAATGGGGCTTCGTGCAGCAGAATCCGCGCGACGGGCTGCGTGCGGGCGTCTCGGCCGGAGCCAATATCGGCGAGCCGCTGATGGCCGTGGGCGCGCGTCACTACGGGCAAATCCGCAACACGGCGCAGCAGTGGATGCAGCGCGTGGAGCTGGACGCCATGCGCATCGACGAATTGCCCCCGGCGTTTTCGGGCGGCATGCAGCAGCGCCTGCAAATCGCGCGCAATCTCGTCACGGGTCCGCGCCTCGTCTTCATGGACGAGCCCACGGCAGGTCTCGACGTGTCCGTGCAGGCGCGCCTGCTCGACCTGCTGCGCACGCTCACGACCAACCTGCATCTTTCGGTGCTGATCGTCACGCACGACATCGGCGTGGCGCGGCTGCTCGCGCATCGCTTGATGGTGATGCAAGGCGGCACGGTGGTCGAATCGGGCCTGACCGACCAGGTGCTGGACGACCCGCAACATCCCTATACGCAGACGCTGGTGGCATCCGTGCTGCCGGTCTAGGATGAAAGACATGACCCTGAACTCATCACCGGGCACGCGCGCGTTCCTCGAAAGACCGGCGCTCATGCTGCGCGCCGAAGACGTGCGCAAGACCTTCACGCTGCACGGCCAGGGCGGCATCGGCATCGAAGCGCTCGCGGGCGTTTCGCTCGACGTCGAGCGCGGCGAATGCATCGTGCTGGTCGGACCCTCGGGCGCGGGCAAGAGCACCTTCTTGCGCTGCCTGTACGGCAACTATCTCGCAAGCGGCGGCTCGATTGCGATCCGCGACGAGGGCGCGCCGCTCGAGCATCTGGAGATCACGGGCGCGGCGCCGCACGACATCCTGCGCCTGCGCCGCAACGTGGTGGGCTATGTGAGCCAGTTTCTGCGCGTGATTCCGCGCGTGAGCGCGCTCGACATCGTGGCCGCGCCGCTCGTTTCGCGCGGCGTTGAGGAAGACGAAGCACGCGAGCGCGCGCAAACTCTGCTGGCACGCCTGAACGTGCCACAGCGCCTCTGGCCGCTCGCGCCCGCCACGTTTTCGGGCGGCGAGCAGCAACGCGTGAACATCGCGCGGGGCCTGATCGCACAGCATCGCGTGCTCTTGCTGGACGAACCCACGGCCTCGCTCGACGCTCAAAACCGCGAAATCGTCGCGAGCCTGATTGGCGAAGCGCGAGCGCGCGGCGCAGCGATCGTCGGCGTATTCCACGACGAGGACACGCGCGAGCGCGTCGCCACGCGCTTACTCGAACTCACCGCGCCGCGCGCGCAAGCGTCACTCAGCGCCGCAGCCTGAATACCGCCTGAACGGCGCAAACCGATAACTGATACGGAGCCTGACGATGTTGATCAAAAACGCTCGCATCGTGACGCGAGACGACGTTTTCACCGGCACGCTAAGCGTGGAAGACGGCAAGATCCGCGACATCTCGCGCGGCTCGACCGCCGCGCCCGAAGCCGAAGACTGGGAAGGCGACTTCCTGCTGCCCGGTCTCGTCGAACTGCACACGGACAACCTGGAAAAGCACCTCGCGCCGCGCCCCGGTGTGCACTGGAACACCGACGCCGCATTCGTCATTCACGACGCGCAGATCGCCGCCGCCGGCATCACCACGGTCTTCGACGCGCTAGCCATCGGCACGCGCCTGGCCGTGGGCGTGCGCGGCCGCGACGTGCAGCTCGCTAGCGCCCAGGCGCTCAAGCGTTTTTCCGAGCGCAACCTGCTGCGCGCCGAGCACTTCTTGCACTTGCGCTGCGAAATCGCCACCGAAGACGTGATCGCGCTGTTCGACACGCTCAGCGACCACCCGCTGCTGCGCCTCGCCTCGGTGATGGACCACACGCCGGGCCAGCGCCAGTGGCACGACCGCGAGCAATGGCGCCGCTTCCAGGAGCGCCACGGCAAGTGGACCGACGAGCAGACCAACACCATGCTCGCCGAAATGGCCACCGAGCAGGAGCGCTACGCCGATGCGCACCGCCTCGAAATCGTGCAGCGTTGCCGCGCGCGCAACATCCCGCTCGCGAGCCACGACGACACGCTCGTGGAGCACGTCGAGCAGGCCGCCGCCGAGGGCATCGTGCTCGCCGAATTTCCGACCACGCGCGTGGCCGCCGAGGAAGCGAAAAAGCGCGGCATCGCAACGATCATGGGCGCGCCGAACGTGGTGCGCGGCGGCTCGCACTCCGGCAACGTCTCCGCGCTGGATCTCGCGCAGGCCGATTTGCTCGACATCCTCTCGTCCGACTACGTGCCGTCGAGCCTGCTGACCGCCGCGTTCGACCTCGTGACCAAGGCCGACTGGACGCTGCCGCGCGCGCTCGCCACAGTCTCGTGGGAACCGGCCAGCAAGTCGGGCCTGCACGACCGCGGCGCGATCGAGGCGGGCCTGCGCGCGGACTTCGTGCGGGTGACGATGCTCGATACGCTGCCGGTGCCGCGCGCGACGTGGCGCGCGGGCGTGCGCGTGGTCTGACGTCATCCACGCGGTGCAGCCGATACATCTGCTGCACCGCGACAAAAGACGGCGCGCCGGATG
The DNA here is from genome assembly GCF_024206515.1 of Paraburkholderia sp. CNPSo 3281. Lineage (NCBI taxonomy): Bacteria > Pseudomonadati > Pseudomonadota > Betaproteobacteria > Burkholderiales > Burkholderiaceae > Paraburkholderia > Paraburkholderia sp. CNPSo 3281. The sequence goes on along the minus strand of NZ_JAMBPS010000006.1, from coordinate 228,889 downwards.
ACCCCATTCGGGCCGAAAACCAACAGCGCGCCGTCGATTCGATTTCAATTTCCCTTCATATCGTTGACGATGCCGCGACCGTGCGGCACCGCATTCTTCCGACTGTTGCGGCAGAGCATCGCGCAGCCTACCCCAGGCACCCCGCAACGGCCCCTCCGCATTGACCTGCGCGCCTTGTCTGACAAGGCTTTGCGTTAAATCGTACAAGCGCACGGGCGTACACTTAGCGGGTCCCGTTCCCGCTATCCGGTATTACACTAGCGACGCAGCAATTTTGACCTGGTAAGCTTGCGCGCGCTTTGCTGGCCGCAGGCTGGCGGGTCCAACAATAATCCGGCGCGAGCCGCGCCGGAAAATGCGCCATGGCGGCACAACCGCACGCGGCGCGCCCTGAACCATCTCGAGGAGTACCCATAGTGAAGAAACTGCTTGCCACCCTCACGGTTGCCCTGCTCGCCGTCTCGGCTGGCGTCGCCCATGCGAAGGACTGGTCCACCATGCGTTTCGGCGTTGACGCCAGCTACGCACCGTTCGAATCCAAAGCACCCGATGGCAAGCTGGTCGGCTTCGACATCGACCTCGGCAACGAAATCTGCAAGCGCCTGAACGCCAAGTGCGTGTGGGTCGAGCAGGACTTCGACGGCATGATCCCGGGCCTGAAGGCCAAGAAGTTCGACGGCGTGCTCTCGTCGATGACGATCACCCCGCAGCGCGAGCAACAGATCGCCTTCTCGGCGAAGCTGTTCAACACGCCGACGCGCCTCGTCGCCAAGAAGGGCTCGAGCCTCGCCCCGACGGCTGACTCGCTCAAGGGCAAGTCGGTTGGCGTCGAGCAAGGCACGATCCAGGAAACTTACGCGAAGGAAAACTGGGCGCCGAAGGGCGTGAACGTCGTTCCTTACCAGAACCAGGACCAGGTCTACGCCGATCTGATCTCGGGCCGTCTGGACGCCGCGCTGCAGGATGAAGTGCAAGCGGATCTGGGCTTCCTGAAGACGCCGCGCGGCGCTGGCTTCCAGTTCGCCGGCAAGGAAATCCCGACGGGCGCCGCCGCGATCGGCCTGCGCAAGGAAGACGCCGACCTGAAGGGCAAGATCGACAAGGCTATCGCCGACATGATCAAGGACGGCACGTACAAGAAGATCGAAGCCAAGTACTTCGACTTCGACGTGTACGGCGGCTAAGCACCGCATCGCGCCGGCGCTGCATCACGGCGCGCGAAGCCCGGGCTTACCGTCCGGGCTTTTTCTTTTCCGGGATTTTATTTCGGATTCCCTATTTTCTGACGATGCCGCAGACGTGCGCGGGCGCGCTGGTTCCGGCGGCGCGTCGAATCGGCTAAGATCGGGCTGCGGCCCCTGCGTGTTCCTGCGGGGCCATCGTTCACTCCAACACCTTTTGCGGGCCGCCGCGCCTCGCGCACCCATCATGCAAACCCGAAACCACCCGTTGATCGCGCCCGCCCTCGGTACCGCGCGGGAACTTGCCAGTTTCCACTACGGCAACGCCGGCGGTCCCAAGGTCTACATTCAGTCCTCGCTGCACGCCGACGAACTGCCGGGCATGCTCGTCTCGTGGGCGCTGCGCCGCAAGCTCGCGGAGCTGGAAGCTGCGGGCCGCCTTCGCGGCGAGATCGTGATCGTGCCGGTGCCCAACCCCGTGGGTCTGAATCAGCACTGGCTCGGGCATATGATCGGCCGCTTCGAGTCGAATACGGCGCAGAACTTCAACCGCAATTTCCACGAGCTCACCGCGCTCGTGCTGCCCAACATCGAGGCGAGTCTCGGGCTCGACGAAGCCGCGAACCGCACCGCGATCCGCGCCGCCATGGGCGAAGCACTGACCGCGCAGAAGCCGAAAACCGAACTCGATTCGATGCGGCTCGCGCTCCAGCGCCTTTCGTATGACGCCGACATCGTGCTGGACCTGCATTGCGACTGGGAAGCCGCCATGCACATCTACACGAACCCCGAACTGTGGCCCGAAGTCGAGCCGCTCGCGCGCTATCTCGACGCCAAGGCGTCGCTCCTCGCGCTCAACTCGATCGGCAATCCGTTCGACGAGATTCACAGCTTCTGCTGGTCGGAGCTGCGCGAGCACTTCGGCACGCGCTTCCCCATTCCGTACGGCTCGATTTCGGTAACGGTCGAACTGCGCGGCCAGCGCGACGTCTCGCACGAACTCGCCGAGCACGACGCCCAGGCCATCGTCGACTATCTGATCGGGCGCGGCGTCATCGAAGGCACGGCCGCGCCGCTGCCGCCACTCGCCCATGCGGCCACGCCGCTCGCGGGCACGGAGCCGATCGTGGCCCCTGCCAGCGGCGTGCTCGTGTTTCGCGTGGATTGCGGCACGTGGGTGGAACGCGGCGCGGCAATTGCCGATGTCATCGACCCGCTCGCCGACACCGTGACCACGCTGCACGCGGGCGTGAGCGGTGTGATGTACGCACGCCATAGCGCGCGCTTCGCCACGGCCGGCATGGAAGTCGCACGCATTGCCGGCGAAAAGCCCATTCGCAGCGGCTCGCTTCTCTCGCTGTAACGGCAACGCCTTACCGTCAAAGGGCTCGCCTCCTGGGTGCGAGCCCTTTTTTCATGGGCGTTTCCCGCCATTTCGATTATTTCGGGTAACTAATTTTCCACTTTCATGAATCGGTGGCAATCAACCATGTAAAGCGCGCATTGATCGGCCGTTAATGCGTTCTTGGGATTAATCACACTCAGCTTGAAGCCAGATTCAAAAGATCGATTAACCCGGCAAATAGAAGAAAGCTTAGAAAAAAATCTTATATGGCCGATTGTCGCAGTCCGGCCTTTCAAATTGACAGGAAAATCGCCCGCAAATCCAATAACGGCGGGCTTCAGGCGCCGTTCTCCCGGCCTGCAACCCGTATGTCGCATCCACACAACAGAATGGCGACATTTACCCTACAAAACCTTACTGTCACATTCTTTTCGTGATCGACCCTTAAATTGCAGCCCGTCACATTGACCGGCCCATAAGAGGCCGGAGTCGTCATCTTTCCTTTACCCGGAGCAACAGTTGAAAAAGAAAATTCTGACCACCGCTATTCTTGCCTCGATCGCAGGCGTTGCCCACGCACAAAGCAGCGTGACGCTGTACGGCATCATCGACGCGGGTGTGAACTACATCAGCAACGTGAAGAACGCGACGGGCGGCAGCTCGCACCAATATTCGTACGGTGACGGCGTAGCTCAAGGCAGCCGTTGGGGCCTGCGCGGCACGGAAGACCTGGGCGGCGGCCTGAAGGCGATCTTCGTGCTCGAAAACGGCTTCAACAGCGGTAACGGCACGGCAGGCCAGGGCGGCGCGATGTTCGGCCGTCAAGCATTCGTCGGTCTGACGCAGTCGAACATCGGTTCGCTGACGTTCGGCCGTCAATACTCGTTCAGCACGGACATTCTCGGCTCGCAGTACTCGACCGGTGGCAACACGGTTTCGGGTAACTGGGCATACCACTTCAATGACGTCGACCAGCTTACGTCGAGCCGCATCAACAACGCGGTCAAGTTCCAGAGCGTGAACTTCTCGGGCTTCACGTTCGGCGGTCTGTATGGCTTCTCGAACTCGACGTCGTTCGCCGGCGCACCGACAACGGCTTCGACGGCTTCGTCGCGTGCCTACAGCTTCGGCGCGAACTACGGCTACGGCCCGTTCAGCCTCGGCGCCGCGTACACGAACATCACGTACCCGGCCAACACCACGCAGTCGACGACCTCGATCGCCAACCTGCCGGCGACCCAGACCAGCGTCGCGCTGCACGGCCTGCGCTCGTTTGGCGTTGGTGGCCGTTACATCGTCGGCCCGGCAACGCTGTGGGCCCTGTGGACCAACACGCTGCTCTCGCCGATCGCCGGTTCGTCGACGCTCTACAACGCGTACGAAGCAGGCGGCAAGTACGCCTTCACGCCGGCTCTCACGGCTGGCCTCGGCTACACGTACTCGCGCACCTCGGGCAGCCAGACGGCTCACTGGAACCAGGTCAACGCATCGGTTGACTACGCGCTGAGCAAGCGCACCGACGTCTACGGTCTCGTGTCGTACCAGGACGCATCGGGCACGCTCCCGAACGGCCAGAAGGTTCAGGCGCAGATCGGCGACTCGAACTCGAGCATCTACCAGCCGTCGGGCACGGGTTCGCAGGATCAAGTCGCGGTTCGCGTCGGTATCCGCCACAAGTTCTAAGCAGCGTAACTTGCGCAACAGCGGCAGCCGGCGACTCATAGCGCCGGCTCTGCTCGGCGCGCCGCAGCCCAGGCTGCACGCCGCGCCTTACCGGACGGGGCATCCCTTGGGATGCCCCGCTTTTTTTGGTTCATCCCAGTTGATGCACGACGCCCTTCGTCACGCCTTCTTGACGAATTCCGATTTGAGACTCATCGCGCCAAAGCCATCTATCTTGCAATCGATATCGTGGTCGCTGTCCACCAGCCGGATATTTTTCACTTTGGTGCCCATCTTGATCACGCCACCCGAACCCTTGAGTTTCAAGTCCTTGATGACCGTGACGGCATCCCCGTCCTGAAGGACATTGCCGGCCGAATCGCGATACACCTTGCCCGCTGTTTCGGCCGGCGCGGTGGCTTGCCCCGACCATTCATGCGCACACTCCGGGCAGATGTAGACGCCCCCGTCTTCGTAGGTGAACCCGGAATTGCATTTCGGACAGCGTGGCAGTGCGCTCATGGGGAATCCTTGGTGCTGACGGGGGCAATAAGAGCGCGCAAGTATAGCGGCATCGGCACGTTGCCCAACCTGCGATGCGTCCGGCCTGCGGCGTTATGTCCGCCGCGGCCCCGCCCTGGCCCCGCTTCTGGTACGCTGCGCTCTCTTACCCCGCCGCTATCGAACCGATGGAACTCCCTTTCAACGAAGCCGCCGTCTCGGTCACGCGCAACGCGCTCTCCGCAGCCGGCCAGGTGTTCCCCATGCGCGACATCGAGGACGTGCGCATCGTCATCGGGCGGCGCAGCCGCGTCGTGCCGATCGCGATTAGCCTGCTCGGCGCCGCCGGCGCTGTCGTGGGCGGCGTGCTCGGCTCGGCGGCCGGTCTCGCGTGCGGCGTGATGGTGATCGTGGTTGGCTGGCTCGCGTGGCTCTGGCAGGAAGCCCTGCACCGGCTCTATGTCGTGACGGGCGGCGAATCGCGCGAGGCGGTCACGAGCCTCGACCCGGCATTCCTCGAACGCGTGCAAGAAGCGGTGCGCACCGCCAAGGCCGCGCAAGCGGCGCAGGCCGAGGGTGGCACGACGCGGCCCGCAGCGCCCTGATACCGCGCGAAGCACTGCCGGCAGCACTGCGGACGCTCGCCCCTCACTCCATCTCGATCGACTTCACGTGCCAGATATCGCGGGCGTATTCCGCGATCGCACGGTCCGAAGAGAATTTCCCCATCCCCGCCACGTTTTCAATCGCGCTCGCGGTCCATGCCGGCACGTCCATGAAGCGCTGGTCGGCGGCGTCCTGGGCCTCGATGAAGGCCGAGTAGTCGGCCAGCACGAGGTAGTGGTCGCCCCAGTCCACGAGCGTGTGGAAGATGTCCGTGTAGCGTGCCGAATCGTGCGGTGAGAAGAAGCCCGTGCGGATCTGGTCGAGCGCGCGGCGCAACTCGGCGTTTTCCTCGTAGACCTGGCGCGGCCGGTAGCCCGCGCAACGCAGCTGGTCGACCTGGTCGGACGTGTGCCCGAAGATGAAGATGTTGTCCTGCCCCACGGCCTCGCCGATCTCGATGTTCGCGCCGTCGAGCGTGCCGATGGTGAGCGCGCCGTTGAGCGCGAGCTTCATGTTGCCGGTGCCCGACGCTTCGGTGCCCGCTGTCGAGATCTGCTCGGAAAGGTCCGCCGCGGGAATCAGCACCTCGGCCACGCTCACGCCGTAGTTCGGCACGAACACCACCTTGAGCCGATCCCCCACCACGGGATCGTTGTTGATCTTCGCGGCCACGTCGTTGATGAGGTGGATGATCATCTTCGCCATGCGGTACGCCGACGCGGCCTTGCCCGCGAACAGCACGACGCGCGGCGCCCAGTCGCGCTCCGGCGCTTCGACAATGCGGTTGTAGCGCGTGATCACGTGCAGCACGTTGAGCAACTGGCGCTTGTACTCGTGAATACGCTTGACCTGCATGTCGAACAGCGCATCGGGATTGAAGACGATGCCCGTGCGCTCCAGGGCGCGATGTGCGAGGCGCACCTTGTTGCTGCGCTTGGCCGCGCGGAACGCGGCTTCGAACGAAGCGTCGCCGCGCAGCTTGCTCAGCGCGCCCAGCTCGAAGAGATCGCTGCGCCAGCGCGGCCCGATCGCTTCGTCCACGAGGCGCGCGAGCGGCGGGCTCGCCTGCGCGAGCCAGCGGCGTGGCGTAATGCCGTTGGTCACGTTCGTGAAGCGGTCGGGAAAGAGGCGAGCAAAGTCGGCGAAGATATCGCGCGTCATCAGTTGCGAATGCAACTTCGAGACGCCGTTCACCTTGTGGCTCGCCACGATCGCAAGATAGGCCATGCGCACGCGGCGCTGGCCGTATTCGTCCACGAGCGAGATGCGGCGGATCAGGTCGAGGTCGTGCGCGCCGCGGTCGCTCGCTTCGCGCAGGAACGCCGCGTTGATGTCGAAGATGATTTCGAGGTGGCGCGGCAAGAGGCGTGCCAATAGTTCGATGTCCCAGGTTTCTAGCGCTTCGGGCATCAGCGTGTGGTTGGTGTACGAGAACACGCGGCGCACGTGGCCCATCGCCTCGTCCCATGGCAGATGATGCACGTCCACGAGCAGGCGAATCAGCTCGGGAATGGCCAGCACCGGGTGCGTGTCGTTCAGGTGCACCGCGACCTTTTCGGAGAAGCGCCCAAACGTGCTGTGCGTGCGCAGATAGCGGCGAATCAGGTCCTGCATCGTCGCGGAGACGAAAAAGTATTCCTGGCGCAGACGCAACTCGCGCCCGGCCATCGTCGAGTCGTCGGGATAGAGCAGCCGCGAGACGTTCTCGGAGATGTTGCGCGCTTCCACCGCACGCTGATAGTCGCCCTGGTTGAACGCCGAGAGGTCGAGTTCCTCATCCGCGCGCGCGGACCACAGCCGCAGCGTGTTGGTCGCGCTGGTGTCGTAGCCGGGAATGACCGTGTCGTAGGCCATGGCGTTGACATGCTGCGTGTCGACCCATTCGACATGGCCGTTGCTCTGCATGGTGCGCCCGCCAAAGCGCACCGGATACTGGACCTCGGGCCGCGGGAATTCCCAGGGATTGCCGTAGCGCAGCCAGTAGTCGGGCGCCTCGACCTGCTCGCCGTTCACGATCTGCTGGCGGAACATGCCGTAGTCGTAGCGAATGCCATAGCCGAAGCCCGGAATGCCGAGCGTCGCCATCGAATCGAGGAAGCACGCCGCGAGCCGGCCGAGACCGCCGTTGCCGAGCGCGGCGTCGGGCTCGTAGTCGAGCACCGTGTCCATGTCGACGCCCACGCTCGCCAACGCCTCTTTCATCTGGTCGCGTATGCCGAGCGCGATCAGCGCGTTCGAGAACGTGCGGCCGATGAGAAATTCCATCGACAGGTAATAGACGCGTTTGACGTCCTGGTCGTACTGGCGGCGGGTGGTGATCATCCAGCGCTCGACGAGCCGGTCGCGCACGGCAAGCACCGCGGCGTGCAGCCAGTCTTGCGGACGGGCCGTCACGGCGTCCTTGCCGACACCGTACATCAGGCGATTGGAGAGGGAACGGCGCAGCGCTTCGACGCTGCTTTGCAACTGATCGAACTCGAGACCGATGGCTGTCATCGACGACTCCTGTCGAGTGCACTTGGTGCAGAGCGCTTGGTGCAGTCCCACGCAAAGCGCTGGAAATGGCGGCGCGCCCATAAAAGGTGCAGGGCGCGCGGTTGTTCTGGGCCTGCGCGCGCGGCGGAACGAGACGATGACGCATCGGCGCAGCGGCGCAAAAGGCCGGCACCGCTCGCCAGCGAGCGCAGATCAATTTGCAGAGTAGTGCATTTTCAAATGGCGTGCGGCGGCGCGCCAACCGGGCGCGGAGCGCGGCCGCCAGCCGCGCGGAACCCGCCGGCCGCCTCGATCCCTTGCCATGCGGACGGTTGCGCGCGCGCAGCGCGACGCCATGCCTTCGCATGACGGGCGTGGCGGTTAGTTGCGATATGCCGGCGCATGATGCGCGATCGAGTGCGTCACCCAAACCCTTACAGTCACCCCACGCCCTGGAGTGTCTCCTGCAGAACCGGGCGGGCTCTGTAACAATCGCAAAATTCGTCCGCTCGGCCCGCGCCGCAGCCTTCATCGTCCATCCGCCCGAGACTGTCTTGTCCGAAACCTTTTCCGCGGCGCGCGAAACCCGCAACACGCTCAATACCGAGCCGCCCGACGCGCCCATGTCCGCGAAGAACCGCCGCGCCATGGGCGCGGTGATGCTCGCCGTCGCGCTCGCGACGCTCGACACCGCCATCGCCAACACCGCGCTGCCCGCCATCGCCACCGACCTGCACGCGGCCCCCGCCGCCTCGGTGTGGATCATCAACGCGTACCAGCTCGCAATGGTCGCCACCTTGCTGCCGCTCGCCGCGCTCGGCGACATCATCGGCCACCGGCGCATCTATATCAGCGGCCTCGCGATCTTCACGGTCGCTTCGCTCGCCTGCGCGCTCGCGCCCACGCTCACCGCGCTCGCCGGAGCACGCGTGCTGCAGGGGCTCGGCGCGAGCGCCATCATGAGCGTGAACACGGCGCTGATCCGCTTTCTTTACCCGCCGCACCGGCTCGGACGCGGGCTCGGCACGAACGCGCTGATCGTGGGCGTTTCGTTCGCCGTGGGTCCGACCATGGCCTCGCTGATCCTCTCCGCGGGCACCTGGCCGTGGCTCTTCGCGATCAACGTGCCGCTCGGCGTGCTCGCGCTCGTGTTCGCGCTGCCCGCGCTGCCGCAGACGGCGCGCGGCAAGCACGCCTTCGACCCCGTCGCGGCGGTGCTCAATGTCATCACGTTCGCGGCGCTGATCTTCGCGCTCGGCGAGGCCGCGCAGCGCGCGCCAGGCATGGAAGTGGGCATTGCGGCTGTCGTGGCGCTGGTGTTCGGCGCGCTGCTGATCCGCCGCGAGGCCGGGCATCCCGCACCCATGCTGCCCGTGGATCTGTTCCGCCGGCCGGTTTTCGCGCTTTCGTCGGTCACAGCGATCTGCTCATTCGCGGCGCAGGGCCTCGCGTTTGTCTCACTGCCGTTCTATTTCGAAACCGTGCTGATGCGCAGCCAGGTGGAGACCGGCTTCCTGATGACGCCCTGGCCCGTGGTCGTGGCCGCCGCGGCGCCCATTGCGGGGCGCCTCTCCGACCGCTATCCGCCGGGCCTGCTCGGTGTGATCGGGCTCGCCATTCTCTCGGCGGGCATGGCGTCGCTGGCGCTGCTGCCCGCGCACCCCACGGTGACGGACATCGTCGTGCGCATGGCGATCTGCGGCGCGGGCTTCGGCTTTTTCCAGTCGCCCAACCTGCGGGCGATCATGGCGAGCGCGCCGCCCGAGCGCAGCGGCGGCGCGAGTGGCACCATCGCGGTCTCGCGTCTGCTCGGGCAGACCACGGGCGCGGCGCTGGTGGCGCTGTGCTTCGGGATCGTGGGCCGGCACGGCCCGACGCTCGCCCTGGGCCTCGGCTGCGCCTTTGCCGGCGCGGCGGCCATTGCAAGCGGGCTGCGGCTGTTCGCGCCGTCGCACCGGGCGGTGCAGCGCGGCTGATGCCGGCAGTGCGAGTGGATGAGGTCTGAGGCCAAGGCGCGCGGGAAAAGCGCGCCTTGGCCAGCCCGGCTACCGGCTTATCGCGCGAAGTAGCCCTTCACCGCCGCCACGAACGTGTCGATGTCGGCGGCCGTCACGTCGAGGTGCGTGACGAAGCGCGACGCGTACAGCATCTGCGTGAGGATGCCGCGCTCCTTGAGATACGCCTCCAGCGGCGCGCAGTGTTCCTGCGGGAACTGCACGAACACCATGTTCGTGGCCTGCGACATCACCTTCACCTGATCGATCTGCGCAAGACCGGCGGCGAGACGCGCGGCGTTCGCATGGTCGTCGGCGAGACGCGCGACGTTGTGATCGAGCGCGTAAAGGCACGCGGCCGCGAGCACGCCCGACTGGCGCATGCCGCCGCCCAGCACCTTGCGCCAGCGATGCGCAGCGTCGATGAGCGCGCGGCTGCCCACCAGGACCGACCCCACCGGCGTGCCCAATCCTTTCGAAAAGCAGATCGACACCGAGTCGAAGCCCGCCGTGAGCGCCTCGAGCGGCTGGCCCGAGGCGACCGCCGCGTTGTACACGCGTGCACCGTCGAGGTGCGTGGCGAGCCCGCGCTCATGCGCGAGCTGCGTGGCCTTCGCGACGTAATCCGCCGGCAGCACCTTGCCGCCAATGGTATTTTCGAGCGCGAGCAGGCGCGTGCGTGCGAAGTGGTCGTCGAGCGGCTTGATCGCCGCGGCGATACGCTCGAGCGGGATCGAGCCGTCTTCGGCGTTGTCGAGCGGCTGCGGCTGAATGCTGCCCAGCACGGCCGCACCGCCGCCCTCGTACTTATACGTGTGGGCCGCCTGGCCGACAATGTACTCGTCGCCGCGCGCGCAATGCGCCATCAGCGCGGCGAGGTTGCTCTGCGTGCCGCTCGGGAAGAAGAGTCCCGCCTCCTTGCCCGCCTCCTGTGCCACGCGCGCCTGCAGGCGCAGCACGGTCGGGTCGTCGCCCCATACGTCGTCGCCGGTTTCGGCGCGCGTCATGGCGGCGAGCATGGCTTCGCTCGGTCGGGTGACGGTGTCGCTGCGCAGGTCGATCATTGCGATGAAATCCTCGTGGTTGAAGCACGCGCGGGACGCACTGGCGCGCGCCTTGTCGGGCGCGCGCCGCACGGCGTGAGAACCATCGAGTGTATTTTCAAACCGCGGCCCAGCGCAATGCCGGTCCGGGCGCAAGGCGCGCTTTCGCCCCGGCTAGTGCGCGAGCAGCGGCAGCGGATCGACGGGCTTGCCGTCGCTACGGACTTCGAACTGAACACCGCCGCTGCCCATTTCCGCGATCGGCTGGCCTTGCGAGACGGCGTCGTCTTCCTTCACGAGCAGCTTGCCGTTGCGGCCATAAGCTGTCACGACCTGGTCGTTGTGCTTGATGATCACGAGCGGCCCGTAGGCCTCGATACCCGTGCCCGCATAGACCACACGGCCAGCGGCGGCGGCCTTGACCTCCTCGCCGGGCGTGCCGCCGATCACGATGCCGGTGGACTTGCCCGGCACGAAGCGCTGCAGGATCGGCCCGCGCGCCGGCCACGCGAGCGCGATGCTGGGCGCCACGGGCGCGGGCATGGCTACGCCGGCGGCAGCGGGTGCACCGCCAGGCATCTGCGCCTGCGGCGCAGCTGTTGCGTAGTTGGGCGGCGGAGCGACGCGCAGCACCTGGCCTGGCAGGAGCTGCGCGTTGGCGGAAGGCAGCTGGTTCCAGCTCGCGATGTCCTGGGGACGCTGGCCGAAGGCCCCGGCGACGCGCGAGAGCGTGTCGCCCGGATTGACGCGGTAGTAGCCCGCGGGAACGCCGCTCGTGGACATGGGGGGCGGGCTTGGGGACTCCCAGGGCGCGAAGGTGCTGCTACAGGCGCTGCAGACGAGCGTGAGGGCGGCCAGCGCCGCATACGCGCCCGGGTTTCGCCGTTGTCGATTCATCTTGCTGTTCCTCGCTTGGTCCTCGCGTATGACGAAAAAATACGCAGATGGGATGCGCGGTGGGCCGCAGGCGTTCGCTTGCGCGCCACGTTCCGCGAATGAAGCCGGAAATGGCGAACGTCCCCCATTATATCGTTCATGCTCCAACCGCCTTTTTTCGCCGGCATGCTCGCCCGGCCTGCGTTTGCGCGGGTCAACGCCTATACTGGTTCACGCGTCACCCGATAATCAGATGAAAGGCCTCTCGCTGCAGTCCCATGGCCCTGAGGGATCCGAGAATGAACAAAGCCACCTTTCTTTCGCTGCAGCTCAACGTCGAAGATGTCACGTCGTCGCCGGGCCTCGTCGAATTGTTGAACAACCATCTCATCTTTGCGGCCGACGTGGCCGAAGCCGCCGACGAACTGGTCCAGCACGCCAGCGTCGCACGGCTTTCCGGCGCCACCCAGGCGTCCGTGGAAATTCCCGCCGTGGTCATCGAGCGCTTGCGCGATGCGCTCGACACGCTGAGCGGCTATGACGAAACCTGGCTTTTCGCGCTCGAACCCGGCCGTGCGCTCTTCGACGATATTGCACGCCGGCCTCGCCTGCTGCACTAGTACGCGAATCCGGAGCGGACGGCGCCCTACCCGCATCGCCCGCCCCATTTGCCCGCGCGCCGGCGCCTGTGTGCCACGCTGCCGCGCGCGGAGCGCCATGGTTTCGGCGCGCCAAACTGGGGGAACCGCCGTGAAATCCATTCTGAACCGCCGTAACGCCGCGCTCTCTGGCGCGCCATCACGAATCCTTGCCGTGGCCCATGATGCCGCCACGCAACGCGCCGCCGCAAGCGAAGCCGCCAGCCGCGTCCCGCAATCCGCGGTCGAGCCCACCATTACGCCGTCTGAGGCCCCCGTCGAGATCGAGTCTCGCGCGGAACCGGCGGCGGGCGCGGCCGCGCTGCCCGAAAGCGCCGGCGGGCCTCGGCCGGTCTCCACGCTCCATCCGGTGCCGGTCATGCCCGCGCACCTGAACGGCCGCCCGGTGCAGATCGCCGACGGCGCCGCGTTCGAAGCGCTCCACGCCGCCGACGAGTTGATGACCTTCCGCGTCTTTCGCTGCTTCGCCTATACGGTCAGCCTCTTTTTCCATCCGCCCACGCTCGGCTACTTCGTCGCGCTGCATCAGGAAAGCGTACTGTGGCGCGCGCTGAAAGCCAACGACCTCGACGCAGCCGGCTCGGCGTTTCACCTGATGCAGGAGCAAGCCACGCGCCTCGCCGACGGCGAAACGCGCCGCGTGCAACTCGTCGCCCAAAACGCGGAGCTCACGCGGCAGATCGAGGAGTCGGAAGCCCAGGCCGAACGCCTGCGCGTGGACCTGCAGCGCCATGCGGAACAGGAACAGACGGTGACGGGCCGCCAGCACCAGATACGCAAGGACGTCGCTCAGCTGGAGGCGCAGCGCATTGCCGCGCAGGCGCAGTTGAACAAGGCGCACCGGGCGCTGCATCAGCTCAAGGTCGCGACGAGCGAGGGCGTGCCCCATCTGCATGCGCGGTGATCACGCGAGCGGGCCCAGTTGCCGCGCGAATCGCCGGGCGGCTTCGAGGCCGAAGCGGCTCGGCGCCAGCTTCACGTCGCGCTCATGGTCGACGTCGATGCCCATACGCCACGCCGCAATGCGCTTGCCGTAGCAAATCAGCGTATCGAGCGACTGCATGACGAAGACGATGGCGGGCAGCACCTGCTGGTACAGGGCTGCGCGCGCTCGATATCGCCCGAGCAAAACGCGGCGTACGCCTGCTGCTGCCAGTCGAAGCAATCGGGCGCGACGATCATGCCCGCGCAGCCGGCGCGCAAGTTGTCGAGCAATTCCAGCCCGCCGCGGCGGTTGAGCACGGGCATCAGGTCGCCGATCTGCGCGATCGTTTCGGCGATCGTGACCGCCGGGCCCTCGCCCTTGAGCACACGGAAGTTCGGGCATTGCGCGGCAAGCGCGCGCAAACTGCCCGGCGTGAGCCCGATGCCCAGATATCCGGGCGCGTTCTGAACGCCGACCGTCACGTCGAGCCCCGCCATGGCACGCTCAGTGGGAGTCGCGCGGCGCGGCCGCACCGCTCGCGCCGACAAGAAAGTCCAGGTCGGCGCCCTTGTCGGCCTGCAGCACGTGTTCGACGTAAAGCCGGTAATATCCGCGCTCGGGCAGCTCAGGCGCCTGCCACTCCGTCTTGCGGCGCGCGAGTTCTGCGTCGGAGACTTCCAGATGCAGGCGCCGCGCCGCAACGTCCAGCTCGATCATGTCGCCCGTGCGCACGAGCGCAAGCGGACCGCCCGCCGCCGCTTCGGGCGACACGTGCAGCACGACTGCACCATACGCCGTGCCGCTCATGCGGCCGTCCGAAATGCGCACCATGTCGGTAATGCCCTTTTGCAGCACTTTCTTCGGCAGCGGCATGTTGCCGACCTCGGCGAAGCCCGGATAGCCCCTGGGCCCCGCGCCTTTGAGGACCATGATGCAATGCTCGTCGATATCGAGCGAGGCGTCATCGACCTTCGCGTGCAGTTCCTCGACGTTCTCGAACACCACCGCGCGGCCACGATGACGCAACAGCGCCGGCGTGGCGGCCGAAGGCTTGATGACCGCGCCGTCGGGCGCGAGGTTGCCCTTGAGCACGGCGATGCCGGCTTTGGGCTTGAACGGCTGCGCACACGAGGTAATGACTTCGGCGTTGTAGTTCGGCGCGTCGGCCACGTTTTCCCAGAGCGTTTTACCGTTGACCGTCAACGCGTCCCGATGCAGCAGCCCTTGCTCGCCCAGTTGCCGAAGCACCGCTGGCAGGCCGCCCGCGTAGTAAAAATCCTCCATCAGATAATGGCCGGACGGCTGCAGATTCACGAGGCAAGGGACATCGGAGCCGAGTTCCCAGTCGTCGAGCGAAAGCGGCACGCCAATGCGCCGCGCGAGCGCGATCAGATGCACGACGGCGTTGGTCGACCCGCCGATGGCCGCGTTGGTGCGGATCGCGTTTTCGAACGCCGCGCGCGTAAGGATCTTCGACATCGTGAGGTCCTCGCGCACCATCTCGACGATGCGCCGCCCGGCGAGTTGCGCGAGCACCTGGCGGCGCGCATCGACCGCGGGAATGGCCGCGTTGTGCGGCAGCCCCATGCCCAGCGATTCGACCATCGAGGCCATCGTGGAAGCCGTGCCCATGGTCATGCAGTGGCCGCGAGAGCGGTTCATGCACGACTCCGCCTCGACGAATTCGGCCTGCGACATCGTCCCCGCGCGCACTTCCTCCGACATTTGCCACACGCCCGTGCCCGAGCCGATTTCATGGCCCCGGAAGCGCCCGTTGAGCATCGGGCCGCCCGAGACAGCGAGCGCGGGCAAGTTGCACGACGCCGCGCCCATCAGCAAGGCAGGCGTGGTCTTGTCGCAACCGACGAGCAGAATCGTGCCGTCGATCGGATTGCCGCGAATCGACTCCTCCACGTCCATGGAGGCAAGGTTGCGAAACAGCATTGCGGTGGGCCGCAGGTTCGATTCGCCTAGCGACATGACGGGAAATTCGAGCGGCAGGCCGCCGGCTTCGTACACGCCTTTTTTCACATACTCCGCGAGTTCGCGAAAATGCGCGTTGCACGGCGTGAGTTCCGACCACGTATTGCAGATGCCGATGACGGGGCGGCCGTCGAACGCGTCGTGAGGGATGCCCTGATTCTTCATCCACGAGCGGTGAATGAAGCCGTCCTTGTCGGCTTTGCCGAACCAGGCCTGGCTGCGCAAGGGCTTACGGGTGGAGCGGGTCATGGCGGGGCGTCTCCTGTCGCGAGGCAACTGCAGGGAAACTCCCGCCCGATCATAGGAGTGACGTTCGGACCCGTCAATGTTTGATATGGCGTCCTTAGATATGGACAAAACGCGCCACAAAAAAGTACGGGCCGGTGGAGAACCGGCCCGTGCGGGACTGCCTGTTGCAACAACGTACTACCTACTGCGTACTGCTACTGCACGGCTGCACCTCTCACTGCGCCAGCCAACTTCAACTACCTTCTGCTCTCTGCGTGCTGCAACTTCCTGACTGCAACAACTCACCTACTGCGTACTGCGTATTACAACTGCAACTTCTACTGCAACTCACTGCTCACTTCTGCTGCGACTACTGACTACGTACAGCGACAACTCACTACAGGGGGTAGCTTGCCGGAACCGCCTGAAGCGGTTCCGTTCGGTCAGGGCTTAGTGGCCGAAGTAAATGCGCTGGTTCGGTGCGACTTGCGCAGGTTGCACCGCTGCACCCGACTGCGACGTGCCGACTGCCGGTGCGCCGTAACCGCTGGTGTCGCCGGCGGCGAGCTTTTCCTGGGTCACGCGCGCCTGGGCGGCCTGCAGGTCTTCCGGGTAGTTCACATGGTCAGCCGACGGGTTGTAGCCAGCGTGCTCGAGTTGAACCAGTTCCGCACGCACCTGGGCGCGGGTCAGGCCTTGCTCGCTCGACTGGGCGAACGAGATAGCCGGGATGGCAAGAGCGGCGGCAACGACAACTGCGGGGATAAGCTTGTTCATGATCGGACCTCCATCTGTTTTATTTCCGCTTCGGAACACCGTGTTCGTCAGCGATTGATTACAGTGTAGGCGTCCGATCACGCTAGGGAAAACCCTAATTCATCAAAACACCATTGCAATTTCGGCAATAAAAAAGGTGAGCCCTCGGACTCACCTTACGATTCCAACAAAGACCGCAACGACAATGCGGCCTTTTGTCTTGGGACCTTACGACCAGTCGGCGTGGAAGCTGCCCGGCTTGTCGATGCGCTCGAACGTGTGCGCGCCGAAGAAGTCGCGCTGCGCCTGCACGAGGTTGGCGGGCACGCGCTCCGAGCGGTAGCCGTCGAAGTACGCGACGGCCGACGAGAACGCCGGCACCGGCACGCCCGCGCTCACCGCCTGGATCACCACGTCGCGCAGCGCCGACTGATAGTTGGCCGCGATGTCACGGAAATAGGGGTCGAGCAGCAGGTTGTCGAGCTGCGGGTTCTTCGCGTAGGCGTCCATGATCTTCTGCAGGAAGCGCGCGCGGATGATGCAGCCCGCGCGGAAGATCTTGGCGATCGTGCCGTACTGGAAGTCCCACTTGTACTCGTCGGAAGCCATGCGCAGTTGCGCGAAGCCTTGCGCGTACGAAATCACCTTCGAGAAGTACAGCGCGCGGCGCACCGACTCGATGAACGCCTTGCGGTCGCCCGAGAACGGCTTCGCGTCCGGGCCCGAAAGCACCTTGCTCGCGGCCACGCGCTGCGTCTTGAGCGACGAGAGCACGCGCGCGAACACGGCTTCGGTGATGAGCGGCAGCGGCGCGCCGAGGTCCAGCGCGTTCTGGCTCGTCCACTTGCCGGTGCCCTTTTGCGCGGCGCGGTCGAGAATCACGTCGACGAGATCCTTGCCCGTTTCCTCGTCCTTCTTGCCGAAAATCTTCGAGGTGATCTCGATCAGGTAGCTGTCGAGCTCGCCTTCGTTCCACTCGGTGTAGACCTTGCCCAGTTCCTCGTTCGAGAGGCCGAGCACCTGCTTGAGCACCGCGTAGCTTTCGGCGATCAGCTGCATGTCGCCGTACTCGATGCCGTTGTGCACCATCTTTACGAAATGGCCCGCGCCGTCGGGGCCCATGTAGGCGACGCACGGCTCGCCGTCCGGCGCCTTCGCGGCGATTTCGGTCAGGATCGGCGCAACCAGATCGTAAGCATCGCGCTGGCCGCCCGGCATGATCGACGGACCCTTGAGCGCGCCTTCCTCGCCGCCCGACACGCCCGCGCCGATGAAGTGCAGGCCCGACTTCGCGAGTTCCTGGTTACGGCGGATGGTATCGGTGAAGTGCGTGTTGCCACCGTCGATCAGGATGTCACCCTTCTCCAGCAGCGGCTTGAGCGCGGCGATGGTGTCGTCGGTGGGCACGCCAGCCTTCACCATCATCAGAATGCGGCGCGGCTTTTCCAGCGAATCCACGAACTCTTCGAGCGTGTACGCCGGCACGAGCTTGCGATCCGGATACTCAGCGATCAGCTCGTCGGTTCTGGCGCGGCTGCGATTGAACACCGAGACTGCGTGGCCGCGGCTTTCGATGTTGAGCGCCAGATTGCTACCCATCACGGCCAGACCCACCACGCCGATTGGCTGTTTGCTCATGTTGTTTCTCCACTTCATCCATAGACGGCGCCGCAACGGGCGCCAACGGTGCAAGCATAAGGGAAACGTAGAGGCGCTGCGCGAACGCGCGCATGCGCGACGGATGTTTGCCGACCTGCTTAGCGCTTTCTGAACACCAGACTGAAATTGTTCGCCGGCATCGCCACGCGCGCTTCGCACTCGAAGCCTTGCGCCTGCGCCAGCGCCTCCACTTCCTCCATGTCGCGCACGCCCCAGGACGGGTCGCGCGCGCGCAAGTCGGCGTCGAAGGCCTCGTTGCTCGGCGCCGTGTGCGCGCCTTCGCGCCGGTACGGCCCGTAGAGCACGAGCGCCCCACCCGTAGCAATGCGCGCGCCCGCGCCTTTCATGAGCGCCTGTGCCGCTTCCCATGGCGCGATGTGAATCATGTTGATGCAGACTATGGCATCCACCGCATCGATCGGCCAGGGCTCGCGGCGCACGTCGAGATCGAGCGGCGCGCGCAGGTTGGCGAGATCCGAGTGCTCGCGCCAGGCGTCGATCGAGGCGCGGGCGCGCGCGTCGGCGTCGCTAGGCTGCCAGGCGAGGTCGGGAAACGCCGCTGCGAAGTGGACGGCATGCTGGCCGGTGCCGCTCGCGATTTCCAGCACCGTGCCCCGCGCGGGCAGCGCGCCGCGCAGCACCTCGAGGATCGGCGTGGCGTTGCGCTCGGCAGCGGGCGCGCAAAGGCGTTGGGCGGCTTGCGGGTCGTTCATCGTCTTGCGGTCTCTCAGCGTTCAGTCGGCGTTCACTCAGTACAGCGTGGTCTTGATGCGTTCGGCGAGACCGGCTTCGTAAGTCTCAGCGTCGAACGTCTCGCCATATTGCTCCTCATTCACGCGGCGCAGCATCTCGCCCGCGCTCGGCAGGTGCGAGCGTTCGACGTGGCGCGACGAGTCCCACAGCTTCGAGCGCACAATGGCCTTGGAGCAATGGAAATACACACTTTCCACGTCGATCACGAGCACCGAGCGCGGCGGCTTGCCATCCACGGCGAAGCTCGCGACGAGCGCGGAGTCGGTGCTCACACGGCCACGCCCGTTCACGCGCAGCGTCTCGCCCACGCCCGGCACCATGAACAGCAGCCCCACCTGCGACGAGGCAACCACGTTGCGCAGGCTGTCCACGCGATTGTTGCCGGGACGGTCGGGCAACGCGAGCGTGTGCGCGTCGAGAATGCGCACGAAGCCGGGTGCGTCGCCGCGCGGCGAGCAGTCGAGGCCTTCTGACCCGCCCGTGGCGAGCACGACGAACGGCGAGCTTTCGATGAAGCGCCGGTAATCCGCGTTGACGTGATCGATTTCCTTGCGCAACGCGCGTTCGTGCGGCGTGCCGTAGTGCGCTTCAAGGTCGGCTAGCGTGGTCAGCATGTCGTCGGTTCCGTGGGATCGTGGAGTGTCAGGGGACGAGGCGCGCGCCCAGCGCGTCGAGCACGGCGGCGCAAGGGGCTTCGAATTTGAGTGCGAGTAGCGGGTCGGCGCGCGTCTTGCCCATGTTGATCGCGGCCACGGGTTTGCCGCGCTGCTGCGCCCAGGCGCAGAAGCGGTAGCCGGAGTACACCATGAGCGAGGAGCCGACCACGAGCACGGCGTCGGCCTCGTCGAGCGCGTTCGAGGCGCTCGCCACGCGCTCGCGCGGCACGTTCTCGCCGAAGAACACCACCGAAGGCTTGAGCATGCCGCCGCACGCGGCGCACGCGGGCACTTGGAAGGCGTTGGCGCCGTCGAAGTCGAGATGGGCGTCGCCGTCGGCGGCGGGTTCCGCGCTCGCGCCCACGACGGCCGGGTTGCGCGCTTCGAGTTCCGGCTGAATCGAGGCGCGCGAATACTGCGCGCCGCAGTCGAGGCAATGCACGTGCGCGATGCTGCCGTGCAGCTCGATCACGTCACGGCTGCCCGCGCGCTGATGCAGGCCGTCCACGTTCTGCGTGACGAGCGTGCGCGCGTAGCCCGCCGCACCCAGGCGCGCGAGCGCGCGGTGCGCGCCATTGGGCTGCGCGAGACCCACCGTGGGCCAGCCGATCAGGCTGCGCGCCCAGTAACGGCGCCGCATGCTCTCGGAGCCGAGGAATTCCTGCAGCGTGATGGGCGGCGAGCGCTTCCAGGCGCCGTTCTCGTCGCGATAGCCCGGAATGCCCGAATCCGTGCTGATGCCCGCGCCCGTCAGCATGAACAGGCGTGGATGACGCTCGACGAACGCCTGCAGCGCATCGAGGGCGGCGGCGTCGAGGGCGGGAGCGTCGGGAACGAGGATGGATTCGGTCATGGCGGCAGGGAGCAATGCAGTTCAGCGCGAGGGCTTGTCCCGCGACGGCGCGGCCGATGGCGAAGCCGGTTTTCCGGCTCGCTTGCGCGGCGCTTTCACCTGCGCCTGTGCCTGCCGTTCGGCTTCGCGCGCTTCCCACGCGGCCAGCGCGGCGCGATACCGGCCGAACTCCTCGTCGTACAGATCGAAGATGCAGGGATCGCAACCGCTATGGCAGCAGTCGTCGTGATCGGGGCATTCGGGCGGCTGGGGACGCGGATCATCGTCCGGACGCGGGGGCAAAGACATGGGCGCTCGGGCGTCGTGGTGGTTCAGCGGCCAGTATACGGGACGCGGCGGCCGAGCGTGCGGCAGCGCCCGCCCGGCCTGCACGCTCAGCCGCGCCCCACGAACGGCATCTTCGTCGCCATGATCGTCATGAACTGGATATTCGCTTCGAGCGGCAGTTGCGCCATGTGCAGCAGTGCGTCGGCCACGAGTTCCACGTCCATCAGCGGCTCGACGGCAATTTCGCCGTTCGCCTGAGGCACGCCGCGCGCCATGCGCTCGGCCATCTCGGTCGCCGCGTTGCCGATGTCGATCTGCCCGCACGCAATGTCGTAGCGCCGGCCATCGAGCGAAACGGTCTTCGTGAGGCCCGTGATGGCGTGCTTGGTGGCCGTGTAGGCGGCGCTGAACGGCCGCGGCGCGTGAGCCGAAATCGAGCCGTTATTGATGATGCGTCCGCCTCGCGGCGTCTGCCGCTTCATGAGCCCGAACGCCGCGCGCGTGCACAGGAACACGCCGGTGAGGTTCGTATCGACCACGGCGCGCCAGTCGTCCACGGAAAGCTCGTCGATGTCCACGGCCGGCGCGTTGCGGCCCGCGTTGTTGAAGAGCAGGTCGAGCCGGCCGTAGCGCGCGCGGATCGTCTCGAAGAGCGCCTCGACGGCCGCCGCGTCGGTCACGTCGCAAGGCGCCGCTAGCGCCTCTTCGCCGCGCGCGTGGGCCTCGTCGGCGAGCGCTTCGAGCGGCGCGGCCCGGCGGCCCGCCAGCACGACGGCAAAGCCGCTGGCCAGCAGCCGGCGCGCGCACGCGCGGCCAATGCCGCTGCCCGCGCCCGTCACCAGTGCGATCTTGCATTGTTCCGTATCACTCATCGTTGCCTCTTTGTTTCGGTTGAGCCTTCAATCGAGCGGCTGGTCGTTGGGATTCGCGAAAAGCGCCTTCATCGGCTCCGACATCGGATAGTCGAGGTTCACGCCCGCAGGCGGAATGGGCGACTCGAACCAGCGCCGGTAAAGCGCGAGCGCCTCGCCCGAGCGCTCCATCCTCGCGATGGTGTCGTCGGCAATGCGCTTGAAGGCGGTGTC
Source organism: Paraburkholderia sp. CNPSo 3281 (assembly GCF_024206515.1). NCBI lineage: Bacteria > Pseudomonadati > Pseudomonadota > Betaproteobacteria > Burkholderiales > Burkholderiaceae > Paraburkholderia > Paraburkholderia sp. CNPSo 3281. The sequence continues at coordinate 207,382 of NZ_JAMBPS010000006.1, read as the reverse complement.
GCCGCGCCGGAACATGCAGCCGTACACTTCCGACCTGGCCGGGCTGCCGACGATCGCGTAAGCGCGCGCGTCGTTCAGGTTACGCGCGCTTTGCGCGACGGGCGCACCCGGCGTTTCGCCCGCCATGTAGCCGGTCGCGAGCGTGGCGTGCAGCAACGGCTCGTCCATCACGAAGGCAACGGCGCGTCCCGAGCGCACGGCTTCGACGGAGTCGCCGTGAGTCTTCGCGACGACGATGCGCATGTTCATCGCGCGCTCCATGTTCCAGCGGCGCAGCAGGCGCTCTTCCGACGTGCCCGCGGTCGTGACCACCGTCCGGCCCGCGAGATCGCCGAAGTCCAGGACCGGCGAGCCACGCTTCACGAGCATGCGCACGCCGTACTCGAAAATGCTGTTGGAGAACGCCACGTCGTTCTCGCGCTCGCGCGTATGCGTCGTGGTGCTGCATTCGATATCGATCGTGCCGTTCTGCACGAGCGTGATGCGGTTCTGCGGCGTGACGACGAGTTCGCGCACGCGCAGCTCGGGGAGCTTGAGCGTTTCGCGCACGCTTTCCACGATGCGCTGGGTGATCTCATACGAGTAGCCCGTTGCGTGCTCGCCGCCGGCCATATAGGAAAACGGCACAGTGGCCTCGCGCACGCCGATGACGATAGTCCCGGTGTCGCGAATCTTGCGCAGCGTGGGGCTTTCCAGTTCGTCTGCATGCACCGCGCCTGCAGACGCGCAAGCGCACGCGAGCGCGACGTAGCGCAAGCGGCCGCATAGCCTTCTGGCGATACCTAACGGCTCCGACTCGCGCTTCAACCGTGTCTCCTTCGATCTTTCATTCGTTCGCATGGCGCGCGCTCGCAGCGCCGCTCCTCTCCTGCGCGCGATTGTACCGGCGGCCCGTGTTGGCACGCGTTATGCGGCCTTGGCGGCCTTTGCTCCCGTGTCCAGGCGCTCACGCCGCGCACGTAGCGGCGAGGCAACCGCCCTTGCGGGCACAGCGCGAGATTGCGCGCGAGATCGCGAATGCTGTCGAGGTTCGATTGCAGCTTCTGCGTTTCGGCGAACAGCAATTCGGCCTCGCGCGTAGGCTGCAGGCGGCCGTGCGCGCGGCTGAAGAGCTTGAGGCCCGCGCTGCGCTCCGCATGCGCGAGCACCTTGCTGACCGCGGGCTGCGAAACACATAGCAGCTCGGCCGCCTTGGAGAGCGAGCCGGTGCGCATGATCGCGTGAAAGACTTCGATATGACGTAGACGCATGGGGCGCATGCCGGGCATGCGTACGAGGCTCATGCGCGGCGCGATGAAAGAAAAGCGCAAGGATAGCGCGTTCGGCTGCGCGCTTCGCCTGCAGGTCGACTCAGGCTCTGCTCAAACGCGGAAATCCGCGGCCATGTCGTCGTCGCTGCGCGCGACGATCGCGCCGCTGCGCGCGGCCTTGAGGAACACGTCGTAATCGCGCTCCACCTGGTCGGCATAGCTGAACGCGTAGCCCGTGAGCGCCTCCGCGAACTGGTCGCTGCGGCCAATGTACGAAGCGATTTCGATGGCGGCGCTGCCCGACTTCGCATGCGCGCGCGCGAGCGCCCAGCCGCACAAACGCGCATAGCCGCAGAGCAGCGTGCTGTCGAGCAGTTGGAGATCGACCGAGAGCTTCATGTCGCGCAACTGGCGCACGTAGAAATGACGGCCGTTGGGCCCCGTGGTCCAGCCAAGGAAAATATCGCTCGCCGCCTGCAGCAGCCGCTGGCCGTGGACGACCCGCGCGCCTTCGTGCTTGATCGAAGGCGACTTGAAGTACTGCGAAACGACCGAGCGACGCGCCTCTTTCACCTGCAGGAAGAGCGGCTTCTCGTGATGATCGACGAGCAGCATCACGAGGCAGCGCGTGCCCACGCTGCCCACGCCCACCACCTTGAACACCAGGTCCTGAATCGCGAAGTGATCGAGCAGTTCGCGCCGGTCGGGCGCGAGCGTCTTCGCGTAATCCTCGTACATGGGCCCGATCAACTTGCGCCAGTCGCCAAGCGTGAACCAGTCGTCTTCGGGTTCGAACAGCGTGTTGACGCCGTGCACGTGAAAGAGCGCGGGCGGGGCGTCGTGAATCGTCCAGTGCTCGCCGTCGCGCTCCGCGAGCTTTTCGAGCAGGTTCTCGTGCGTGCGGTTCGCGGCCTTCTCCATGCCACGCCGGATCAGGCGACGGCCTTCGGGCGAGAGCGCGGTTTCGACCATGCGGTCGAAGGTGATTTTTTCGTACCAGAGATCGAGCGCGCCGTACTCCGCGTACTGGCGCAGGCGGTCGCGATAGCTGGTCACGGCCGTCATCACCAGTTCCTCGGCCACGCCGCGCGAGTAGCGCATGTGCCGCGCCGCCACGACGAAGCTCGCCACGAGGCGCTTCACATCCCACTCCCACGGGCCGGGCGCGACCTCGTCGAAGTCGTTGAGATCGAACACGAGCTGACGCTCGGGGGTGGCGAAGGCGCCGAAGTTCAGCAGATGCGCGTCGCCGCAAATCTCCATCGTCATGCCGGTGTTGGGCACGCCCGCGAGGTCGTGTGCCTGGAGGATCGCGCTGCCGCGAAAGAACGTGAAGGGCGAGACGATCATGCGCCCGTAGCGCAGCTGCACGAGGTTCAGCACGCGGCCTTCGCTGCTCGAGCGCAGCAATGCGAGCGGATCGCGCTTGATGGTGCCGGTTTCCTTGTGGCTCGAACGTTTCGAGCGCTCGCGCGCGGCACGCCCGGCCGCCTCGCGATCAGCAACGGTGCTTCCATTCATGACCTTCTCCGGTTCTTGTACGGTCTCGCGCCATCGTGGCGATCCGGGAAATGCGGGGGGATATTTGTCCTGCATGCGCGGCGGCCTTTCGCCCGTGAATGCCTGCCTATTTAAGCGTGGCGCCCCGTTTCGTGCAAGCAAGGTGGCCGCAACCGGCGCCTGGCTGCGCACCATGCGCGCAGCACGCAAGCGCCTGGTGTACCGTGCGCGAAAGATGCGACGCCTGCCTTGCACCCTCGCCACCCCGCCGGACACTTGCCATGAACGTCAAAGTCTACGGAACGCTCGTCGTCGCATCGCTGGTGCTGCTGGTCGGCCAGTGGCTCGTCGCCGCCGTGCCGATCCTGCGCAAATGGACGATACCGGAGCCCGTGGCGGGTGGCATCGTCGCCGCGCTGATCGTGTTCGGACTACACAGCTTCGCGCACATGGACGTGGTCTTCGACACCTCGCTGCAAGCGCCGCTCATGCAAGCGTTCTTCGCCACCATCGGCCTCAATGCGAACCTCGCCAACCTGAAACAGGGCGGCCCTGTACTCGTGCGCTTTCTCGCCGTCGTGGTCGCACTGCTCGTCCTGCAAAACGTGCTGGGCATCGCGCTCGCCATGGCGTTCGGCGTCGATCCGCTATATGGGCTGCTAGGCGGCTCGGTGTCGCTCGCGGGCGGGCACGGGACGGGCGCCGCGTGGGGCGCGGTGTTCACCGAGCATCACGGGCTGCAGTCCGCCACCGAAGCGGCGATAGCGTGCGCCACCTTCGGGCTGATCATGGGCGGCATCCTTGGCGGCCCCGTTGCTCAGCACCTCATGAAGCGCATCGCCGCACAGGCAGGCGATGCAACGCCCGGCGCGGCAACGCCCGACCCGTACGCATTCGAGGAGCCGAAAGCCGAGCAGCCCACCACGCCAGGCGCATTCATCAACACGCTCACGCTCATCGCCATCAGCCTCGCCGTGGGCGAGGCGCTCTCCAGGCTGATCGCGGGCACCGCGTTCGAACTGCCCACCTTCGTGTGCGTGCTGTTCGTCGGCGTGCTGCTCGCCAACGGGCTCTCGCTCCTCGGGCGGCCGGTGGCCGAGCACGCCGTCGCGCTGATCGGCAACGTGAGTCTCGCGCTCTTTCTCGCCATGGCGCTCATGACGCTGCGCCTGTGGGACCTTGCCGCACTCGCGCTGCCCGTGTTCACGATCCTCGCCGCGCAAACGCTGCTCATGGTGGTCTACGCGATCTTCGTAACGTTCCGCGTGATGGGCGCGAACTACGACGCCGTCGTGCTTTCGGCGGGGCACTGCGGCTTCGGCCTCGGTGCAACGCCCACGGCGATTGCGAACATGCAGGCGGTCACCGCGCGCTTCGGCCATTCCCATCTGGCGTTTCTCGTGGTGCCGATGGTGGCCGCGTTCTTCATCGACATTGCCAACGCCATCACCATCAAGCTCTTTCTCATGCTGCCGGTTTTCCATTGAGCGGCAAGGCGGAACGCGCCAGGCGCGCTAGAATGGCGCGAACCACGGCGCGCCGCGCACGGCGCTAACGTTCTTCGAGCGTCATCATGTCCCTCACCGCCTGGCTCTTCTTTCTGCCCGCCTGCTTCGCGCTGAACATGGCGCCGGGGCCGAACAATCTCCTCTCCATCAACGTGGCCGCGCGGCACGGTTTCCTGCGCGCGTTCCTCGGCGGCACAGGCCGGCTCGTTTCGTTCGCCGCCATGATCGCGCTCACGGCCACGGGTCTTGCCGTGGTGCTGCGCGCTTCCGAGGCGGTCTTCTTCGTCATCAAGCTCGCGGGCACCGCTTACCTCGTGTGGCTCGCGGTGCAGCTTTGGCGCAGCGACGCCAACCCCATCGGCGAGAGCATGGATAGCGACGCCTCGCTCGCGCGCCTCGCGTGGCGCGAGTGCCTCGTGGCGGCGGGCAACCCCAAGGCGATTCTCGTTTTCACGGCCTTCCTGCCGCAATTCGTCGATGTCGCCAGGCCCATCGCGCCGCAGTTCGGCGTGCTCGGTGCAAGCTTTCTCGTGCTCGAATGCGTGGCCATCGCGCTCTACTCGCTCGCCGGCATGTACCTCGGCCGCTGGCTCACACGCACCGCCGTGCGCCGCTGGTTCAATCGCACCTGCGGCACATTTCTCGGCCTGATCGGCGTGAGTTTTCTGCTCGTGCGGCGCGCCTGAACAGCCTCGTCACGCGCCCTTCATCCATAAGTATCTCTTGATGATTTTCGCGAGAAACTTTAACTGTCGTTAATCGACAGCGCCCCCTATGCTCAAACCATCGTCCGGGGCTCGTGGCGAGCGGGCAGCTTTTCCCCGACGCTCGCACATCGCCCTGCGGACAAGCGGTTTTCAACGTCATTGGGGTTTCAACATGAAGATCTGCATCTTTGGAGCGGGCGCCATTGGAGGCATGATGGGCGTGCAACTCGCACGCGCAGGCGCCGAGGTGAGCTTCGTCGCCCGCGGCCCGCATCTGGCCGCCATGCGCGAGAACGGCGCACGCCTGCTGATGGACGGTGAGGAGTACGTGGCGAAGGTGCGCTGCACGTCCGATCCGCGCGAACTGGGCGTGCAGGACGTCGTCATCATTACGCTCAAGGCGCATTCGGTGGCGGGCGTGATCGACGCGATGCAGCCGCTCCTCGGCAAGCACACAGCCATCGTCACGGGCACCAACGGCATTCCCTACTGGTACTTCTACCAGCATGGCGGCAAGTTCGCGGGCACGCGGCTCGAAAGCATCGACCCGAGCGGCGCGCAATGGAACCGACTCACGCCCGAGCGCGCGATTGGCTGCGTGCTCTATCCGGCCGCCGAAATCGACGCGCCTGGCGTGATCCGCCACGTGTACGGCAAGAAGTTTCCGATTGGCGAGCCTTCGGGCGAGCGCACGCCGCGCATCGTCCAGCTTCATGAAGCCATGCAGGCCGCCGGGTTCGATGCGCCGATCCGCGAAAACATCCGCGACGAAATCTGGCTCAAGCTGTGGGGCAATCTCTGCTTCAACCCGATCAGCGCACTCACGCACGCCACGCTCGATGTCATCACCAGCGACCCGGCCACGCGTGCCGTAGCGCGCACGATGATGCTCGAGGGCAAGCGCATTGCCGAGCGGTTCGGCGTGAACTTCCGCGTGGATGTGGAACGTCGCATCGACGGCGCGGGCGCGGTGGGCGCGCACAAGACCTCGATGCTCGTCGACCTCGAAACCGGCCGGCCGATGGAGATCGATCCGCTGATCACGGTCGTGCAGGAGATGGGCAGCCTGGTTGGCGAGCCGACGCCGGCCATCGACACCGTGCTTGCCTTGGTCAAGCAGCGTGAGCGGATGGCGATGCAGCCGGCGTAAGACACGACGAAGGGCGGCGCGTGCGCCGCTTTTTTTCTGCGTCGGTTCTCGGTGCTGGAAAAACAAAAACGGATCGCTTCGAGCGATCCGTTTTGCTTTCCAGAAGAAGGAAACGCGCGCTATTCGACGCGGGCGTGGGTCCGGGTCACCTGAAGCGGCGGCGGCGTATCGGCGCCGCGCAACGCGACGCGCATCGGCGCGCCGTTCGAGCCACGCATCGGCGAGCCGTCGATGGACGTTTCCGGCAGCGCGTCGCTATCCGGCGATGAGGCCTCTGCGTCAGAACCGTCCGCCACTGCCCCGTCCGCGACTGGCCCGTCCGGCATGAACTGCGACCACGCGGCCTGGGCACAGGGCCGCAGCGAACGATGGCGACGCCGCACGAGCATCGTCGTCACGTGGACGACGGGATGCAGCAAACGCGTAACGAGCGCCCCCGCGGGCGCGGGCCAGTGACACGTTGCGTGCGCAACGTCGCCCGCACGATGCGCATGCCCCCCGCGCGCGCCGTCCACGCACACCGGCAACACGCCGATGCCCATGCCGAGCTGCGCCATGCGTGCCACGCCCGCCACGTGCGCGAACTCCTGTAGCGGCCTCCCCTCAGGCCGCAGACCGTCCAGCGCCCGCATCACCGCGCCGCGGCAACCGGCGTCGCGATTGAGCGTGACGAGCGGTTCGCGCGCGAGATCGTCCCATCGCAGCGCCCCCTGTAGCGCAAGCGGATGGTGGGCGGGCAAGAGCGCGCAAAGCGGCGTGGCCGAGAGCGGCTGCACATCGAGGTTCCCGCTCGCGAACGGCACGCTTTCCGCGATCACGCCGAAGTCGGCCTCGCCCTGCTCGACCGCCTGCAGCACGGCCGCCTGCGGCAAGTCCTGCAGTTGCAGTCTGAGCGAAGGAAAAGCCGCTGCGCAGCGCGCGAGCGCGGCGGGCACCCAGGTCGACGAGAGCACCGGGTTGCTCGCCACGAGCACCACGCCGCTATGTGCCTGATGCGCGTCGCGACCCTCGTTGAGCGCCATATCGATCTCGTCGAGCAAGCGGCCGATGCGCCGCTCGAAGCCGCTGCCCGCGAGCGTGAGCTCGACCTGGCGCGTGGTGCGGTCGAACAGCTTGAGTTCGACGGCTTCCTCCAGTTCGCGCACGCAGCGGCTCACGGCCGACTGCGTGAGCCCGAACTCGCGCGCGGCGCGCGTGAAGCTGCGCGCCCGCGCCACCGCGACGAACACCTTGAGTTGCTGGAGCGATACGTTCATCGACATGGCGGGCCCGCGCGCCTCATTCGCCGCTTTGGTTGGACCAGTGCGGCAACCCTGCGCCGGTATTCGTGGCCAGCGTGACGTTGGACTCGTTGCTCGCGTCACTGCTGGCTTCGCTGCTCTGCTCGATCAGACGCTTGCGCATCGGCGCGAGGAAGAACTTGGCGCTCACGCCCGCCGCGATCGTGATGACGGCCGCCGCGATGAACACCGCGCTCCAGCCGCCCGTGGCAGACAGCACCGAGGCCACCGGCACGAGCAGCGCTGCCGTGCCCTTGGCGGTGTACAGCGTGCCGGCATTCGAGGCGGCGTACTTGCTACCGAAGGTGTCCGCGCAGATGGCCGGGAAGATCGAGAAGATCTCGCCCCAGAACAGGAAGATGAGCGCCGCGAAGGTCATGAACGCATACGGATTCGTGCCGAACTGCATCATGCCGAGCAGCGCGAGCCCTTCGCCCACGAAGATCAGGAACATCGCGTTCTCACGGCCGATCTTGTCGGAGATGAAGCCGCACAGCGGACGCGTAAAGCCGTTGCAGATGTTGTCGATCGACAGCGTGAGCGTGAGGAGCGGCAGCGTCATGCCGAACACCGTCATCGGAATGCGGGCGAGGCCCCAGTCCTTGGCGATCGGCCCGATCTGCGCCGTTGCCATCAGGCCGCCAGCGGCCACCGCGACGAAGCAGATGTAGATCACCCAGAATACCGGCTGCTTGATCATCTGCCCCGGCGTGTAGTCGACGCGCGAGACGAGACGGCGGCCCGCCACGGCGACGGGGCGCGTCACGGGCTTCACGAGCAGGAACGAGAGCACGAGAATCGACACGCCCTGGAGCACGCCAAAGAAGAAGAACGCGTGCTCGTAGCCGGAGCGCGTGATCATGTTCGCAATCGGAATCACCGTCACGGCGGCGCCGGCGCCGAAGCCCGCGGCCGTGAGGCCCGCGGCGAGGCCGCGGCGGTCCGGGAACCACTTGAGCGCGTTACCCACGCAGGTGCCGTACACGCCGCCCGCGCCGATGCCCGCGATCACGGCCGACACGTAGAGCATCGGCAGCGTCGTGACGTAGGAGTTGATCACCCAGGCGAGGCCTGCGCAAACCGCGCCGGCCGCCACGACAGGACGCGGGCCGAACTTGTCGACGAGCCAGCCTTCCACCGGCACGAGCCAGGTCTCGGTCAGAATGAAAATCGAGAACGCCAGTTGAATCTCCGCCTGGCCCCAGTGGTGGCGCGAGTTCATCGGCGCGACGAACAGCGTCCATGCGTATTGCAGATTGGCAACGAGCGCCATGCATAGCATGCCCACCACCAGTTGAAACCAGCGGTTCGTCCAGAACGGACCGCTCTCGCTCCTCTGACCGATTGCATTCATATCGCTTGTCTCCGCTATCTATTCATTGCAGCCTGCATGATTACGGGTCTGCATAAATTGAGGCTTATGGTTTTAACTTTTCACTCCGCCACGCTGTGTTTTTTATTCGCCGGCTGAATCAAAAATCCAAATGACAATTCGTCAATCCTCATTCACCCTGGCATTACGTCAGGCCCCTGAAACATCGTTAAACAAGGGCTTTTCTACGTGTTGTCCCTTATGAAATCGTATTTCCGAGCGTTAACCCGCACGTGGCTTCGAGCGTTTTGCGCGGCATTCGGACTCCTTTCAACTTATGCTAGGGTGATTGCTGAATTACTCACAATTAAAGTTTGTTATTATGTGGATTCAGTATCCTTTATGGTTCGGCCATGACGATGCGAAACGCCACGCTGCGCCAGCTCAAGGTCTTCGAGACCGTGGCGCGCCACCTCAGTTTTTCGCGTGCTGCGGAAGAGCTGCATCTCACCCAGCCGGCCGTTTCTACGCAGGTTCGGCAGCTCGAAGATCACGCAGGCCTGCCGCTCTTCGAGCAGCTCGGCAAGAAGATCTATCTCACGCCCGCGGGCACGGAGATGCTTCACTACAGCCGCTCGATCATGCAGCAGTTCCACGAAGTGGACGAGGCGATGGGCCAGCTAAAAGGCGTCTCGGGCGGCAAGCTCAACGTCGCCGTCATTAGCGCCGGCGATTACTTCTTTCCGCGCCTGCTGGCCGAGTTCACGCGCCGCTACAAGGGCGTCGCGCTCAATCTCTCCGTGCACAACCGCGAGCAGCTGCTCCAGCAGCTCGCCACCAACCAGACCGATCTCGCCGTGATGGTGCGACCGCCCCACGCGACCGACGCCATCAACGAGCCGTTTGCGCCCCACCCGTACGTGATCGTTGCGGCGCCCACGCATCCGCTCGCCAACAAGCGCGCCATCAAGCTCAGCACGCTCGCCAATGAGGCGTTCATCGTGCGCGAGCGCGGCTCGGACACATGGAACTCGATGGAAGAAGGCTTCGCCGGGAAGATCACGAACCTCAAGATCGCCATGGAAATCCAGAGCACCGAGACGATCAAGCAGGCCGTGATCGCGGGCATGGGCATCGCCTTTCTTTCGGCGCACACCATCAGCCTCGAATTGCAGGTCGGTCACCTCACCGTGCTCGACGTCGAAGGCTTCCCGGTCATGCTCAACTGGTACGTCGTGCACCGGAAAAACAAGCGGCTGCCGCCCGTCGCGCTCGCGTTCAAGCGTTTCCTCATGGAGGAAGGCGCGGCGCTCATCGAGAACATTACAAAAGTGTCAGAATCGAGCTTGCATAAGTAAGGTTTGATGGTTTTGCCGCAAACCATCAGGCTTGACTAATCGTTCGCGTCGTGTTGCGCGTTCTGTTGTTTTTCCCTGTCCGGCAGATGGTCGATACGACGTCAATGCGGCCCTTGCCGCTGACGCAGCGCGCCGCCCCGGCTGCGCCGCCGCCGTGGCAAGTCCTGCGACGCGTGATGACCCGCGCGCCCCGCGCCGCCGTGCGGCGTGTCGCTCGCGGCCAGCCAGGCGGGTTCGAACGCGCCGCCGCCACAGGCCGCGACCAGCAACTCGTCCGGCACACCCACAAAGCTTGCATTGAATGTCGCGATGAAGGGCTCGCGGGGCGGTGACGCCTCGATGGCGCCCGTGCGCGCGAGCCGCGGTCGCCGGGCGCCGCTCATGAGCCGCGCGCCCAGCGCCGCGCACAACACGCTCGCCGCGACCAGCACGGAGATTTCGAATTCGGGCGACGCACGCGCGCTCAGGAATCCATAGCCGAGCGCCGCGCCTAGCAGCAGCGCGACGACATGCATGACGCGGTCGCCGCGGCCGAACGGCACGCGCCTGCGCACCGCGCCACTCGCTTGCGCGCCACGGCTGAACAGACTCAGCGCGCCGCCGATCAGCAGTGCGCCGGTCGCCGCCGCGACGAGCAGCGCCATACGCTCGCCAGGACTACGCCCAGGCTGCAACACATAGCCAACGAACGCGCCGATCAATGCACTCGCGCCCGCTACACCACCCACCAGCGCCGCCGTCCGCGCGCGCCGCGTGAGGTCACGCCGGCTCGCAAGGCACAAACCGCCCAGTACGCCGGCTTCGACCGCGACCGTGGCATCGGGCGCATGCATCCAGGCCGCCGCGATCACGCCGGGCGGCACGGTCAGTAGCAATGCGAACGAAACGGCGAAGGCGAGCCGATGCTTGTGCGGCGCACCAGCCCGCCTGGCGCAGCGCGGCGCGGCGCGAGAACGCGACGACGGCCACGCACGCACCGGCGCAAGCGCGGCCAATTGTGCAAATGCACAGCCGAGCCATGCGAACAGCGCGCCAGCGCCCAGCCACGCCAGGCCGCCAGCCAGTTGCTCCGGCATCTCTCCTCCTCGCGCGGCATTGCTGCCGCGCGCGTCTTTGGTTTTACGCCGTCAAGCCGCGCCCTCTACGGCAGCGAGCGACTCGATTTGCGCCGACGCGGCGCCCAGCACATTGCTCAACGTACCGATCCCTTCAATGGTGACTTCGACCGTTGCGCCATCAACGATCGAGCCTACGCCGAGGGAGGTGCCACACGCAATCACGTCGCCCGGTTCGAGCGTCAGGTCCTGCGAAATGAGGCTCACCTGCTGTGCCGGCGAAAACACCATGTCGTCGAGCGGATAATTCTGCCGCTCCACGCCATTGAGTTTCGTGACGACCCGTGCGCGCTGCCAGTCGAACCCCGAAACGATCGCCGGGCCCAGACAACAGAACGTATCGAAACCTTTGGCGCGGCACCATTGCGGGAAGTGCGGATTCTCGGTGATGAGGCCCGCAGCCGTGACGTCGTTGACGATCGTGTAGCCGAAGATCGCCGACCCTGCTTCTTCGACGCTCGCATCGCGGCAGCGCTTGCCGATCACGATGCCGAGCTCGCCTTCGAAGACGATTTTTCCCGCATAGTGGGCAGGACGCCGAATCAATTCCGCAGAGCCGATCACCGAAGCCGCCGGCTTGATGAGAAAAAGCGGGTGCGAGGGCACCGGTTTTTCGAGTTTCGCGGCGAGCGCGTGAAAATTGTTCCAGAGCGCGACGACCTTGCCGGGCGCACAGGGCGCGAGCGGCGTGAGCGCGCGCAGCGACAGCACCGCGCCAGTGGGCACCGGCTGATCAAGCCCTTCGTATTCGTGCAGGTAACCGTTCTCGACGCGGCCGAACACGATGCTGCCGTCGCTCGCCATCAAACGCATCCACGTTTCCATGTTTCGCTCCTTCGTTTCAAACGGCGCCAGAAGCGCGCAGCAAGTGGATCTCGTCCTTCGTGTAGCCGAATTCGGCGAGCACTTCGTCGGTGTGTTCGCCCAGCATCGGCGAGCGCGTGACTTCGGTCGGGCTGTCCGAGAGCTTGATCGGGTTGCCCACCGTGAGGTACTTGCCGCGCACCGGGTGATCCACCTCGACGATCGTGCCGCTCGCGCGCAGCGATTCGTCGCTGGCGATCTCCTTCATCGAGAGAATCGGGCCGCACGGAATGTCGTAGCGATTGAGCACGGCCATCGCGTCGAACTTCGTGCGATGCATGGTCCAGTGCTCGATCTCGTCGAAGATCGCCTTCAGGCGCGGCAGGCGCGCGTTCGGCGTGGCGTAGTCCGGGTCGTCGATCCACTCCTCGCGCCCGATCAGCTTGCAGATGCGGTCCCAAACGGGTGCCTGGGCGATGAAATAGATATAGGCGTTCGGATCGGTCTCCCAACCCTTGCACTTGAGAATCCAGCCCGGCTGGCCGCCGCCCGACGCATTGCCGGCGCGCGGCACCGCCTCGCCGAAGCCGTCGTTGGGATACTGCGGGTACTCCTTCATGACGCCGGTGCGCTCGAGCCGCTGCTGGTCGCGCAGCTTCACGCGGCACAGGTTGAGCACGCCGTCCTGCATGGCCGCGAGCACCTTCTGGCCGCGCCCCGTGTGCGTGCGCTGATAGAGCGCCGTGACGATGCCGAGCGCGAGATGCAGGCCCGTGCCGCTGTCACCGATCTGCGCGCCGGAGACGACCGGCGGGCCGTCGTCGAAGCCCGTCGTCGACGCCGCGCCGCCTACGCACTGCGCGACGTTCTCGTAGACCTTGCAGTCCTCGTACGGGCCGGGGCCGAAGCCCTTCACCGAGGCGACGATCATGCGCGGGTTCAGCGTCTGTATGCGTTCCCAGCTGAAGCCCATGCGCTCGAGCGCGCCGGGCGCGAAGTTTTCGACCAGCACGTCGCAGTCGCGAATGAGCCGCTCCAGCACGCGTTTGCCTTGCGGGTTCTTCGTGTCGAGCGTGAGCGAACGCTTGTTGCCGTTGAGCATCGTGAAGTAGAGGCTGTCCGCGTCCGGCAAGTCGCGCAACTGCTCCCGCGTGATGTCGCCGGCGCCTACGCGCTCTACCTTGATCACGTCCGCGCCGAACCAGGCAAGCAGTTGCGTGCAGGTGGGTCCCGACTGCACGTGCGTGAAATCGAGGATGCGCACGCCGTTCAATGCCTTGCCCATGTCATGTCTCCTTATCTAATCGTGGCCGGGCGAGTTTTCGAAAATCGGTGGGGTTGCGTGGGCAGAGGCGTTTCGCGCGATGGCGCTTCATCTGCGTCCTTGAGCAATACGGTATGTGATATATCAGTGCGAGGCAAGAGGGGAATTGCCCATCGGGAATGCCACTAGAATCGCGCCGAAGCCTTATCCATCATGGTTTTGGCGCAAGTCCGACGGTGTTGATGCGGCGCACACAAGGGAAAACCCCGAGCATTTGCTGCGTCTGATATTCCAGATTCCGTGTGAAGGATGGCTGTAGGGACCGCGATTTGGTCAGGGATGCCAGGAGTTGATGCGCATAAAGTCGGCTGACGGAGGCGTTCAGCCGACGCGTGATGAATGGGCGTGATAGGACGTAAACGCAAAACGGGAGACCTGAAGGTCTCCCGTTTTGCGTTGAGTTCGCAGCGCTAGCCGTCCGCCTCAATCCAGGAAATCGCAGTTCTTCTCGACGTAGACCGCTAGATCGAGCGAATGCTGGCGCACAAGCTTTTCCGCCAGCTCGGTGTCGCGCTTCTCCAGCGCCTCGATAATGCGCAGATGGTCGACGATCGAGCGCGAAGCCCGGTCACTCTGCGAAATCGTCATGCGGCGAATGGCGCGCACGTGCACAAAGATGTTCTTGATGGTGTCGAGGATGATCTGCGAGCGCGAAAGCTCGACGATCGCCTGGTGGAACGCGATGTTGGCGTCCGAGTACTCGGCGATGTGTTCGGCGGGCGTGCTGTCGCGGAAGTCGTCGAACATGTGGCGCAGCCGCGCGATTTCCTCGTCGGTGGCGTGGATCGTGGCAAGGCGCGCGGCCATGCTTTCGAGCGCGGCCCACATCTGGATCATCTCCACGATCTCGCGCTTGCTCTTGCGCACGATGTAGATGCCGCGGCGCGGCACCATGCGCAGGAAGCCTTCCTGTTCCAGCAGCGTCATGGCCTCGCGCACCGGCGTGCGGCTCACGCCGAGCGATTCGCTCAGCACGCGCTCGTCAAGCCGGATTTCCTCGCGCGACTGGTAGATGTCGGCGTCGGCAATGGCCTGGCGCAGCATGGCATAAGCCTGATCGCGCAGGCTCAGTGTGGCGTTGATGGGCTGCAGCGCCAGCTTGAGCGGCGCCGCTTCCCGGCTTGCTACAACTTCAGTTTGTTCTGACGACATTGATTACCTCTTTTCCGACCTGCGGACGGATTCGCGGACCGAATTGTGCACGACGAACGGCCCTGGCGCGCGGTGCTTCGCCCAAACCAGCGTACCGGCCATGCTGCGCGGCCTGCTCGATGGCAGATTGCGGCAGCCACCTGGCGATCATGACCGTAGCAGCTGCACCCAGACCCACGACCGCGGCACCGAACAGTGCGAGAGAAACGAAATCCATTTGAAACTCCGCATGATTGAGTAATCGAATAACTCAATCATATGCTGCGTCGCGACAAAAATCAATATTCTGTATGTGATATATCACATACAGTCGTTTCCCTACCACACTTCGATGCTTCGCGGGCTTATCAGGGGTGCGCTCCCACATTGTGGGCACGGTCGAGCGGATATCCATGAAAAACAACCCATCCTAGTGAGAAACCGGTGCTGCCCGCAAGGGGCTATGCCCGCGAAGGGCACGATCGCCTCATGCAAAGGTGCAAACGAGACTCGCGCGCAACACTAACTACGCCTGCCAGTGCCATTTAAGCATTTCAGATTGACAGCGCTGCAAGGCACCCCGCACACTCGACCCATGCACACTTCCGCCACCCGCCTCGTCATCGCAAACACGATGAATCATCCGTGGAAAACCCATACGGGTAGCCCATGGGGATGGTGTGCGTACTAGCAGTCTGTTGTCACGCAAATCACAAGCCCCGCCGGCATCGACGGGGCTTTTTGTTTTTCTGGGTGACAGCGCTCCGTTCGTCGGCTCCAAAAACTGGAGAAAACGATGGATGACGCTTTTCAGGCAGCTTCACTGACCGCTTCACAACCCGCCCCACAGCCCGCTCTGCACTCCGTTGCGGACGCAACCGAGCGCTTCGACGATCCGTTGCCCGCACAATCGATCCACTTCGCCGTGCCGCCCATGCGCACACTCACCTGGCGCGTGAACGCGTCGGCCGCGCTGCGGGTTCAGGCGGCCCAGGTGTGGGTCACGCGCGCCCGCTCGCCCTACGATCACTGGCTGCAACCGGGCGAGACGCTTCGGCTCGAGCGTGGCGAGCGCATCTGGCTCAGCACCGAGGCCGCCTTGCCGGCGCGCGTGAGCATCACGAGCGCCTGGCAGCCGCCGTTTGCGGGCGTACGGCGCGGTATGGAGCGCCTCGCCGCCTGGCTTGCGCTGCTCACGCTGCGGCGTTCACGCGAGGCGTGATGCGCGAAGCCCTGGCGCTTGACGCGCTTTGAGCCGAAGCCAGAGCCGCAAACGCCAAAACGCCGGATGCGCCGCCCCAACTGGCGCATCCGGCGTCGTATATCGAGGCGCGAATTCAGAACTTGTGCCGCAGCCCGAGGTTCACGATGGTCTGATTCGACGTCCCCGCGTAACCGTACGAACCGACCGACGCCTCGGCCGGCATCGAGCCGCCCGTGCCGTTGCCGGTATCGCCGCTCGCATGCTGCCAGGCCGCCGTCATGTAAAGGTCCGTACGCTTCGAAAGGCTGTAATCCGCGCCGAGCGACACCTGGTTGTAATTCGCCGACGTATCGCCATTGGCGTGCGTGTAGCTGTAGCCGATGCCGAGCAGCAGCGCGGGGCTCAGCTGATAGTTCATGAAGCCCTGGCCGGTGTTGTACTTTTGCGTCTCGCGGAACACCGAACTCGCATCAGGCGAGTAGCGCGCGTTGCTGTAGCCGAGGCCGAAGGTGAACTGGCCGAGCTGATACTGCGCCGCCGCGCGCGCAATGGTGAGCGAGTGTGCCGTGGCGTAGCCGGAGTTGATCGGGCCGTCGAAGGTGCCGTCCGAGGTGCTCGTCCAGCCGCCGGTGCGGATGCCGTTCACGGCCTGACTGTTCGCTGCGTAGAAGTAGCCGCCTGCCAGCGCGAGCGGACCGTTGGTGTAGTTGACCGCCGCCGAGTACGACTGTTCGGCGCCTGTCGAGCCCGCAATGCCGCCAAACGAGTACATCGCCGCAGCCTGGAGGCCGCTCCATACGGGCGTGGTGTACTTGACGGCGTTGTTCACGCGGAAGCTGTTGTCGTAGTTGTCGACGTCGCCGGGCGTTGCGAACACGGAGCCGAAATAGTTGTCCGCCGTGATGCCCTGCACGAGGTCGATGAGCGGGTCATACTGCCGCCCGAGCGTGAGCGACCCGTACTGCTCGGCCGTCAAGCCCACGTATGCCTGTCGGCCGAACAGCCTGCCGCCCTGCGCGAGCGCGCCCGTGGACGGGTTGAAGCCGCTTTCCAACTGGAAGATCGCCTTGAGGCCGCCGCCGAGATCTTCGGCCCCTTTCAAACCCCATCGCGAGCCGGAGAGATTGCCGAAGCTGCTGTTGCCAAGCGTCCAGAGGTTCTTGCTGCCGTCGGCGTGGTTGACGTAGGTAATCGAGGTGTCGATGGTGCCGTACAGCGTCACGCTGGTCTGTGCCTGAGCCGTGCCGGCAACCCCGAGCGCGGCCAGCGAAAGGGAAGTCAAGGCTAGTCTTTTCACGTCATTCTCCCGGCGCAGTAAAACAACTCTTGACCAAAGCAGACTAACTCTCCCGCCGAGCATTGTAAAAGGATTAAACAAGCTGTCTCGAATTAGTGACAGCGATTTCAGGAAGCGCCTGGCTAACAACTAAAACATGAGCTCCGGCTGCGCAACAACGCCCGAGGCGACTGCCTGCAACGCCCGCCACGCAAGGGTTTCGACGAAACGGCCCGATCGGCCGCGTGTTTCAGCATGCGATCAGCGCCCGCCCATTACTCATAACTTAACGATTACCTTGCCGTTCAATTCACTTGTTAATCAGGCTTTGCAAACATCAATCATCAAAAGATGATTCCCCAATTAAATCCATTAGTTACGACGCGCTTTCGCACCCAATTGATCCGCACCCAATAGCAGTTTCTTGCACCGGGGCGTCAACCGCCGGGTAGTCCTATGCGTTTGCTGAGCTTAACTAGTCCTTTCCGAACGATTACGATTCGGCTGGATTTTCCGGTTCGCAGCGCGAGGTGCGCGAGAACCGGCCTCGAAACAACGTGAACGCAAAACGCGAATACACACGATGTCACCGCCGGGGAAGCTGTAACAGTCGATACGGCGACATCGCAGAGAGCCACCAGACCGATCCATGTCTCAATCGCATTCTTCGCGCGCGGCGCGCGCCCTCGCGGCGCTGCGCCGCCGTGCCGATGCCCTGCACCTGCCGCGCTTTGTCGCGCCGGTGTTGGCACTCGGCATCTGCGCGCTGCTGCTGGTCGTGTTCCAGCACCTCTCGCGCACGGTCGACTACCACTCGGTGATCCGCCAGCTCTGGACGCTCACGCCGGCGCAATGGATCGGCGCGCTCGCCGCCACGGCCGTGAGCTTCGTCGCGCTGGTCGGACGCGACGCCGTAGGCCTGCGTTACCTCGGCGCACGAGTCTCGCGCGGCGCGCTGTGGGCCGGCGCGATCGCTGGCTCCGCGCTCGGCAACGTCACCGGCTTCGGCGCGCTCACGGGCGGCGCCGTGCGCTGCCGCGTGTATGGCGGCGCGGGCGTCACCGCCGCGCAGATCGGCCGCATGACGGTGTTCACGAGCGTCACGCTCGCCCTCGCCCTCGTGCTCATGACCGCGCTCGGCATGGTCGGCGCCGCCGGCACACTCTCCGGTCTGCTGCATCTCTCGCCCGACGAGCTGCGCCTGATCGGCGGCGTGGTGCTCGGCTGCGGCGCGGCAATGGTCATCCTTTGCCCACCAGGCGCGCGCGAGATCGAGCCGTTCGGCCGCACCTGGCTGCGCTTTTCGGTGCCGGCACGGCGCGACCTCGTCGCGCAGCTGCTGCTGGCCGCGCTCGACGTGGTCGGCGCCGGGCTCGCGCTGTGGTCGGTCATGCCGCATGCGCTCCTCGGCTTCACCGACTTCCTCACCGTATATTGCGCCGCCATGCTGCTCGGCCTGATCGGCCACACGCCCGGCGGCATCGGCGTGTTCGAAGCCGCGATGGTCTACGCGCTCGGCCCGAGCGTGCCCACCTCCAAGGTGCTTGCTGCGCTGCTCGCCTATCGCGCGATCTACTTCGGCGCGCCGCTCGCGCTCGCCGCGGCGGTGCTCGCCGTATTCGAGGGCCGCGCGCTCAAGACACCGCTCAGCGCGCGCTTTGCGAAGCGCGGCGCCGACGGCGTCTCGCAGCTCGCGCCGCTGTTCCTCGCCATCGTGACCTTCGTGACCGGCAGCATGCTCGTGATCTCGGGCGCCACACCCGCGTTCTCCAAGCGCATCGCGCTGCTGCAAACCATCGTCCCGCTCTGGGTGCTCGAAAGCTCGCAGCTGATGGGCAGCCTCTTCGGCGTGTTGCTCCTCTTCGTCGCGCGCGGTCTGCTGCGGCGCCTGGACGCCGCCTGGTGGCTCGCGCTCGTGATCGCCATGGCCAACCTCGCGCTCTCGCTCGCCAAAGGCCTCGCCTTCGTCGAAGCGGGCGTACTGTGCGTGCTGATCGTGCTGCTCCTCGGCACGCGCAAGCGCTTCAATCGCCACTCGTCGATGTTCTCCGAGCGCTTCACGCCGGCCTGGCTCGCTTCGGTCGGCTGCGTAATCGCGCTCGCCGTGTGGGTGCTGCTGTTCGCCTTCCGCGACGTGCAGTACTCGCAAAGTCTCTGGTGGCAATTCGCCTTCCACAGCCGCGCCCCGCGCGCACTGCGCGCCACGCTCGGCGCCGGCGTGTTCGCCGCCGCGCTCGCGCTGTGGCAATTGCTGCGCCCCGCCGCCGGTCGCTTCGTGATGCCCCCGAGCGAAGACCTCGAAGAGGCCGCGCGTATCGTGCGCGCGCAGGAACGCAGCGACGCGGGCCTCGCGCTGATGGGCGACAAGAGCTTCCTCTTCTCCGCCTCGCGCAAGGCGTTCCTCATGTACGCGAAGCGCGGCCGCACGTGGGCGGCGCTGCACGACCCGGTCGGCCCGCGCGAAGAGTGGCCCGCGCTGATCCGCGAATTCGTCACACTCGCCCACGCGCACAACGGCCGCGCGGCGTTCTACCAGGTGCGCGCCGACGCGCTGCCGCTCTATCTCGACGCCGGCCTCACGCTGATGAAGCTCGGCGAGGAAGCGCGCGTGATGCTGCAGGAATTCGACCTCAAGGGTCCGCAGCGCGCGCACCTGCGCTACGCGCTCAAGCGCGGCGAACGCGATGGCTTTTCGATCGAACATATCGAGCCCACGCAGATGGGCGCGAGCCTGCCAGTGCTGCGCGCGATCTCCGACGCCTGGCTGCAGGACCGCGAAGCGCGCGAAAAGAGCTTTTCGGTGGCCGCATTCGACGACGACTATCTCGCCGCGCAGTCCGTGTTGCTCATCCGCCAGAACGACGAGCCGCTCGCCTTCGTCACTTTCATGACGACCGATCTGAACACCGACGCAACGGTGGGCGTCATGCGCCATTTGCCGGGCGCGTCGCCCTACGCGATGGAGTATCTGTTCACGCAGCTCGCGCTGCATCTGAAGGCCGCCGGCTACCAGTCGCTCTCGCTCGGCATGGCGCCGCTCTCGGGCATGGGTCCCTCGCCGCTCGCTTCGTCATGGCACCGGCTCGCGGGCTTCATCTGGCGCTTCGGCGGCCGTTTCTATAACTTCCGGGGGCTGCGCGGCTTCAAGAACAAGTTCGCGCCGCGCTGGGAACCACGCTATCTGGCCGCCTCGGGCTCGATCAGCGTGTTCATCACCCTCGCCGATCTATCGCTGCTGGCAGGAGGCTGGCGCTCATGACATTCCGTATTCCCAGGCTGCCGCGCATTGCAGGCACGGCAGCGGGCGCCGCCGTGCTCGCGTTTTTCACGGCTCACGCCAACGCCGCTTCGATGCCCGCCTCGACGCCCGCTTCCGCCGCGACGATGCACGTTTCCGGCGGCCGTTATGGCGAAGTCGCGGTGACGAAACCGAGTGGCACGATGCGCGGCTTCACCGTGCTGTTCTCGGCGGACCCGCACTGGAGCGCCGCCGACCAGACGCGCGCCGACGCGCTCGCGCAGCATGGCGCTCTCGTCGTCGGCGTGGATACGGAGCGCTATGCGCAGAACCTCGCCGCCGTGAAGAACGAGACCTGCCACAAGCTCTACAGCGACGCAGAAGCGCTGAGCCACCAGCTCGAACGCCAGCTGGGGTCCAGCGAGTACTACGCGCCGATCGCCATCGGCAGCGGCGAAGGTGCACTCATCGCACAGCGCATGCTCTCGCAGGCGCCCGCGAACACGATGGCGGGCGCCGTGTCGCTCGACCCTGCCGCGATGCTCGACGTGCGCTTCGCCCCCTGCCCGGCGGACCCCACACTCTCGCGCGGCAATGGCCTGCCCGGTTTCTTCGAGAAGGGTGTGACGACGAAAGATGCGCGCGCAACCCGTTCTGGTGCACCGCGTGCCTTCGCCGCCGGCGTTGCCGACGCCGACAAGATCGTTGCGCTCACCTCGAATCACCTGCGCGTCGCGACGGAAAGCGAAGAGGACGTGTCGGACCTGCCGCTCGTCGAACTGCCCGCGGCGCATCCCACCGACATGCTCGCGGTGGTGATCTCGGGCGACGGCGGCTGGCGCGATCTCGACAAGACGATTGCAGAAGCGCTGCAAAAGCAGGGCATTTCGGTGATCGGCTGGGATGCGCTGCGTTACTTCTGGAGCGAAAAGACGCCCGAGCAAACAAGCCACGATCTCGCCCGCGTGCTGAAGACCTACGGCTCGCGCTGGCATGCGCAGCACATCGCGCTGGTGGGCTACTCGTTTGGCGCGGACGTGATGCCATTCGCCTACAACCGTCTGCCCGACGCGTTGCGCGCGAAGGTGTCGTACATGTCGCTGCTCGGCTTCGCGCCGGACGCCGACTTCCAGGTCCGCGTGACGGGCTGGCTCGGCATGCCCGCCAGCGACAAGGCACTGCAGGTGCGCCCGGAACTCGCGAAGGTGCCGCCTTCGATCGTGCAATGCGTGTATGGCGCGGGCGAGAAAGACACGCTGTGCCCGGCGCTCGTGAATACCGGCATCGACGTCGTGAAGACGAACGGCGATCACCACTTCGACGGCGACTACAACGCGCTCGCGGGGAAGATCATCGCGGGCTGGAAGAAGGAGATCGCGGCGCGGGGGTGAGGGAGCGAGCCGCCCCTCACTTCCTCCCCACGAGATACTGCACGCCCTGCGGCCCGTAGCGCTCGGCGTGCGGCAGGTTGGCGGCGAGATGAAACACGTCGCCGGCCTTGTAGTGCCGCTCCTCGTCGCCCACGCGGATGTGCAGTTCGCCCTCGATGACCAGCGCCTTCGCTTCGAACGGATGCGAATGGACCTCCATGACGCCGGCTTCGCGCGTCACGACGACGGGCTCGGGAAAGCCTTCCTCGACCAGGCTGCGGATGAATGTTTCGCGCTGCATGATTCGTCTCCTCGATCGACGGCGTCGACCCGCCGGCAGCCAGTTTGGCACGCGCACTGAGGCGCTGCACGACTTCGCTTCCTGCCTGGCCGCCAACTCGCGCGCAATAATGCCGGTCAACCTTTCACTCAAATCAATCTGAAAGGTTTTAGAAAAATCCCCCTTACATTACCAAAATCTTTCAACCATAACGACGTCACATGTCGCGATTTCCGCTATCTCGCGCATGCCTCAGCCCGCCCGGCCTAGCCGGCGGGCTTTTTTTTCGGGCGCCGGCAGCATCGGCCGAAAGCTTTCAAGAACCATACTCATCAATACCCAGAGCTAGTAGAAGCCCTGAGATCTCTTCCGCTTGTCTTCATTGATATATCACATATTGTGTAAATGACTGTCAGCTAAACGACAGAAATCGTGACTGCGATCCGGGCGAATTCCGCCCCTCGCAGATGGCCACTCATTCGAAGAAACCGGAGACACACATGGAGCATCGGCAAGGAGGGGCGTCGCGATTCGCGTCGCCGTGGACGCAACTCGTGTTCGGCGTCATCTGCATGGCGATGATCGCCAACATGCAGTACGGCTGGACGCTGTTCGTCAATCCGATCAACGAGAAGTACCACTGGGGGCGCGCCGCGATTCAGGTCGCGTTCACGATCTTCGTCGTCACCGAAACCTGGCTCGTGCCCGTGGAAGGCTGGCTCGTCGACAAGTACGGGCCGCGTCCAGTGGTCGTGGCCGGCGGGCTGTTGTGCGCGGTTGCCTGGGTGCTCAATTCGGTCGCCGCGACGCTGCCCGTGCTCTATATCGCGGCCGCAATCGGCGGGCTCGGTGCGGGAGCCGTCTATGGCACGTGTGTCGGCAATGCGCTCAAATGGTTTCCGAACCGGCGTGGGCCTCGCGGCCGGCATCACGGCGGCGGGCTTTGGTGCGGGGTCGGCGGCGACCGTCGTGCCGATCGCCAACATGATCAAGAGCAGCGGATACGAGTCCACCTTCCTCTGGTTCGGTCTGGGGCAGGGGATCGTCGTGCTCGTGCTCGGCTTCGCACTCAGCGCGCCCGCCTCGCACGGCGTCGCCGCGGCGAAACGCGCCATCGGGCAAATGGGACACGCGGCGAAGCAGCTTGCGCGGGGCGCGAGCGCCGTCTACAACGCGAGCCCGCGCGAGGTGGTTGCGTCGCCCATCTTCTGGGTGATGTACGCCATGTTCGTGATGATGGCCGCAGGCGGTCTGATGGCGACCGCGCGGCTCGGCCCCATCGCGAAGGATTTCGGCCTGCACGACGTGATCACCGCTGCAACCGGCAGCTGGCACGCGGTATTCATGCTCGTCCAGGACTGACCCGTCTTATCTCGCGAAACCATAAAAAAACGCCGGCGTGAGCCGGCGTAAAGAGAGACTGCACTAAACCTTTGCTCAGGCAACCACCGGCGCCGCCTTCGCGTCCTCTTCCTGCTCCACGGAGGAGCGGATCAGGTAATCGAATGCGCCGAGCGATGCCTTCGCACCTTCGCCCACGGCGATCACGATCTGCTTGAACGGCACGGTCGTCACGTCGCCCGCGGCGAACACGCCCGGCACCGACGTCTGGCCCTTCGCGTCCACTTCGATCTCGCCGTGCTTCGACAACGCGACCGTGCCCTTAAGGAACTCGGTATTCGGCACGAGGCCGATCTGCACGAACACGCCTTCGAGTTCGAGATGACGCTTCTCGCCCGACGTGCGTTCGAGCCAGGCGAGACCCGTGACCTTCTGGCCATCGCCGGAAATCTCCGTGGTTTGCGCGTTCACGTGCACCGTGACGTTCGGCAGGCTGCGCAGCTTGCGTTGCAGCACTTCGTCCGCACGCAGTTGCGCGCCGAATTCGAGCAGCGTGACATGACTCACGATACCGGCCAGGTCGATCGCCGCTTCCACGCCCGAGTTGCCGCCGCCGATCACCGCGACGCGCTTGCCCTTGAAGAGCGGACCGTCGCAGTGCGGGCAGTAGGCCACGCCCTTGTTTTTGTACTGCTGCTCGCCCGGCACATCGACATTGCGCCAGCGCGCACCCGTGGCGAGCACCACGCTCTTCGCGCGCAGCGTCGCGCCGCTTTGCGTGCGCACTTCGAAGCCGTTGCCCGTGGGCACGAGCGCCTCGGCGCGCTGCAGATTCATGATGTCGACGTCATAAGCGCGCACGTGCTGCTCCAGCGCCGTGGCAAACTTCGGCCCTTCCGTTTCCGTGACCGAGACGAAGTTCTCGATCGACATCGTGTCGAGCACCTGGCCGCCGAAGCGCTCGGCGAGCACGCCGGTGCGAATGCCCTTGCGCGCCGCGTAAATCGCAGCCGCAGCGCCTGCGGGGCCGCCGCCGACAATGAGCATGTCGAAAACATCCTTCTGGTTCAGCTTCTCGGCGGCGCGCGACGATGCGCCGGTGTCGAGCTTCGCGAGAATCTCTTCCACGCCCATGCGGCCCTGGCCGAACACTTCGCCGTTCAGGTAGAGGGTCGGCACGGCCATGATCTGGCGCTTCTCGACTTCGTCCTGATACAGCGCGCCGTCGATGGTGACGATCTGCACGTTCGGGTTCAGCGCGGCCATCGCGTTGATCGACTGCACGACTTCCGGGCAGTTCTGGCACGAGAGCGACATATAGACTTCGAACGAGAACACGCCGTCGAGCGCCTTCACCTGTTCGATGGTGTCGTTCTCGAGCTTGACGGGGTGGCCGCCCACCTGGAGCAGCGCCAGCACGAGCGACGTGAATTCGTGGCCCATCGGGATGCCCGCGAACGTGACCTTCACGTCGGAGTTCGCGCGCTTGATGTCGAACGAAGGAGTACGCGCGTCGCCGGCTGCGGCGCCACGGCGTTCTTCGTAGGCGATGCGATTCGAGAGCGATGCGATGTCCTGCAGCAGCTGCTGCAGTTCTTGCGACTTCTCGCCATCGTCCAGGTACGCAACGATCTCGATCGACTGCGTGACTTTTTCGAGGTAGCTTTTGAGTTGATCTTTGAGGTTGGCGTCGAGCATGGCTTTTTTTCCGGCTAGAGAAGAAGCGGGGGAATTCTAAGTATTGCCTGGCAATTTCGCCGTTCCGCCTATGGCGTCGCGAACAGGGCACCCGGGCCGCGGCCGCGTGGACGCGGCCCGGGCATACAGCTAGTCAGACTTCGGCGTCATGCGATCAGGGCGATCGCATTGATACTGAGACGCTTAGATCTTGCCGACGAGGTCGAGCGACGGCTTGAGCGTTTCAGCGCCCGGCGTCCACTTGGCGGGGCAGACTTCACCCGGGTGCGATGCCACGTACTGAGCAGCTTGCACCTTGCGCAGCAGTTCCTTGGCGTCACGGCCGATGCCGTTGTCGTGGATTTCGCACAGCTTGATCTCGCCTTCCGGGTTGATCACGAACGTGCCGCGCAGTGCCAGGCCTTCTTCTTCGATCATCACGTCGAAATTGCGCGTGATTGCGCCCGTCGGGTCGCCGACCAGCGGGTACTTGATCTTGGCGATCGTGTCCGACGTGTCGTGCCATGCCTTGTGCGTGAAGTGCGTGTCGGTCGACACACCGTAGACTTCAACGCCGAGCTTCTGGAATTCTGCGTACTGGTCAGCCAGGTCGCCGAGTTCCGTCGGGCACACGAAAGTGAAGTCGGCCGGGTAGAACACGACAACCGACCACTTGCCCTTGAGGTTTTCTTCTGAGACCGGAACGAACTTGCCGTTGTGGTATGCGGTTGCCTTGAACGGCTTGACTTGCGTGTTAATGAGAGACATGCGTTGTTTCCTCGGTCTGGGTTGGGAAAAGGTATGGACAAAGGTTACGGGAACCGCGTCCGTTTGAAAAATTGGTTGCTTTGATCGCGGGTATTAACCCTGCCTATCGGCCCCAATAACGTCCGTCAAAGCCCGCCAGCGTGGGGTTCCGCGCCCGCATCGCGCGGCCCGAGCAACCCTCGGGGCGGTGAGCATACAACGAAACTGCGACAATGCGCCTCACGCGCCCGCGCTGTCATGGTGCGTTCACGAAGCTCTGCGCGTTAGATGCAGGCACAACGGTGCTTCTGCAAGGGCCGCAGGCTTGCTGCGTCAAAGCGCCCCGCCACGCGCGGTTGCCGCACGCGCCGCAAGCCGCTCGCGCAGGTATTGCGTGAACGCGCGAATCGTCACGGAAGCTTCACGATGCTGCGGGTACAGCGCATGCAGCGCGTTGGGCGGCGGCATGAACGGTTCGAGCACCTCCACCAGCAGGCCCGCATCAACCGATCCCGCCACGATGAAGTCCGGGAGATAGCAGATGCCGAGCCCGGCAATGGCGGCGTCGCGGATCACTTCGCCGTTGTTCGCGCGCAGCGGCCCGTGCACGTCGAAAGGCGTGCGCACGCCATCGACGATGAATTCCCATGGCGCGCGGCCCTGCTGCCCGTACGGCAGGCAGGCGTGCTGCGCGAGATCGGCGGGCGTTTGCGGCGCGCGCCGCCGCCGCCGATAGCCGGGGCTGCAGCAGGCGATCATGCGCACGTCGATGAGTTTCTGCGCGACCAGCGTGGAATCCGCCAGCCGGCCGATACGCAGCGCCATGTCGAAACCTTCGCCGATCACGTCGACGGTGCGGTCGCTCAGATCCATGTCGAAGCGCACGTCCGGATGTTCGCGCAGAAATTCGGCGACGAGCGGCGAAAGGTGCGCCATGCCGAATGACATCGGCGCGCTCACTTTCAGGAGGCCGCGGGGCTCGCTGCGCCGGTCCGACATGGCCTGCTCGGCCTCCGAGACGTCCGCAAGGATCCGTTTCGCGCGCTCGTAGAAGTCCTGGCCGAGGTCCGTAACCGCCAGCTTGCGCGTGTTGCGCACGAGCAGGCGTGCGCCCAGATCGGCCTCCAGCGCCGCCACGCGCCGGCTCACGAACTGCTTGGAAAGCCGCAGCCGATGGGCCGCCGCCGTGAAATTGCCCGCATCCACGGTGTTCACAAAGATCCGCATGTCGTCGAGTTGCATTCCGATTGTCCACTTTAATGTGACAGTGAGTCGTATTTTACGGCGATTCAAATCGATTTGATTGACCTAAACTTCTTTCCATCGCAACCAGTCAACCAACCGAATCGAAACGATTCATACGGAGAGACGAAAATGATCGAACTTCGCAAGGCAGACCAACGCGGCCGCGGTGAACATGGCTGGCTCAGCTCGCGTCACACGTTTTCGTTTGCCAACTACTACGATCCGAAGCAAGTGGGCTTCTCCGACCTGCTCGTGATCAACGACGACCGCGTGGCCCCGGCGCGCGGCTTTGGCAAGCACCCGCACCGCGACATGGAAATTTTCTCGTACGTGCTGGAAGGCGCCCTCGAACACAAGGACTCGATGGGCACGGGCTCGGTGATCGTCCCCGGCGACGTGCAACTGATGAGCGCCGGCACCGGCGTGGCGCACAGCGAGTTCAACCACTCGGCCGACGAAGGGGTGCACTTCCTGCAGATCTGGATTGCACCGAACGTGAAGGGCGCGCAGCCGCGCTACCAGCAGAAGCACATCGCCGATGAGGAAAAGCGCGGCAAGCTCCGCCTGATCCTCTCGCCGGACGGCGCCGAAGACTCGCTGCTGCTGCGCCAGGACGCACGCGTGTATGCCGGCCGCCTCGACGGCGCGGCAACGGCGAAGGTCGAAGTGGGCGACGACCGCTACGCCTACGTTCACGTGGCGCGTGGCAGCGTGAAGCTGAACGGCGTGGAACTGGGCGAAGGCGACGGCGCGCGCATCCGCTCCGAGCGCGAGTTGAGCTTCAGCGACGGACACGATGCCGAGGTCCTGGTGTTCGATCTGCGTAATATCGAAGTGTCGGAGCTTTGGTCTTAACTTCGGCGTTGCGCCTGAGGTTATGCTTGCGCAGACCGGCGCGCGGCGGTCCGCTCACTGAAAGCGGGCCGCCGCCCGGCACAGCGCGAACTGATACGTAGTGAACCACTTAATACTTCTTCGGAGAAAACCATGCGATACAACCTGTTCGGGCCGGGCAACGACGTCGTGCTGCTGGTCTCGCGCATCCTGCTGACTTCCCTGTTCATCCTGTTCGGCTGGTCGAAGATCACCGGCTTTTCGGGCACGGTCGACTACATGGCGCACGTGGGCGCGCCCGTGCCGATGCTGTCGGCCGCCATCGCCGTGATCATGGAGTTCGCGGTCGGCATCCTGCTGCTCGTGGGCTTCTACACGCGGCCGCTCGCCGTGCTGCTCGCGATCTATACCGTGGCGACAGCCTTCATCGGCCATCACTTCTGGACCATGACCGGCGCCGACCAAATGGCGAACATGATCAACTTCTACAAGAACATCAGCATCGCCGGCGGCCTGCTCGCGCTCGCGGTAACGGGTCCGGGAGCGATCTCGATCGACAGGAAGTAACGCACGGTTTTGTTTGACGGCAGAAAGGCGCGATGCGGGATGGCATCGCGCTTTTTTGTGTCCGGAGCGCGATCTGCACCACGCGGCGAAGTCGTTGCGCATGCATTGCCTGCCCGGCGATCCGCACCCGGCAGACACGGCTTGATATGCTTGGCAGCGCGCCCGCTTATCCTCACGTTCTCCTTACGACCGATCACGCGCGATGCACGACCCACAAGACAACCTCTACGCCTACCTCACTTCGCTCCAGCAATCGGCGCTGGGTGCGCTCAAGCGCTTGCCCCTCAAGAGCCGCGCCGCGCAAGGCACGCTCATGGCGCTGCGCGCCGTCTGCGCGGCAGGTCTTGCGTACAGCATCGGCCGCGCGCTCCACACCGAACAGGCGTTCTGGGCCGCGATCACGGCGATTGCCGTCACCCAGCACGACTACGCCGATACGCTCGCGCAGTCGCGCGACCAGTTCATCGGCGCGATTGCGGGCGGCGCGGTGGGGCTCGCAACGGCGGCGTTCGGCCCGGAAAATCTCGCGGCCTACCTCGTAGCCGTGAGCGTGGTGATCATCGGCTGCTGGTGCCTGAGCGTCAGCACCGCCGCGCGGCTGGGTGCAATCACCACCACCATCGTGCTGCTCGTACCCATGAACGGGCCGGTGTGGGATGTCGCGCTCTTTCGCGTGGCGCAGGTCGCCATCGGCATGGCCTGCGCGGTGCCGGTCAGCTGGCTGTTTTCGTATATCGAACGGCGCTGGCTGCAGTTGTGAGCCGCTTCTCTCAACGCCTGCGAAATAAACCATCTCCGCGCGCTCAGGAATCCGGCCCACATTAGCGGCGATAATCAGTGCCGCTGTGCGGCGCAGGTTGCCGACGGCGAAATCTGCGGCGCGTGCGCGCAGACGCCGCGCAAATGCCCCCGTCGATGCGAAATCGTGCGAAACTCCCCCGCCGCGCTCTGCCGCCGTCATGCCGACCATGGCGACTTTAAGGGGCGCAATCGAGACCGCAACCCACGCCGCCGCAAGATCACCCTATGAACACCACCACCCGTCCCGCCGCTTCGAACGCCAAGTCCAGCAAGTCCATCACGCTCCTGCAAATGCTCGCGCTGATCGCCGCTGGCGGTATCGCGGCCTCGCTGCTGTTCCGCTACTTCCTGTGAGCGCAGCGCGTCCGGGGCATCAAGCCAACCGTTTTCGCTTATGTACAAGAAAGGCGTCGCCCTCGAAATCCAGTTCTCGCCCGTTCGCCTGAATGACGGCGCAGGCGACCCGTACTGGATCGACCTCACCGCCGACGAAGCCGCCGCGCTGCTCGCCACGCTGCAAGGCAAGCTCGCTGAACGCGAGAGCACCGCAGCGCCGCTCGTCGTCGCGCTCGACACCCAGCCCGAAGGCGCCGCGCCCGAGGCGCCCGCAAGCGCTTCAACGGCTGCGGCCAGCGCCGACGACGGCCTGAAACAATGGGTCTGCGTGATCTGCGGCTGGGTGTATGACGAAGCGGCAGGCGCCCCTGACGACGGCCTCGCTCCCGGCACCCGCTGGGCCGACGTGGCCGACGACTGGCGCTGCCCGCTCTGCGACGTGGGCAAGGAAGACTTCGCGCTCGTCGAGTTCTGACGCGCGCCGCCAAAGGCGCGCGGCGCTCATGCGCCCACGCGCCCGAGCGGCTCGTAGAAGAGCGCAAACAATTCCGACTGCGAACTCACGCCGAGCTTCGCGTAAATATGCTTCTTGTGCGCGCGCACGGTCTCGAACGAAATTTCGAGCCGCTCCGCAATCGCGCGCGTGGAAAAGCCGCTCAGGCTCAAGCGCACCACTTCGATCTCGCGCGCGGTGAGCGGCACGCGTCCGCTTTGCTGCGTGACCGCCTCGATGCGGCTCGCGAAGCCCGCCTCGCTCAACTGCCCCTGCTGCGCCGCGCTGTCGGCTGCAGCCGCATCCGACGCGACCGCCTCGGCGACACC
Organism: Paraburkholderia sp. CNPSo 3281; assembly: GCF_024206515.1. Classification (NCBI taxonomy): domain Bacteria; kingdom Pseudomonadati; phylum Pseudomonadota; class Betaproteobacteria; order Burkholderiales; family Burkholderiaceae; genus Paraburkholderia; species Paraburkholderia sp. CNPSo 3281. Next base: position 177,205 of record NZ_JAMBPS010000006.1, on the reverse strand, counting down.
CTCGGCAAACGTCTCATGTGCAAGCCGCTGCTTCATGAGCGCGACCACCCACGGCGCGAACATCGCGAACAACGCAATATCGCGCTCCGTGTAATGGTGCTTTGCGCCTAGCGAGAAAATCAGCGTGCGCGCTTCGTCCAGCGGCACATTGAACTGCACTTCGTCGCCGATGATGTTGCTCTTGAAGTAGCGCTGGTAATAGTCCGTCATGCTGAAATTGTCGGGCGCAACTTCGGCGAGCGTGACGAGCCCCGCGCGCGGCTTCTCGCTCGCATTCAGATAGAACGGATCGAGCAGGTACATCCCCCCCAGATACGCGCGGAACAAGAGATCCACGGTGCCGTCGGGCATGGGCGACTCGGCGCACACGAGCGGCGCGCGATCGCTCCGGAAGACGAGCGCAACCCAGTTGTCGAACGCGACGAAGCGCTCGATCACACGCGTCATGCGGGTCCAGAAGTCGGGGCCGTCGAGGGCGTCGATCAGCGTCGCGATATGGTGATGGAACGCGCGGTCCTGCCAGTCCAGTTCCGTGAGGGGCTCCATGGGTCCTCCGATCAGGGTACCCCTGCAGGGTAATTTCTCGACAAAAATAACGTGGAGATAATAGCCGCTCCTGACGCCCACGCGGTGCTTTACGTAATACATAAGGATGGAGACAGGCATGCAACTCGAACTCGCGCAGATCCCGATCGTGGACGGCGCAGTCGCTCCCAACCTCGCCCGCGTACTCGACGCTACGGCCACGCGCCGCGAAGGCAGCGATCTCATCGTCTTTCCCGAAGCCACGCTCACGGGCTTTCCCACCCGCGAGAACGTGCGCGACGTGGCCGAATCGCTCGAAGGCCCCTCGCTCTCCAAAGTGCGCGACGCCGCACGCGCGGCCCAGATCGGCGTCGCCGTGGGCCTCGCTGAGCGCGACGGCGATCGCTTCTACAACACGACTGTGCTGATCGACGAACGCGGCGACATCGCGCTGCGTTACCGCAAGACGCACCTGTGGGCCACGGACGTGGGCGTGTTCACGCCTGGCGACCGCTATGAGGTGTGCGAATTCAAGGGCACGACCGTGGGTCTCTTGATCTGTTACGACATCGAGTTTCCCGAAACGGCACGCGCCGTGGCCTCGCTCGGCGCGGAAATGCTCGTCGTCACGAACGGCAATATGGATCCGTTCGGCCCCATGCATCGCCGCGCGATCGTCGCGCGCGCGATGGAGAACCAGATGTTCGCCGCGCTCGTGAACCGCATCGGCGACGGCGACGACAACCTCACGTTCCCAGGCGAAACAGCACTCGTGAGCCCGTTCGGCGACGTGCTCTGCGAGTTGAAGAACGAAGACGCGGTGCTGCGCGCGAAGGTGGATCGCACGCTGCTCGCGCAAAGCCGCGAGCACTACAGCTATCTGCACGACGCACGCATTGCGCTCAATCTCGCGGACGAGAACGACGCGCAAGGCCGTCGCTCGCTCAATATCCGACCGCGCACGCGCTAAAGCCCTTACAAGCGTCAAGCAGCAAGACCCGGTAACAAGCCCGGCAACCAGCGATCCGGCAAGCCGCTTCTCGTGGCTCGCCCGGCTCGCCCACGCCTGCCAGAACTGCAGCACCCAGGAGACAACTGCATCATGAAGCCAGCCTCGCCGCCGCATGAACGCGGCACTCAAGAACCTCACCTGAAGCGCACGCTCGGCCTGCCGTCCGTGCTCCTGTTCGGCCTCGCCTATAAGGCGCCGCTGATCGTCTACGGCACCTATGGCGTGCTCGCCGGCGCGAGCCAGGACACCGCCGCTCTCGCGTATCTCATCGCGCTAGTCGCAATCGTGTTCACGGCGTTCAGCTACGGCAAACTCGCACGCCTTTTCCCGGTGGCGGGTTCGGCCTACACGTACACGCGCAAGAGCTTCAATTCGCATCTGGGCTTCATGATCGGCTGGGCCACGCTGCTCGATTACTTCTTCCTGCCGATGGTGATCTGGCTGATTGGCGCGGCGTATCTTGGCGCGGCGTTCCCGAGCGTGCCCACGTGGATCTGGATCGTCGCGTTCATCGTGCTCACGAGTGCGCTGAACGTCATTGGCATCGAACTCGCGGCGCGTTTCAACATCGTGCTCATGATCGTGCAGCTCGGTATTGCGGCAATGTTCGTAGTCCTGTGCTTGCACTACGCCTCCGCGGCCGCGGGCCCGGGCGGCCTGATCACGGCGCAGCCGTTCTTCCAGCCGCACGTGCCGCTCTCGGCCACGATGGCGGGTGCTGCGATCGCCGCGTATTCATACCTCGGCTTCGACGCCGTTTCCACGCTCACCGAGGAAACCATCGATCCCGAAAAGACCATTCCGCGCGCCATCGTGCTGATCGCGCTGGTGGGCGGCGCGATCTTCGTGATCGCCGCATACACGCTGCAGCTCGCGCATCCGGGCGCCGTCTTCAAGGACCCCGATTCGGCCGCGTTCGAAATCGCGCGCAAGGTGGGCGGCGATATCTTCGTGACGATTTTCCTCGCGGGCCTGATCCTCGCGCAGTTCGCCTCGGGCATCTCGGCGCAGGCCAGCGTGGGGCGTCTGCTCTATGCGATGGGCCGCGATGAAGTGCTGCCCAAGTCGATCTTCGGCTACATTCATCCGCGCTTTCGCACGCCTGCGATCAACATCGCGATTGCCGGTGTCGTCGGTCTGATCGCACTGAAACTCGACGTGGCCACGTCCACCTCGTTCATCAACTTCGGCGCGTTCCTCGCGTTCACTTCGGTGAACCTGTGCGTGATCCGCCAGTACTTCAGCGGCGCGGCGGGCACGCGTGGCTTCGGGTTGCTCGGCGGTCTGGTGTTCCCGCTGATCGGCGCCGTGACCGACATCTGGCTGCTGTGCAGCCTCGAAAAGACCGCCATCGTGCTCGGCGTGATCTGGTTCGTGCTCGGCCTTGTTTATCTCGGCTGGATCACGCGGTGCTTCCGCCAGGCGCCGCCGGAAATGGCCGTGTAAGCACAGCGCATCACACTCAAGTCCGCTTCAAGCAAAACGGCGAGCGTCCCTTACGGGGCGCTCGCCGTTTTTCCACCCTGCGCAGCGAAAAAAACGCTTAGTTATCCAGACCAGCCAGCCGCGCCGCGGCCATCACTTCGCGCCTGGTATCGAGAATATGCCGCTCGATCAGCGCCACCACTTCATCCACGGCGCGCCGCTTGCAGGCATCGACGATCGCGTAGTGATCGCTCTGCACTTCGTTCTTCTCCGTATCGAGCGACATGCGCAGATGCGTGTATCGATTCGTCGTATTCGGCACCGCAATATGAGCGTATCCATCGGGCCGCCCCGATGCTGTCGTGTGCGCAACGGTTTCGCCCGGCAAACCGCCATCTGGCGGCCGGTCTCTTTTGCTTCATCCCTGCGCAAAATGGCACGCCGCGCGCTCCGAACGCGGTGCGGGCCCGGCTGCGCCCATGAAAAACGTAGACCGCTGAGGAGAGAACCAGAATGAATCCAGGCAAACACCAGCTGCGCCTGCGCGCGCCCGTTGTTCTTGCCGCTGTCGCGGCCCTGTGGAGCGCCGGCGTGCTCGCCCAGGCCACGGACAAGATCGGCTTCGCCGCCCCGCTCACGGGCGGCCAGGCTCACTACGGCGCGGACTTCCGCAGCGGCGTGCAAATGGCGATCGACGACGAGAACGCCACGAACCCGACCATCGGCGGCAAGCCGGTGCGCTTCGTGCTCGACGCCTACGACGACCAGGCCGACCCGCGCACCGGCACGACCGTCGCGCAGAAGCTCGTGGACGACGGCGTTTCGGCCGTGATCGGCCACTTCAACTCGGGCACCAGCATTCCCGCCGCGCCGATCTACGCGAAGGCCGGCGTCCCCGAAATCGCCACGGCCACCGCGCCCACCTATACGCGCCAGGGCCTGCCCACCACATTCCGCCTCGTCACATCCGACGCGCAGCAAGGCAGCGTGCTCGGCGAGTACGTGGTGAAGGATCTGAAGTTCAAGCGCTTCGCCGTGATCGACGACCGCACGGCCTACGGTCAAGGCGTAGCCGAAGAGTTCGCCAAGGCCGTGAAGGCGGCGGGCGGCACGGTGGTCGCGCAGGAGTTCACGAACGACAAGGCCGTGGACTTCCGCTCGATCCCCACGCGCATCAAGTCGGCCGACGCCGACGCGATCTTCTACGGCGCGTTGCGGGCGCGGCGGCCAGCGTGGCCCGACGATTTTGCGCATTGCGCACAGGAACAGCCGGCGGTACCCGGCTGCGGCGCACGCCAGCGAGTTCTCTTCTCCGCTCGCTGTCCCGGGCGCCGGGTTGACACGGGCTTTCGCGTTGGGCGGAAGCCCGTTTTTTTCGTCATGTGGGATGTAAGCTTCGAGACGCCTTCGTCCGGCTTTCGAAATCCCTCGAAAAAACGAGCGTTCGGTCGTGCGCAGCGGAACCGAACTACAATGCATCCCGTCCGATGCAATGCCGCATTGCTGCCCTGTTTGCTCTGAATATGTCCCGTTTTCCGAAAGTCGTCCCTCGTTTGTCCGCCCCGCTTCGCAGCGCCGTCCTCGCCGTAACCACGGTGACGCTGGCCGCTGCGCTCGGCGCGTGCTCCTCGCCCAAGCCCGGATTCCAGGAAGATCAGTTGCTGAGTACGGCGCCCAGCCAGTTCTCGCGCAGCTTCAGTTACGCGAGCGCTGACGCCTGCGAGTCGTCGCGCCGCGCGCTGCTGAGCCAGGGCTACATGACGACAATGACGCGCAACGACACCGTCGACGCCACGAAGAACTTCCAGCCGACGATGGATCAGCACATCGTCGTGGAGGTGCACGTGGTCTGCACGCCGGGCGACGCGAGCAATACGAGCATGGTGTATGTGAACGCCGTGCAGAACGGCTACGCGCTCAAGAAGAGCGATACGTCGGCAAGCGTCGGGCTCTCGATTCTGGGGTCGGTCTCTCTGCCTATTCGCTCGAACAGCGACGAAATGGTGAAGATTTCGAGCGAGACGATCCAATCTGGCCCGTTTTATTCACGATTCTTCGATCTGGTGGGGAAGTATTTGAACGCTTCGGCGCGCAGTGAGCCGGTGCCGGGCGCCGGCGCGATCAAGATTTCGCCGTTGCCGCCGCCTATCGAGCCGGTCACGGCAAGCGCCGCGCCCGCCGCGACCACGGTGGGGTCGGCCGCGCCGGCTGCCGCAGCAGCGGCCGCGGCGACGGGTGCGGCGGTGTTGCATGGCAGCACACTGCCGGCGGCGCCGGTTGTGACAGCGCCATCGGTTGCACCTGCACCTGCACCTGCGTCTGCGCCCCCCGCCGCTTCTGCTCCGGGTGCCTCCGCACCGGTCGACCACGGCGCTGCGGCTGCGACGGCGATCATGGGCGTGCCAGCGACGGTTGCGGCAAACCCACAGGCTGCGGGGCTCGCGGCGAGTGTGACCACTCACAATGCCGCGACGCCCGTGGCGGCGTCTGCGGCCGTGGCGGCGTCGGCTAACGTGGCGACGGCACAAACGCTCGCGTCGGCCTCAACGACTTCCGGCACCCAGAGCGTGGCAGCGGAATCGGCAACGCCGGCAGTTGCCGCAGCCACGCCGATTGCAGCGCCGGCCGCTTCCACTCCCTCGCCTTAAGCGCCGCCTGCGCGCTCAGCGCAAGCCGGCCATCATCGCGCCCATTCCCACGAGCAGGCTGCCCATCAGGCGATTCACGGCGCGCATGCGCCTCGGCCGCTGCAGCACGTGGCGCAGCCGGTGCGAAAACAGCGCCATCGACGCCACGCCGCCCGCAAACAGCAGCGCGAACGTCGCCGCCAGCAGCCAATACTGACGGTTGGCGCTCCAGGACGCATCGGCGCTCATGAACTGCGGGAAAAACGAAGGGAAGAGCAACAAGGTCTTCGGGTTGAGCCCGGAGGTCGCGAATCCGCGCCAGAACAGATCGCGACGGCTCGCACCATTGGCTTCGGCAGGCACATCCGTGCCCGTCAGAGAGCGGCTGCGCCACTGCTTGCAGCCCAGCCAGACCAGATAGGCCGCGCCCAGCCAGCGCAACAACGTAAGTGAATGCTCACTAATGAGCAACAGCGAATTGAGGCACAGCGCCGTCAGCGCGAGCTGGAGCAGCACCGCGAGCGTGCCGCCCCAGACGCAGGGCAGCGCGCGGCGCCAGCCGGCGTGGAGCGCCTGGCTCATGGTGAGCACGTTGACGGGACCGGGCGTGTAGACAAGGACGAGCGCGGCGGCGAGAAAAGATAGATACAGCTGGATCGACATTGCGGGGCGTGCTTGCGGAAACGTTGTAACGAACGGCGCTCGAGGTAGCGAAGGGTATTGAAAGCGGGTATCGAAAACAGGCAACAAAAAACCGCGCGAAAGCGCGGTTTTCAAATGCCATCTGCCTGACCGGACATTGCTGGCTGCGTGGTGAACGCGCGCAACGTCCGGTAGCCGCCGCAGGGTGCAACGGAAACGGCCCTGACGGACCACCGCGGCTCGTGGCTGCGGCGGCGCTCCCCACTGCGGGGAGGTGGCCGCGTGGGTCGTGCCAGGCAAGAAGGCATGTGGAAAATATACCGGGGAATAGCCGGTATAGGCTTCCGGTTTTCAGGAGAAAACGGTCAATAGACAGAATCTTCTTCCGCTACAATCGCCTCTACCTGTACAAGATTCTCTTTCGCCATGAGCCCTCGTGAACGCCCGGCCAAAGCGCTGGACAACCAGGACCGCAAGATCCTCAGCGCCCTGCAAAAGAACGCCCGACTTTCGAACGCCGAACTGGCCGAGCAGGTGGGCATGTCCACCACCGCGTGCTGGAACCGCACGCGCCAGCTCGAAGCCGATGGCTATATCGACGGCTATGTCGCGCTCGTGAATCAGCAAAAGCTGGGCTACGCCGACATCGTGATTCTGGAAGTAACGCTCGACCGCCACGAAGACGACGCGCTCGCGCGCTTCGGCGCCGAACTCGCGGCGCTGCCCGAAGTGCTGGAGGCCTATCTCGTCTCCGGCGAGTACGACTACTGGATCAAGGTGGCGGTGGACGGCACCGCCGGCTACGAGCGTTTCCTGCGCGAGAAGCTCTATCGCATCTCGAGCATTCGCCACAGCCGGTCGATGTTCGCCTTGCGCTGCATGAAGGATGTGCCGTCCATGCAGGTGTGACGCGCGTTTGCCTTGGCGATCACGCGAAGAGCGTGAGCGTCAGCGCTGCACGATCAACGTCACGCGCCGGTTCAGCGCGCGGTTCGCGGGGTCGTTGCCTGCCACGAGCGGGAAGTTGTCGGCACGGCCAATCGCGGCGAGCCGGTGAGGCTCGATGCCGCGCTCGACCAGATAGCGCACCACCGCGCCCGCGCGCGCCGAAGAGAGCTCCCAGTTCGACGCGAATTTCGCGTTCGAGATCGGCGTGCTGTCGGTGTGCCCTTCCACGAGGATATTGCCCGCCGGCGCCGCGCGCAGCACCTCGGCGATACGGCCCAGCACGCCAAGCGATTCGGGCAGCAGCGTGGCATCGCCCGCGTTGAACAGGATCTTCGCGTTGATGCCGATCTCCACGCCGCGCGCCGCCGGCGCGATCGTGATTTCGCCGCGCTCGCGCAGCGTTTCGAGCGCGGCGAGCAGCGCCTGATCGACGGCGGGCATTTTCCCGACCGCTGCCGCCATGCTCGCAGGTTGCACCGCCGAGCGTATTTCGGATTCCTTATGCTTTGCGAGCTGTATCGCATAGAGCGCGAGGAACAGCACCATCAGCGTCGTGATCAGGTCCGCGTAGGAAAGGAGCCAACGGCCGGAACTCGATTCGCCGCCTTCTTCCTCGTCGTGATCGAATTGGGCCGTGAGCGGCAGGTCTTTATCGGAAGGCATGGGCGGTCAACTAGCGCGCGTCGTCTCCAGCGCCCACACGTTCGCTTCGCCCTGCAAACCGCCGCTCTTGCCGCCCACCTCGCCAGCGAGGCGCGTGGCGATCGTGTGGGGCGACTCCTTGCGCGAAATGGCGAGCAGGCCGTCGAGATAGAGCTTGCGCAGGCGCAGTTCGCTTTCGATATGCGCACGCATCTTGCCATATAGCGGCAGAAAAACGAGGTTCGCGAAAGCAAGGCCGTAAAGCGTGGCGACGAAGGCCACGGCAATGCCGGGCCCGAGTTCGGCAGGCTCGATCAGATGCCCCGTGACCTGAATCAGGCCGAGCACCGAGCCGAGAATACCGAAGGTAGGCGCATAGCCGCCCGCCTGCTGCCACACGCGCGCCGCCGCCATGTGCTTGCGCCCGGAGGCTTCGAGTTCGCGCTGGAGCGCATCTTCGAGCACGGCGGTCGAAACACCGCTCGCAAGCAGTTCGAGCCCGCGCCGCGCGAACGGATGAATGCCTTGCAGATCCATCGACTCGAAGGCTAGCAGACCGTTGAGCTTGGCCTGATCGCCCCACTCCAGCACGGCGGCCAGGCTCGCTTCGTCTACGCGCGGTGCTTTCACGAAGGCCGTGTGCAGCTGCTTCACGGCGTCGAAGAAGCGCGCCCACGTGTTCTGGATCATCACGGCGCCGAGCGTGCCGCCCAGCACGATGGCCAGCGCCTCGGGCTGGAGCAGCGTGACGAATTGGCCGCCTTCGAGCGAGAAGCCCGCGACGACAGCGAGCGCGCCAATGGCGATACCGATCAGGGTAAGTAGATCCATGCGTGTCTCCCAACTCAGCGATCCGCCTGGCGCGCGCCAGGCGTCTTAAGTGCACGCACCGCTGCAAGCAGGCGCTGCTCGATGTCCTCGACTTCCACGGGATCGATCTTGATGTCGCGGCGCATGACCCACGACACTTCGTTCTTGCGTGCGTCCGCCATCACCGAGAGCAGGCGCTCGGATACGGCCGGATCCTCGATCGAGGCGAGCAGTTTCGCGAGATCGTAGGTATCGAGCGCGCTCACGGCTTCGAACAGCGTGCGCTGATCGACGAACAACAGATCGTCGAGCGCCTTGAGTTCGCCCGAGCCGCGGTTCGTGCGCTTCGAGAAATACGCCACGCCCTTTTGCTCGACGAAGTTGAGCACCTTCGACTTGCGGAACGCAAAGACCTCGTCGGCGATTTCGGCGTGCGAGAGCTTGTTGAGAATGACCTTGCGCTCCACGCCGATCAGCGCTTCGAGATCGCCCAGTTCGATCAGTTCGAGTTCACTGTTGATCGACACATCGAGATCGCTGTCCGCGACCTGCGTTGCGCGCTCCACGATGCGCACGGGGTCGAACGTCACCACCTGGCGGCCCAATGCACCTTCTGCCGCTGCCGCGTTATTGGCGAGGTGCGTGGCCTGCCCGCTTTGCATCGCGACGAGATTGAGCTTTTCCATGCGTCGGAGCATGGCCATCACATGCGGACGCGAATGGCCGGCCACGGCACGGCATTTCTGCACGACGTCGGCGAGCGGCACGCTCACTTCGGCGCCGCTCGCGCCGTGCCGCGACCAGGTATCGCTGCTTTCGGCGCGATCGCCCGCGCCTGCGATCAGCGCGAGCACGTGCGCGTACGACAGTACGCCCGGCATGAAGTCGGCATGGGTGTAGGTGGCGAGCAGATCGTCCTTCGCCTTGACGCGCCGCGTGAGCGTGCGCACCACGTGGCGCAGCATCGGCGTGACACGTTCGAGTTCTTCTTCGATGAGGCTCGCCGGCACGACGGTCAGCTGGCAAAAGCTGAGCGCCTTCGCCGTGTTCGGTCGCGGTTCCGCGCCGAGCAGCGCGGTCTCGCCGAAAAATTCGCCGCGTCCGAGCGTGGCCATCACGACTTTCTTGTCGTCGCAGCGGGTGGAGATTTCGACCTTGCCGTCGGCGATCACGAAGATCAATCGCTCGCCTGCAAAGCCTTCCGAATAAATGATCTCGCCCGGCGCCGCGGTACGCGACCATGTTTGACTGCGATTCAAGTTCTATCCCCGGAAAACGATTCCATCGCCCGCATTTGTCTGACTATCTTATGCGTGTGCGAAGTGAGTGCTATGTGCCGCGTTTACGGCGTTTCCCAGGGCGTTCTTGAATCAGCTTGCATAGTTGGCACGCGTGGAAAGCATGCCGAAAGCCGTTGGCGCGAGCCTGTGCGCCGAGGTGTCGTGCGCGCTTTGCAAACGCAAACGATTGCTTGCGCGAGAAGTGCTGCAAATGGGCGATGAATTGCGTGTGGCAAATGAATGCGGCCAGTTCGCACCGGCCGCGTGTGTCAGCGCTATCAGTCTCTTTCAGTCTTTCATGCCGCAAGTTTTCCCGTCGCACCGTTGCTCGCCGGCGCACTCACGCCCGCGCGCGCAAAGCGAAGCGCCTGCAGCAGCGTTTCGTGCTCGCCTATGTGGTTCGCGAGCAGCAGGATCAGCTGCGCATTGGCCGATTGACTTTGCGCCTCGTCGAGATCGCGATGCATGTCGATCAGCGCTTCGTAAAAGTCGTCCGGTCTTGCCAGATTCGGTTGGGTGTTCAGCATGGTTGTCTCCTCGTTCCTTTATGCCGTGCCTTGCACGCAAAGCGCTCGCTTGAGCGCACGCTCCACGCGTGCCGCATCGGCGCGCCGCCAGCGCGCGCTCACGTGCTGGTCCGGACGAATCAGATAGAACGCGCCGTCCTGCGCCCCGTAGCGCTGCGCCGCCAGCCCTTGCATGTCGCACAACACCACCGTCGATGCTGGCAGACCCGCCGGCACAGCCGCATCGCCTTCGAGCATCACCACGAACTTGAGCGGCACCGCACAGTGCGAAAGCGCCTGCAGCGTGTCGAGCGTCGCGGTATCGAACGCCGAGCCCGCACGGCTGAAAACGAGCCCCGCAAACTGGTCGCCCAGATGCGCGAGCAGCCAGCTCTCGTCACCCGCTGCGTTGCGCACCGGCGCGTCTGCACACGAAGCGCCCGGCTCCATCTGGCCGTCGAACGTCTCTTCGTCGGGCGTGTTCAAGGCCGATTCGCGCAGCACCGCCGGCACGGAAAGGCGGCCGCTGTTCACGAGTTGCCGCGCAAATGCGTGCTCGCGAGCGAGCGTGAGCACGGCGTCACGGAACACGCGGCTCACCGCGCTTTTCGGCGTGATGAAGTCGGTCGAGCGCGTGGAGTTGCGGATGTTTTCGTCGGCTGCGTATTCGCGTTCGCTCGCGTAGGTGTCGAGCAGCGCGTCGGGCGCATGGTTCTCCAGCACCATTGCGAGCTTCCATGCGAGGTTCTCGCCGTCCTGGAACCCACTATTCGCGCCGCGCGCGCCGAACGGTGAAACCAGATGCGCCGAGTCGCCCGCGAACAGCACGTTGCCCTGGCGGAAGCTGTCCATGCGCAGGCACGAGAACGTGTAGATGCTCACCCACTCCAGGTCGAACTTCACGTCCGGCCCGAGCAGCGCGCGCACACGCGGAATCACGCGCTCGGGCGTTTTTTCGAGCACCGGGTCGGCGTCCCAGCCGAGCTGGAAGTCGATGCGCCAGACGTTGTCGGGCTGGCGATGCAGCAACACCGACTGGTTAGGATGGAACGGCGGATCGAACCAGAACCAGCGTTCGGTGGGGAAGTCGGCTTCCATCTTCACGTCGGCGATGAGGAAGCGGTCCTTGAACGTACGGCCGTGGCTATCGAGACCGAGCAGCTTGCGCAGCGGGCTGCGTGAGCCGTCGGCGGCCACCACGTAGCGCGCGAGCAGCGTGTACGGACCGTCGGGCGTTTCGATCTCGAGCGCGACGTGCGCATCGGCGGCGCCCGGCGTGCCGTGTTGCGCGACGCCCGTCACCTTGTTTTTCCAGCGGATTTCGAGGTTGGGCAATGCCTGCGCACGTTCGAGCAGGTAGCCTTCCACGTAGTACTGCTGAAGATTCACGAAAGCCGGCCGATGATGGCCGCTCTCGGGCAGCAGGTTGAACGTGTAGACGAGTTCGTCCTTGCGGAACACCTTGCCCACGTTCCAGCTCACGCCCTTTTCGACCATGCGATCGCCGCAGCCGAGGCGGTCGAAGATATCGAGCGAGCGCTTGGAAAAGCAGATGGCGCGCGAGCCCGTGGAAAGCGTGGAGTCGTCGTCCACGAGCACCACCGGCACACCTTGCCGCGCGAGGTCGATGGCCGTCGCGAGGCCCACCGGCCCCGCGCCGACCACCACGACCGGACGCACGCACGCGGCGGCGTCCGGAGTTTGTTCGCTGCAACGCGCGTAGTCGAAGGTCAGCGTCTGATAGTCGATCATTCTTGTCTCCTGTCGACCAGAGTTGGCGCTTTAGCGCCTTACTCTGGTCCCATGCCGCTGTCGATCGCAGTTGGCGCTTTAGCGCCTACTGCGATCCCAGGCAAGGCTCCACGTCTTTCCCGACGCAGTCTTCATTCCTGCAGCGCGTCCCACATCTCCTTGTCGCGCTGCGCCGTCCAGATGCGCGGATGCGTAATGCCGTTCGCCTCGTCATAAGCGCGCGTCACGTCGAACGGCAGGCAGTGCTCGTAGATGAACACGTGGCCGAACTTCGGGTCCATCGCCTCGCGCGTGAGCGACATCGCGCCCTTCAGGTCGAGCTTCTGTTCCACGGCGGCGCGGCCTTGCGCGAGCAGCGTGGTCACGAAGTCCTTCGTGTAGTCGAGACCCTTGTTGACTTCCGCGGGGTTGAGCAGCGCGGGGCCGCGGCCCGGCACGAGCTTCTCGGCGCCCAGCGAGCGCAGCGCTTCGAGCGTGGCGGGCCAGTCGGCGAGCTGGGCGTCGCCGCAATAGCACGCAGCGTCGTATTCGACGAGGTCGCCCGAGAACAGCACCTTCTGCTGCGGCAGCCACACCACGGTGTCGCCCTTCGTGTGACCCGAGCCGAGATGTGCGATCTTCACTTCGAGCTTGCCGAGGAACAGCGTGATTTCCTTCTCGAACACGAGCGTGGGCCACGTGAGGCCCGGCACCGTTTCGACGCCCGCGAACAGGCGCGGGAAGCGCTCGATTTCCGACTTCATGTCGGCTTCGCCGCGCTCGACGATCATTTCATACGTGCCGCGGCTCGCGATGATCTGCTGCGCGCCTTCCTTGAAGTACGCCGAAGCGCCCAGCACGCGCACCGCGTGATAGTGCGAGAGCACGACGTATTTGATGGGCTTGTCGGTGACGGTGCGGATCTTCGCGATGAGGTCCTGCGCCATGGCGGGCGTGGCCGTGGTGTCGACGATCAGCACGCCGTCGTCGCCGATGATGACGCCCGAGTTGGGGTCGCCTTCCGTGGTGTACGCGTATGCGTTTTCAGAGAGCTGCGTGAACGTGACCTTCTTTTCTTCGAGGTCGGCCTGGGATGCGAACGCCTTTGCCATGTTGAGTCTCCGTATCGAGGGGCTCTTGAAGCCGGGGCAGGGCGAAGCGCGCGGGGCCGGGCGCATTGGGCGCCAGCCCGGGTTGTCTCGCCCCGTTTGAAATTGAAATGGACCGCTGTTGTGCCGGGGTGAGGCCATGATGGTCTTCCCGTTTTTATTTGTCAATAGCGAATTATATTGCTATAGGTTAATTTCTACGCAGAGAGCGCCGCAGCCCGAGTGGTTGCCAACGGCTGCCGCTGTTCAGTTAACATGGACCCTTTTTCAGCCAGAGAAAAGCGCAATGAGACGTCGCAACGACAGCGCCGCGTCCGCGCCGGAACGCAGCGCGACGGCGGCCCGCACGCAGCGCGGCATTCAGAGCGTGGAGGTAGGCGGACGCCTGCTGCGCGCCCTCGCCGACGCGCGCGCGCCGCTTGGCGCCACCGATCTCGCGGCGAGCGGTGACATTCCGTCGAGCCAGGCGCACGCCTATCTCGTGAGCCTGACGCGCCTCGGACTCATCAAGCGCGACGCGCTTTCGGGGCGCTATGAGCCCGGCCCGCTCGCGCTGCGCCTCGGCCTGCTGCATCTCGCGCAGCAACCCGCGCTGCGCGAAGCCGTGCCGCGCGCCGCCGCGCTCGCGCAGGTGCTGAACTGCAGCGTCGCGCTATGCATTGCCGGGCCGCAGGGGCCGACTATCGTGCGCTACGAGCACGCGAGCCTGCCGCTGCACGTGAACCTGCATGTCGGCACGGTGATGTCGCTGCGCGCCACGGCCACGGGCCGCGTGTTCTGCGCGTTCCTCGGGCCCGAAGCGCTCGAAGCCGCATGGGCCACACAAACCGCGCAGCCGGTGTGGCGCGGCACCAGCCACGTGGCCAGTGCCGCGGGCGCGCCCCAAGAAAGCACGCCGGACGCCGCGTTCCTCGCCTCGCTCGACGCCACCCGCGCGCGCGGCTATGAGCTCGCCATCGACGCACCCAGCCCCGGCGTGAGCAGCGTGTGCGTGCCCGTGCTCGGCCCTGGGCGCGAACCGAGCCTCACGCTCACCGCTATCGGCGCGAGCGGAGTGCTGGACATGCGAGCGAACGGCGCCGTCGTGCGAGCGCTGCGCGACGCTGCTGCCGAGATCACCGCCGCCGCTTTTTCATCGACACCGACATGCCCCGAGTAAGTTCCAAGCCGCCGCGCGACGACGCAACGCAAGCCGCCGCCGATGACGCCGCAGCCGGCATTGCAGCCGAAGCCGACAAGCCGCAACGCGGCATCCAGTCGCTCGATGTCACGGGCGAACTGCTCGCCGCGCTCGTCGCGGCGGGCACGCCCTTGCCGTTGCGCGACCTCGCCGCAGCCGCGGGAATGGCGCCCGCCAAGGCCTTCCCGCACCTCGTGAGCCTGCAGAAGATCGGCCTGCTCGCGCGCGACGCGGCGGGCCGCTACGAAGCGGGACCGCTCAGTCTCGAACTCGGCCTGATCGGCCTTGCGCGTCTTTCGCCGGTTCGCGAAGCCGATGCCGAGCTGGTGGGCCTCGCCGCCGCCACCGCGATGAGCGTCGCGCTCGCGGTGCCGGGGCCGCTCGGTCCGACCGTCGTGCGCCTCGAAGAATCGGCGCTGCCGCTGCACGTGAGCCTGCGCCCCGGCACGGTGATGTCGCTCGTGAACACGTCGATCGGACGCGTGTTCGCCGCATGGGTCGACGACGACGTGCGCGCAGCCCTCCTCGCGCAGGATGAACTGCGGCTCGCGGGCGCGAAGCCGCGCGAGGGCGCCACGCCCGCCTACCTCGCGCGGCTCGCCGCCATTCGCGCCGAGGGCGTGGACACGGCGCTCGACAAGCCCATTCCCGGCATCAGCACCGTGACCGCGCCCGTGTTCGACCACACCGGCAGCGTGTGCCTCGTGCTCGCGGTGATGGGGCCTTCGGGCAGCCTCGACATCGCCCGCGAAGGCACGGCGGCGCAACTGCTGATCGCCGCCGCGGAGCGCCTCTCGCGGCGCTTCGGTTATATGGAAGGCGCGGCGGCCGCGCCGCTATAATCGCCTCCCTCGCGTGATACAAGAACGGCACGCCCACCCAATGAGAACCTGCCTATGAGCACGGCATCCGCCGGACAAGCGTTGCGCCAGATCGCCGACCTGCCCTGCCCACGCGGCCTGCCGCTCGTCGGCAATCTGCTGCAGCTTTCGCCGCCGCGTCTGCATTTGATCCTCGAGCAATGGGCCGCCGAACTCGGCGCGCCCTACCGCTTCCAGGTGGGCGGCATCCCCATCACGATCTGGACCGATACCGAGCTAATCCAGCAGATCATGCGCGAGCGCCCGCATCGCTTCCGCCGCTATCAGCCGATCGAAGCGGTGTTCGAGGAGATGGGCTTCAACGGCCTTTTCTCGGCAGAAGGCGTTGCGTGGGAACCGCAGCGCAAGCTCGTGATGCAGGCGCTCTCGATACCCAACATCAAGGCGTTCTACCCCACGCTGGCCGATATCACGCAGCGCCTTCACACCCGCTGGCAACGTGCGGCCGAGCGCGGCGAAACCGTCGAGATGACCGACGACCTCAAGCGCTACACGGTGGACGTGACGAGCGCGCTCGCGTTCGGCGAAGATCCGCGCACGCTGGAGCGCGATCACGGCGTGATTCAGGAACACCTGGAGCGCATCCTGCCGGGCGTGATGAGGCGCACCAATGCACTCTTTCCGTACTGGCGATATGTCAAGCTGCCGGCGGACCGCAAGCTCGAGCGCTCGCTCGAGGAAGTGCACCGCTATGTGAACGCGATGATGGCGCGCGCTCGCGAGCGCATGCGCGACGACCCAGCGGATGCGCCGCGCAATCTGCTCGAAGCGATGCTCGCGCAGCAGCAGGCGCCAGGCGGGACGTCCATCAGCGACGCGCAGATCCGTGCAAACGTGCTCACGCTCCTGATCGCGGGCGAAGACACGACCGCCGATTCCATCGCGTGGACGCTGCCCTATCTCGCCGCGGATACGGCCTTGCAGCAGCATCTCGGCGACGAAGCCTCTCGCGTGCTCGGCAGTTCGACGGTCTGCCCCGACTACGCGACGTTGAAAGACCTCGATATTTTCGAGGCGATCTGTATCGAGGCCACGCGTCTGCGCCCGGTGGCGTCGGTACATTCGTTCGAGCCGCTGGAAGACGTGGTGGTGGACAACGTGGCGTTGCCGAAGGGCACGCGCATGTTCTTCGTCGCGCGCCCTGCCATGCTCGACGCCAGGCATTTTGCCGATCCGCAGCGCTACGATCCGTGGCGCTGGATGAA
Source organism: Paraburkholderia sp. CNPSo 3281 (assembly GCF_024206515.1). Taxonomy (NCBI): domain Bacteria; kingdom Pseudomonadati; phylum Pseudomonadota; class Betaproteobacteria; order Burkholderiales; family Burkholderiaceae; genus Paraburkholderia; species Paraburkholderia sp. CNPSo 3281. The sequence continues at coordinate 160,682 of NZ_JAMBPS010000006.1, read as the reverse complement.
ACGCGGCGAACGCGAAGCCGATGATGGAAAAGCCCATGACGTGCGCGCTTATCTGCAGTTCGGCGCAGGACCGCGTGTATGTCCCGGCCGCCATCTCGCGACGGTGGAAATGCGTCTCGCGCTCTCGATGCTGATGCAGTCGTTTACGATCGAACTGGCGATCGATCCCGCGAAGATTCAGGAAGTACAGGCGTTTACGATGGTGCCGGATACGATGCCGATAAAGCTCAAGCCGCGCAAAGGCACCGCGTTCGCCTAAGCGTCAACGGCCGTCCTCGGGTGTGCCGACCGCGGAAGCATCGTCGGGCGCGCCGTCGCTGCGCGCCTGCGCGTCGCGCATCTTGGCAAGCGCCTTGGGCCCGAGCCCGAGCGACACGCCCAGCGCGAGCGCATCGAGCACCGCGAGATGCGCGATGCGCACCACGGCGGGCGCGTGCGCATCGCTCGCGGCGGGCACGCGCAGCAACAGTGGAATATCCACCACCCACGCGAGACGCGAACCCGCACTCGTGAGCGCGATGGTCGTCGCGCCGCGCTCCTTGGCGATCTGAATGCTCTCGTTCACTTCCACGCTGCGCCCCGACTGCGAGATCGCGAACGCCACGTCGCCCGGTTCGAGCAGCGCCGCGTAGAGGCGCTGCAAATGCGCATCCGTAAACGCGCTCGCGGCGATGTCGAGTCGCAGCAGGCGCAGCGCCGCGTCTTGCGCAACGAGCCCCGACCCTGCGCCCACGCCGAAGAAGTACACGCGCCGCGCGCTGGAGAGCGCCGCGACGGCAGCCTCGAACACGGCCGTATCGAGCGAAGCGCGTGCATGGGTCACACCTTGCACGACCGACTCCGTCACCTTGTCGAGCAGGGTGCCGACCTCGCCGGCCCACCCGGCGCCGCTCGCCTCGCCGCCCGTCATCTCCGTGGCAAGCGCGAAAGGCACGTTGCCCGCCGCGCTCTGCGCGAGCCGCATCTTGAAGTCGCGCAGGCCGTGCGCGCCCACCGCGCGGCAAAAGCGCGTGACGGAGGGCTCAGACACGTCCGCACGCAACGCGAGTTCAGTGATGCTCGCGCGCATGGCGAAGTCGATGTCGGCAAGCACCATCTCCGCGACCTTGCGCTCGGCGGGACGCAGCGACTCCGCGACATTGCGGATGTGATGGATCAGGTTGGAGACCGGCAAGCTGTTTTTCCCGTGGAAGATACTAGGGTCTGCTCACATGAGGGCCCGCTATCCAGTTTCGATGCGTGCTTCCGCTTCAATCGAGCCGCTTGCCGCTTTCAGTATCGAACAGATGCAGGTGCGCCAAAGGCAAACCTAGCGTCATGCGCTGGCCCGGAGAAACGTCCGGGCGCGCGCGCGTGGTGACGCACCATGTCGTTTCGCCTATTTTCCCGTACAAGTGGGTCTCCGCGCCAGTCGGCTCGATCACGTCGACGTTGAACGGCACGTCGCCGCCTGCCTCGATGTGCTCGGGCCGCACGCCGAGCGTCACGCGCGCGCCCGCCTGGGCCTTGCCTTCCGGGAGCGCGATACGCACGCCGTCTTCGAGCACGAGCGCCGTGCCGCGCGCGTCGCTCATCACCGTGCCAACGGCGAAGTTCATCGAAGGCGAGCCGAGGAAGCTCGCCACGAACAGGTTGCCCGGTTTGTCGTAAAGGTCGAGCGGGCGGCCGATCTGTTCGATGCGCCCCGCGTTCATCACGACGATGCGGTCCGCCATCGTCATCGCCTCGATCTGGTCGTGCGTGACGTACACCACCGTGTTGCGCAGGCGCTGGTGCAGCGCCTTGATTTCGGTGCGCATCTGCACGCGCAGCTTGGCGTCGAGGTTCGAAAGCGGCTCGTCGAAGAGGAACAGCGCGGGCTCGCGCACCACGGCGCGGCCCATGGCGACGCGCTGGCGCTGGCCGCCCGAGAGCGCGCGCGGCAGGCGCTCCAGGTAGCCCGACAGGTTGAGCATTTTCGCGGCAGCTTCGATGCGCGGCTTGAAACCATTCTCGCGCTCCTTGCGAATGCGCGGACCGAACGCGATGTTGTCGTACACCGAGAGATGCGGGTAGAGCGCGTAGCTCTGGAACACCATCGAGATATTGCGCTGCTGCGGCGGCAGCGCGTTCGCCCGCGTGCCGCCGATGGTCAGGTCGCCGCCGGAGATGTCTTCGAGGCCGGCGATCATGCGCATCACCGTGGTCTTGCCGCAACCCGAGGGGCCGACGAGCACGACGAATTCGCCGTCTTCGATATCGAGGTCGACGCCGTGCACGACCTGGGTGTCGCCATAGCGCTTGTAGATTCCGTTCAGTTGTACCGCTGCCATGCTGTCCTCGTTTGCGTGAAGTCTTTTCAGGTCGAAATGTCGGGTGCGCGGCCGGGTGCGCGCCTCAGAACGGATCGAGCGTCAGCTCGTTCGCCATCATCCGGTTGCCCGCCATGAGGCCCGCGTCCACGGGTAGCGCCACGCCCGTGATCACGCGCGCCTGCGGCGAGGCGAGAAACTGCACGGCGTCGGCGATGTCCTCCGGCGTGGCCACGTCGCCGAGCGGATACCATTTGCTTAGTTCTTCGAAGATCTTCGGATGCTGCTCGACACGCGCGCGCCACGCGGGCGTCTTCACCGTGCCCGGGCAAACGATGTTCGCGCGTATGCCGTGCGGCCCAAGTTCCATGGCGAGTGCCTTCGTGTAGCTCACGAGGCCCGCCTTCGCCGCGCTGTATGCAGGGTGGCCGAGCGCCGAAAGGCCGTTCACCGAGCCGATCAGCACGAGCGCGCCGCGCCGGCGCTCGATCATCGAGGCGCGCACGGCTTCGACCGTGTAGTAGGTCCCGTTCAGGTTCAGGTCGATGTCGCGCCGCCAGCTCGCGGCGTCGGTATGCGCGAGCGTCGTACCGAGCGCGCCGCCCGCGTTCGCCACGGCCACGTCTACGGGGCCGCGCGCCGCCACGCCGCGCGCCACGGCTGCGATCACGGCGGCCTGATCGCTCACGTCGGCGGCGAGCGGTTCGAGGCGCGCCGCGCCCGCTTCGCCCAACTCCGCCGCGAGTTGTTGCACGCCCGCCGCATCGCGATCGAGCGCGAGCACCGTGTCGCCCGCTTCCAGAAACCGTTTGCACAGCGCGCGACCTATGCCACCGCTCGCGCCCGTCACCAGCACCACCCGGCCCATATCGACTCTCCGTGCGGCCCGCCAGTCCTCCCGGAGAGCCTGAAAATTTCCTACATACGAATGGCACGCGGTTGCCCGTATGCGGGTTTATACCGAGCGAGCCGCGCTGCTGCAGCGCATGAATTTCCCCTGTTTTACAGCATGTTATGCAAAATTCGGCGCTCGAAACAATATCGCGTTTACCAGGTGACAACACTTTTTTCATCCTGTAGGATTTTTTCAAACAACGCAACCCAGCAGCCGGGTCAAGGCGGCGGCATAAGCAGGAACAACCACCAGCAACAACAACCCGCATGGGATGGGACTAAGCGCTAAAGCGCCAATTCCCATCGACACAGGAGAAAGAGAATGTCGTTTCAGGCACGTGCAACCACCATGCTCGGCAAGCTCGCCGTCGCGCTAGCGTTTGCCGGCATCACCGCCGCGGCGCACGCCGATACGGTCCGCGTGACCGTCGCCCACTACAGCGACGCCACCGCTCCGTACTTCGAGAAAATGGCCAAGCAGTTCGAGGCCGCCAACCCCGGCATCACGATCAAGATCGAAGACGTGAACTGGGACTCGCTGCAACAGAAGCTGCAAACGGACATCTCCGGCGGCGCGAACGCCGACCTCGCGATCATCGGCACGCGCTGGCTCCTCGACTTCGTGAAGGACGACATTGCCGAGCCGCTCGACCCGTACATGGACGCGAACTTCAAGGGCCGCTTCATCGGTCCGTTCCTGGCTCCGGGTCAAATCAACGGCAAGACCTACGGCCTGCCGATCGCCGCTTCGGCCCGCGCGCTGTACTACAACAAGGACATGCTCGCTTCGGTCGGCTATCCGAACGGCCCGAAGACCTGGAACGACGTGATCGACGCCTCGAAGAAGCTGAAGGCGAAGGGCATTGCGGGCTTCGGTCTGCAAGGCAAGGAAATCGAAACCGACGTGTACTTCTACTACGCGCTGTGGACCCACGGCGGCGAGGTGGTGGGCAAGGACGGCAAGGCGGCATTCAACTCGCCGGCTGGCGTGAAGGCCGCGACGCTTTACAAGACCATGATCGACGAAGGTCTCACGCAGCCGGGCGTGACGGGCTACAGCCGTGAAGACGTGCAGAACCTCTTCAAGCAGGGCCGCGTGGCGATGATGATCTCGGCGCCGTTCCTCGCCAAGCAGCTGAAGAAGGAAGCACCGAACATCAAGTACGGCATCGACCCGATCCCGGTTGCGACGACGCCCGCCACCTACGCGGTGACCGACTCGATCATGATGTTCAAGAACTCCAAGGTGAAGAAGAGCGCCTGGAAGTTCCTGGACTACCTGTTCACGAAGGAACCGCGCGTGCAGTTCACGAGCACGGAAGGCTTCCTCCCGACCACGAAGGCTGAAGCGACCGACCCGGTGTTCCAGGACCCGGACACGCAAGCGTTCATCGCGCTCCTGCCGCATGCGAAGTTCGCGCCGACCGTGACGGGCTGGGAAGACACCGCCAAGGCCGTGACCAACGCCATGCAATCGGTCTACCTCGGCAAGGCCAAGCCCGCCGATGCGCTGAACCAGGCGGCCACCGAAGCGAACAAGTCGCTCGGCAAGTAAGTTCGGCAAACAAGCCTTGATGGCAACACCGGCGCGCGCCCGAAGTTTCCGGCGCGCGCCGGAGCGCCTGAGAACCGACGTTTCGAAGCACTGACGATTCGACATGACTACGGGTCCCCTGAAGCCCTCGCCCGCCACAGCACCGGCCGGCGATGCCCCCGACCGATCACGCGCACGAACCCGCATGAGCCGACAACCCCGCGCCGTTTCCGCGCCCCGCGCGCCCTGGCTCCTGATCGTGCCGAGTCTCGTGCTCGCGCTCTTCATCATCAGCTATCCGATCTTCAACATCGTGTATCAGTCGCTGCACGATGTCTCGCGCTTCGGACAGATTCGCGACTTCAGCGGCCTGCAGAACTTCTACAACGTGTTCGGCGACCCGGTGTTCATGAGCGCCCTGAGGAACACGCTGATCTGGACATTCTTCGTCGTGGTGGGCACTGTTGGGATTTCCGTGCCAGTCGCGCTCGTGCTCAATCAGGACTTTTATGGCCGCGGCATTGCGCGCACGATCGTCATGCTGCCGTGGTCCGTCTCGCTCACGATGACGGCCGTGGTCTGGCGCTGGGCGTTCAACGACGACTACGGCATGGTCAACGTCACGCTGCAGCGCCTCGGCCTCACTTCCGGGCCGATCCACTGGCTCGCGACGCCCGAGTATGCGTTCCCGGTGGAAATCTGCGTGGGCATACTCGTGTCGATACCCTTCACGACCACGATCCTGCTGGGCGGCCTCTCCTCGGTGCCGGGCGATATCTACGAAGCCGCGCGCATCGACGGCGCGAGCGCCTGGCAACAGTTCCGCCAGCTCACGCTGCCGCTGCTCAAGCCGTTCATCAACATGGCAATCCTGCTGAACGTGATCTACGTGTTCAACTCGTTCCCGATCATCTGGGTGATGACGCAAGGCGGCCCCGACGACAGCACGCATATTCTCGTCACGTACCTTTACGAACTCGGCTTCCGGTTAGGGCGACCAGGCGAAGCCGCCGCCGTCTCGCTCATCATGCTCGTCATTCTGTTCGCATTCTCGGTGGTCTACCTGCGCCTGCAGGCAAAACGCGGCAGCGCCGAAGGAGACCTGGCATGAACCGCAAGCTCAAACGCTCGATCTGGTGCTGGCTCGCGCTCTCGCCGCTCGTCGTGGCCGTGCTGTTCCCGTTCGCGGTGATGTTCTTCACCTCGTTCAAGCCGGCTTCGGAAGTGTTCGTCTATCCGGCGCGTTGGCTGCCGATGCAGTGGCGCTGGCAGAACTATGTCGACATGTGGCAGGCCGCCAACTTCGGCGTCGCGCTGCGCAACAGCATTGTGGTGAGCTGTCTTTCCACGGCGCTTGCGCTGGCCGTAAGCCTGCCAGCCGCCTACGCGCTCGCGCGCTTTCCGTTCCGCGGGCGCGGGCTTTACCGCCAGTTCCTGCTCGTCACGCAGATGCTCTCGCCCATCCTGCTCGTGGTCGGCCTGTTCCGGCTCGCCGCGATGATTCCGTACGGCGATGGCAATCTCATCGATTCGAAGATCGGCGTGATCGTCTCGTATGCGGCGTTCAATATCGCGTTTGCCGTATGGATGCTCTCGTCGTATTTCCAGACCGTGCCGCGCGACCTCGAAGAATCGGCGTGGCTCGAAGGCTGCAGCCGCACGGGCGCCGTGTTCCGCGTGTTCCTGCCGCTTGCGGTGCCGGCCGTGGTGGTCACAGCGATCTTCACGTTCATCAGCGCATGGAATGAGTTCGCCGTGGTCTACACGCTGATCCGCTCGCCCGAGAACAAGACGCTTACGGTGCAGGTCACCGACATGGTGGCCGGCAAGTACACCGTGGAGTGGCAGCTCGTGATGGCGGCGACGCTCGCGGCCACGTTGCCGGTTTCCGTGGTGTTCGCCTGGCTGCAGCGCTACATGGTGAAGGGACTCGCGCTAGGCGCAGTGAAGTAACGGGAAGTCGCGCGCGGGCGCAGCATCAACGTCCTGACGTGCGCGCGCTGCGCCTACTTGCTTAGTTCATGGCCGATCACGCCGCCGGCCACGGCGCCGCCCACGGTGCCGACCGCGCTGCCGTTGGTGGCCCGGTTGCCGACATAGCCGCCCGCGGCGGCGCCGCCCAGCGTGCAAGCTCCCGTGCCCGCAACCGTGAGCACGACGGTGATGACGAGTGAGGCGCGCGCGGCGCTTGAGCGTCGTAGCCAGTTCATCGTCGATTCTCCTGATCGATGGTAGTGGCTTTCATGCCAGCAAGCATCGTGCCTCGACCGGCTTTCAGCCGTGGTGCAGATGCAGCAGAATCAGCGTGAGCGTAACCAGCGAACCGAGTGTGGAATGCAAAATGGTGCGCGAAGTCACGTGCGCTTCGCGCCGGTAGTACTCGGCGAGCATGAACGGGCCGGTGCCCGTGGGGAGCGCCGCGAGCAACACCGCGATTTCCACGAACTGGTCGGGCAGCCCGAATACGCGATCGGCCAGCCACCACGTAAGCAGCGGCTGCGCAACGAGCTTGCAGAACGTGAGCCACCACGACGACTCACGCGGCGCCTCGCCGCTCGCGCGGCGTTCGGCGAGAAAGAGCCCGAGGCTGACGAGCGCGCACGGGCTCGCCGCACCGCCCAGCAGCTTGAGGAGCGTTTCCGCGCTAGCGGGCAGCGTGACGTGCGCGGCCGAAACGATCGCCCCCAGCGCCGGCGCAACCAGCAGCGGATTGCGCAGGAGCGAGCGCACGACCTTGATGGCAAGCCGGTGCGGACGCCGCTCGCTTTGCAGCCCCGTTTCGATCAGCACGATCGCGATGGCGAACAGCACGCAGACCACGAGGATCGTCGCGATGGTCGTGGGCGTGAGGCTCGACGGCCCGAATGCGATCATGCACAGCGGGAAGCCCACGTAGCCGGTATTCGGATACGCGGCGGCAAGCCCGTCGATGCTCGCATCCGCGAGCGGGCGGCCGAGGAACACGCGCGCGCCCACCACGGCGAGGAACACGGCGAGCCCGGCAAGACCGAACGCGGCGACGAACGCCGGCTGATAAAGCTCGTGCCACGTTGCGTGCGCAAGGATATCCAAGAGCAGCGCGGGAAGCGCGAGCCACACGACGAAGCGGTTCAGCTCAGAAGCCGCGGCGGGGCCGAGGACATTCGTGCGACGGCAGGCGAAGCCCGCGAAAATGAGGCCGAAAACCGGCAGGAGAATGGAGACGGCAGAAAACATCGTGATTCGTGAATGCAAAGCGCGCGGACATGCCGCGCGCCACAGTGAAACGGAGGACGAACAGTTTCGCTAATCCATCGCCGCGTGACTCGTATCGACGGTGGCGGCGCTCGGGCCGGTGCGGATCAGAAAGAGCAGCGGAATCACGAGCAGCGTCGCCACGAACATCATCTTGAAGTCGTTCAGATACGCGATCATCTGAGCCTGCTGCGTGATCGACTGGTTGAGCACGGCGAGATCGTACCGCGAACCGCTTTCGAGCATCTGCTGAACCGCCGGATTGAACGGCGTGATGTTCGCGGCGAGGTCCGAATGTGCGATCTGCGTGCCGCGCGTGACGAATGTCTGCACGATCGAAATGCCGATACTGCTGCCGATGTTGCGCATGAGGCTATAGGTGGCCGTGCCATCCGCGCGCAGTTGCGGTGTCAGCGTCGAGAAAGTCAGCGCGGAAAGCGGCACGAACACGAAGCCGAGGCCAAAGCCCTGGACCACGCCCGGCCACACGATATCCGAGGGCGAGAGCACCAGCGTGTACTGCATCATCTGCCAAAGCGCGTACGCGGAGACCATGAAGCCGAACAACAGCATGACGCGCGCGTCCACGCGTTTCAGTACGCGCCCCGCTATCAGCATGGCGACCATGGTGCCCGCGCCGCTCGGCGCGGTCACGAGCCCCGTAGTGGCGACCGGATAGCCCATGAGGTTCTGCAGCATGGGCGGCAGCAGCGCGCGCGTGGCGTAGAGCACCGCGCCGATCACGAAGATGAAGAGTGTGCCCGTCGCGAAGTTGCGGTCCTTGAGCAGTTGGTAGCGAAAGAACGTGCCGGGCCCCGAGGTGGCCGTATGCACGATGAAGAACGCAAAGGCAATGGCCGCAACCAGCGCCTCGATGCGGATCTCCAGCGAGCCGAACCAGTCGAGCTGCTCGCCGCGGTCGAGCAAGGCCTGCAGCGCGCCGATGGCAAGCGCGAGCGTGGCGAAGCCGAATACGTCGAAGCGCTGAGTGCGGCCCGGCACACGCGCGGGCATGAACGTCGAGACGCCAAAAAACGCGAACAGGCCCACCGGCACGTTGATGAAAAACACCCAGCGCCAGTTGTAGCTATCCGTAAGCCAGCCGCCGAGCGTTGGCCCTAGCACGGGGCCGACCATCACGCCCATGCCCCACACCGCCATGGCCTGACCCTGGCGCTCGCGCGGATTGATGTCAAGAAGAATGGACTGCGAGAGCGGCACGAGCGACGCGCCGAACACGCCCTGCAACAGCCGCGAAGCGACGATCTCGCCGAGCGTTTCGGAAAGCCCGCATAGCGCCGAGGCCACGGTGAAGCCCGCAATCGCGACTCCCAGCAACCGCTTCACGCCGTAGCGGTCGGCGAGCCAGCCGGTGAGCGGCGTCGCAATGGCGGCCGCGACGATATACGAGGTGAGCACCCAGGTGATCTCGTCCTGGGAGGCAGACAGCGTACCCTGCATGTGCGGCAGCGCGACATTGGCGATCGTGCTGTCCAGCGTCTGCATCAGCGTGGCGAGCATGATCGAGAGCGTGATCATGCCGCGATTGAGCGGGGCTTCCTTGCCCGACCCCGCCCGATGCTGCGCGGCGGCGCCGTCCTGCATGACTGCGGTCATCGTGCGGTTGTCTTGCGGCTATCTTGATTGGGGGCGGAGCGTGCCGAATTAATAAGCCTGCTTATTATACGACTCGCCCCCGCCGACGCAATCGGTATCGCCAGGCAGAGGACGCTCGCGAGAAGGCGCACGCCGCCCGCCCGTATAATCGGGCGATGACTACCGACCTCGAAAAGCGCTTTGGCTTCCTGGTCGTCGACGTGGGCCGGCTCTATGGCAAACGTTACGACGAGCTTGCGAAGTCGTCGCTCGAACTCACGCGCGCGCAGTGCCGCATGATCGCGTACCTCGCGCACTACGGCGACATGAACCAGGCGCGACTCGCCGAACTGCTGGAAGTGGCGCCCATTTCCGCGGGGCGACTGCTCGAGCGCATGGAAGAAGGCGGCTGGGTCGCGCGCACGCCCAACCCGGACGACCGTCGCGAATGGCTGGTGAGCCTCACGCCCAAGGCGGAAGGCGTGCTCACGGGCGCACGCCGCGTGGGCGACGAAGTCCAGGCGGAAGCCCTGGCGGGCTTCACGCCTGAAGAAGCCGAGCAGTTCAGCGCGATGCTTCAGCGGGTGCGCGCCAATCTCGGCGCGCTGGTGGAGCGGTAACTCGATGCGATAACGCGCGTTAGCGCAGGCGCACGAGCGTGGACTTGAGTTCCGTGTACTTTTCGAGCGCGTGCAACGACTTGTCGCGGCCGTTGCCGGATTCCTTGAAGCCGCCGAACGGGAAGTTCATGTCCCCCCCTTCGTCGTAGCAGTTCACCCACACCGTGCCCGCACGCAGCCTGCGCGAAATTTCATGCGCGTGCGTGAGGTTCGCGGTCCAGACCGCAGCCGCGAGCCCGTAGTCACTGTCGTTGGCAATGCGCACCGCTTCGTCGATCGTGCTGAACGTGATGACCGACAGCACCGGCCCGAAGATTTCCTCGCGCGCGATCTTCGTGTCGTGATGCGTATCGAACACCGTGGGTTCTACGTAGAAGCCGCCGCCTTGGGCATTCACACGTTCGCCGCCGGTCAGCAGCTTCGAGTCCTTGCGGCCGGCTTCGATATAGCTCAGCACCCGCTCCAGCTGAATCTTGTCGATGATCGCGCCCATCGACACCTCGGGATCGAGAGGATTCCCAGGCTTATAGGCCTTCGCCGCCTCGACGAGCTTCGCAAGGAATACGTCCTTGATCTCGTGATGGACCAGCAAGCGCGAGCCCGCCGTACACATTTCACCCATGTTGTAGAAGATGGCGCCCGCCGCCGCACTCGCCGCACGGTCGAGATCCGGGCAATCGTGCAGCACGATATTGGGCGACTTCCCGCCCAGCTCCAGCCAAACGCGCTTGAGGTTCGACTGGCCCGCATACTGCATGATCTGCTTGCCCACGTTCGTCGAGCCCGTGAACGCAATGCAGTCCACATCGCGGTGCAGGCCGAGCAGTTTGCCGGGCTCCCCGCCGCCCGGCAGCACGTTGAACACGCCCGCCGGAATGCCGGCCTCGTGCGCGAGTTGCGCCACGCGAATGGCCGTGAGCGGCGACTTCTCCGAAGGCTTGAGCACGACGCTGTTGCCCGCCGCGAGCGCGGGTCCGAACTTCCACGAGGCCATCAGGATCGGGAAATTCCACGGCACGACGGCGGCGACCACGCCAATGGGCTCGCGCGTGACGAGGCCCACGAGATGATGATCGGCGGGCACGACTTCGCCGCCCACCTTGTCAATGGCTTCGGCGAACCATTCCACGCAATAAGCCGCGCCCGGCACGTCCACGGTCGTCGTGTCGCCAATCGGCTTGCCTGCGTCTAGCGTTTCGAGCAGCGCGAGTTCGTCGAGATGCTCGCGCATGAGCGCGGCCCAGCGCAGCAGCACGGCCTTACGCGCACGCGGATTCAGGCCTGCCCATACCCCTGCGCCGAACGCGCGGCGAGCAGCGCCGACCGCGGCATCGACATCGGCTGCGCCGCAATCGGCGACACTCGCGAGCACGCGGCCGTCGATCGGGCTCACGCAATCGAACGTGCGGCCCGAATACGCGTCGCGATACGCGCCGTCGATGAATGCGCGGCCTTCGATCGAAAGCGTCGCGGCCTTGTCTTGCCAGTAAGCCAAAGTTTTCTTTTCCATCAGGATGCCTCAATGATTTGCGATCCACCTTGCACGCCGCAACGCGGCGTCAGGTGAAACGGGTTCGCGCGATCAGGGAGTCAGAAGGTGGGCGGCGAATTGGCCGACACCACTTCGCAGACTTCGTTCGCGCTCGGATTGCGAAACCGGTGCGGGAAGCGGCTTTCGAAGTAGTAGCTGTCTCCGGGGTCGAGCAGCCACGTCGTGCTCTCCACGGTCAGTTCGAGTTGCCCGGCGACCACCACGCCGCCTTCGTGCCCCGCATGCACCAGCATTTCAGGGCCGGTATCGGCAAGCGGCTGATAGACCTCGCGCATGATGCCCATGTTGCGGTCCTTCACATTCGCGCCGGCCAGATAGAACTCGATCGACTCGTTGCCGAGGTTCGGCATTTCGCCGCGCCGCGACACGACCTCCGTCCCTTCGGTCAGGTCAAATGTGAAGAATTCGGCGAGGCTCATCGGTATGCATTCGAGCAGCTTCTTGAGCGAGCCCACAGAGGGACTGACACGACTTTGCTCGATCAGCGAGATCGCGCCATTGGTCACGCCCGCGCGCTTGGCGAGTTCGCGCTGCGACAAGCCATAGCGTTTGCGAACATAGCGCAGGCGCGTGGCGACTTCGGACGACACAGAAGCGGACTCGGACACGATGAAGGACCGTTGGGGGTGAGACCGCGTGGACAGGGCGCGGTGGACGTGTTGATTATTCTAATCAGTTTGCTTTATTTTGCGTCAGTACAAACCCCTGTAAGTTATTCGAAATATAAGTGCAGGAGCCGATATTTCGCACAGCGTGCTAATTCAAAGGGCTGTCGGGGAAAGTGCTGACATCAAAAACTTGAAAAAATAATTGACGCCCTTTTTGGCTCGTATATGCTGGACTACAGGTCGAACACTGCATCGTTTCTGCCGCGTTGCAACGCAAAAACCGCGTTTTATGCGAGAAACATAGCGAGTCGGCTGAGTTTGGAAAGCAATACATCGATGTCGTTCAATGTTTAACGCCTCACTCATATTGACGACCTCGAATGCTTTAACCAGACGTCTTTTTCAACGCAACCAGTCGAGTGTTATTGTGAGAGTCCGTGGCCCTCTGGTGAGGTGGGATCGTAGTCATGCGAGGTGTCTTCGCAGTGACTGCTCCGCCATCGCCGACGGCAGTAGCGGCAGGCTTGCCTCTCGCCTGTTCCTGTCCGTCTTCACGATCCTTTCCCGCCGCTCTGTGCGGCGTCACAACTCGGTCTCCGCACGCGCCTTCATTGCCGTCCACACGGACGAAGTCGCGTCGCTTCTGCCCTAGCGCCTCTCCTTCCCGCGCCGTTCGTTTTCTTCGCCGTCGTTGGTTCGCGAAGTGTCTTGTCACGCCTTCGCGATGTGGCTGCGCACGCCTGAACACCGTCGCGCCTCACAACGGCAAGAAACGAACCGCCTACATGATCTCCACGCGCAGCGCCATCCGTTAGCGCCGCTGCGCGGAGCACACAGGGTTTGCAGCCTTGCGTCCCGCAAGGCTGCAAGGTCATGTCACGCCCGTAGCGCCGACACACCGCGCACGGGCAAGCAAGCGAATCATTAGTCATGCGAACCAGACCAGTAGTTGGCGTTACTGCCGACCGCACGATGATGGGACCGCACGCGTCGCATGTTGCCGGCGAGAAGTACATCGCCGCGGCTGTGGACGGAGCAGGCGTGCTCGCATTCGTGCTGCCCGCCCTGGGCGAGCGGCAGGCTGCGGCCGACATTCTCGAAGCCGTGGATGGACTGCTTTTCACAGGCAGCTATTCGAACGTCGAGCCGCATCGTTATGGCGGCCCGGCAAGCGAGAGCGGCACGCTGCACGACCCCGCTCGCGACGCCACCACGCTGCCGCTCATGCGCGCCGCGATCGAGGCTGGCGTGCCGGTGCTCGCCATCTGCCGCGGCTTCCAGGAGATGAACGTGGTGTTCGGCGGCACGCTGCACCAGCAGGTGCACAACGTTGCCCGCTACGACGACCACCGCGAGAACAAGGACGATCCGCTCGACACGCAATACGGTCCGGCGCACGCGGTGAAGCTCGTGGAAGGCGGTGTGCTGCAGCAGCTTGCGGGCGGCGCGCGCGAAGCACGCGTGAATTCGCTGCACGGCCAGGGCATCGAACGGCTGGGCGCGGGCCTCGTGGCTGAAGGCTTCGCACCCGACGGCCTCATCGAAGCCGTGAGCGTCGCGAACGCGCAGCGCTTCGCGCTTGGCGTGCAGTGGCACCCCGAATGGAAATATGCCGACGACGCGCTGTCCATCGCCATCTTCCACGCGTTCGGCGAAGCCTGCCGCAACCACATGCTGGCCCGAATACCGGGCGGGGCCGGACACGACGTGGCGCACGCGCCGCGCACCGCCCACGCCTGATGCCGGCCCATACAGAACAGAGAGAACCATCATGCATGAAATCGACGAATTCCTGAAAAAGCACCACATCACCGAAATCGAAGCGATCATCCCCGACATGGCGGGCATTGCGCGCGGCAAGATCATCCCGCGCAGCAAGTTCGAATCGGGCGAGTCGATGCGCTTGCCGCAAGCCGTGATGATCCAGACCGTGACAGGCGATTACCCCGAAGACGGGAGCCTTACCGGCGTCACCGACCCCGACATGGTGTGTGTGCCCGACCCCTCGACGATCCGCATCATTCCGTGGGCCATCGATCCCACCGCACAAGTGATTCACGACTGCGTGCATTTCGACGGCACGCCGGTCGAGATCTCGCCGCGCCGCGTGCTGCGCCGCGTGCTCGACCTTTATGCCGCGAAGGGCTGGAAGCCGGTGATCGCGCCGGAACTCGAGTTCTATCTCGTCGATATGAACAAGGATCCGGATATTCCGCTCGCGCCGCCCATCGGCCGTACGGGCCGTCCGGAAACGGGCCGTCAGGCCTATTCGATCGAAGCGGTGAACGAGTTCGACCCGCTTTTCGAAGACATCTACGAGTACTGCGATATTCAGGGCCTCGAAGTCGATACGCTCATTCACGAAGTGGGCGCCGCGCAGATGGAGATCAACTTCATGCACGGCGATCCGCTCAATCTCGCCGACCGCGTGTTCCTCTTCAAGCGCACGGTGCGTGAAGCAGCGCTGCGCCACCACATGTACGCCACTTTCATGGCGAAGCCCATGGAGAACGAACCGGGCTCGGCCATGCACGTGCACCAGAGCCTCGTTTTCGCGGAAAGCGGCCAGAACCTCTTCACGGGTTCGGATGGCAAGCCCACCGACATGTTCTATGCGTATATCGCGGGCCTGCAGAAGTACACGCCCGCACTCATGCCGATCTTCGCGCCGTACATCAACTCGTATCGCCGCCTTTCGCGTTTCATGGCCGCGCCGATCAACGTGGCCTGGGGCTACGACAACCGCACTGTGGGTTTCCGTGTGCCGTATTCTTCGCCGGCCGCGCGCCGCGTGGAAAACCGCATTCCCGGCGTGGACACCAACCCGTACCTCGCGATCGCCGGCACGCTGGCCGCCGGCTATCTGGGCATGACGCAGCACCTCAAGCCCACCGAGCCGCTCGTGAGCGACGGCTACTCGCTGCCCTACCAGTTGCCGCGCAACCTCGAAGAAGGCCTCACGCTGATGGGCTCGTGCGAGCCGCTCAAGGACATCCTTGGCGAGAAGTTCGTGCGCGCCTACCTCGCGCTCAAGGAAACCGAATACGAAGCGTATTTCCGCGTGATCAGTTCGTGGGAACGCAAGCACCTGCTGCTGCACGTGTAAACGAAAGGAGACACAGCAATGAGCTATCGAATCGACGCCCCCGCCAGCGCGCTGCAGGAAGTGCCGACGACGCTACGCGCCCAATCCAGCCGAACGACGCGCTCGACGAGCGAGTACCGCGCGCTGGACGCCGCGCATCACATTCATCCGTTTTCGGACATGGGCTCGCTCAACAAGACGGGCAGCCGCGTGATCGTGAAGGCGAAAGGCGTGTACCTGTGGGACTCGGAAGGCAACCAGATCATCGACGGCATGGCCGGGCTCTGGTGCGTGAACGTGGGCTATGGCCGCAAGGAACTGGCCGACGCCGCATACGAGCAAATGCAGGAACTGCCCTTCTACAACACGTTCTTCAAGACCACGCACCCGCCGGTCATCGAATTGTCGGCACTGCTCGCACAGCTTTCGCCCGAGCCGTTCAACCACTTCTTCTATTGCAACAGCGGCTCCGAAGGCAACGACACGGTGCTGCGCATTGTGCATCAGTACTGGCTCACGCAAGGCAAGCCCTCGAAGAAGGTCGTCATCTCGCGCCGGAACGCGTATCACGGATCGACCATTGCAGGCGGTACGCTGGGCGGCATGGGCTACATGCACGAGCAGATGCCCTCGAAGGTCGAGAACATTGTGCACATCGACCAGCCGTACTTCTATGGCGAAGCGCAAGGCAACATGTCGCCAGAGGAATTCGGTCTCGCGCGCGCGCAGCAGCTCGAAGCGAAGATTCTCGAAGTGGGCGCGGAGAACGTGGCCGCCTTTATCGGTGAGCCGTTCCAGGGCGCGGGCGGCGTGATCTTCCCACCCTCGACCTACTGGCCGGAAATTCAGCGCATTTGCCGCAAGTACGACATCCTGCTCTGCGCCGACGAAGTGATCGGCGGCTTTGGCCGCACCGGCGAATGGTTCGCGCATCAGCACTTCGGCTTCGAGCCCGACCTCATCACGATGGCCAAGGGCCTCACGAGCGGCTATGTGCCGATGGGCGCAGTGGGCATTCACGACCGCATCGCCAAGGCGCTCATCGAGAACGGCGACTTCAATCACGGCCTCACGTACTCGGGGCATCCGGTCGCCGCCGCCGTGGCCGTGGCGAACCTCAAGCTGCTGCGCGACGAAGGCATCGTCACGCGCGTGAAGAACGACACCGGCCCGTACTTCCAGCAGCGCCTGCGCGAGACGTTCGCCAATCATCCGATCATCGGCGACATCTCGGGCGCGGGTCTCGTGGCGGGCCTGCAGCTCGCCGAAGATCCGAAGGCGCGCAAGCGCTTCGCGAATGGCGGCGATGTGGGCACGCTCTGCCGCGACTTCTGCTTCAACGGCAACCTCATCATGCGCGCCACGGGCGACCGCATGCTGCTCTCGCCGCCGCTCGTCGTCACGCGCGGCGAGATCGATGAAATCGTGTCGAAGGCGAAGAAGGCCGTCGACGCTACTGCGCAACAACTGGGTCTTTCTTAACGCGACTTGTCCACGGCGGGCGGCGCAACGGGGTGCTGGGCCTCCCGCCGATCTTCATCTTCAGGGGAAAGCAACATGAGTGTTAGTCATCTTCGTCATGCGGTCGCGATCGCGGCCCTCGCAGCGTGTGCAGGCCTCACGGCCATTTCCAGCGAGACTGCGCACGCGGCCGACGGCGATTTGAACGTCTACAACTGGTCCGACTACATTGCGAAAGACACGATCCCGAACTTCGAAAAGGAAGCGGGCCTCAAGGTCAAGTACGATAACTACGATAGCGACGACACACTGCAAGCCAAGCTGCTCGCAGGCAGCTCGGGCTACGACATCGTTGTGCCCACATCGAATTACATGGCCAAGCAGATCCAGGCCGGCGTATACCAGAAGCTCGACAAGTCGAAGATCCCCAACCTCGCGAACCTCGATCCCGTGCTTATGCACATGATCGCCGATGCCGACCCGGGCAATCAGTACGGCGTGCCCTGGGCGTTCGGCACCGACGGCATCGGCTACAACAAGCAGGCGGTGGAAAAGGCGCTCGGGCCGAATGCGCCGGTCGATAGCTGGGCGCTCGTGTTCGATCCGCAAAATCTCTCGAAGCTCAAGGGCTGCGGCGTGTCGTTCCTCGACCAGGCCGTGGACGTGTTCGCAGCGACGCTGCAATACATGCACAAGGACCCCAACAGCACGAACCCCGCGGATTATCAGGCCGCGTTTGAAGTGCTGAAGAAAGTCCGTCCGTATATCACCCAGTTCAATTCGTCGGGCTACATCAACGACCTCGTGAACAACGATATCTGCGTAGCCGTGGCATGGTCGGGCGACGTCGGCATCGCGCACCGCCGCGCCGAGGAAGCCAAGCGCTCGTATGACGTCAAGTTCTCGAACGTGAAGGAAGGCGGCCTGCTGTGGTTCGACGTGATGGTCGTGCCCAAGGATGCGCCGCACCCCGAAAATGCGATGAAGTGGATCAACTACATCTCGGATCCGAAGGTCAACGCGCAAATCACCAACGAAGTGTTCTACCCGACGGCGAACAAGGCCGCACGCCAGTTCGTCACGGCGACAGTCGCGCAGGACGCGACGGTGTACCCGCCGGAAGACGTGCTCAAGAAGATGACGTTGATGAAGCCGATGCCGGCTGACATCCTGCGCCTTGAAAACCGTCTGTGGGCCCAGTTGAAGACCGGCCGCTGACACGCTGATTCCCCCCTGAAGGAAACAAGAAGGAGACGACGCGGAAGAGGGATCGCTCGACCCCTCTCCGCCTGAAGTGCGCAATTCCGAAGTCAGGCCGCGCGGCGCCGCCCCCCATTTTTGACGACGCGCGCGAGCCTTTCCCGAGCTCCGTTCGCAGTACTAATCGCGAGTCGCGCCAGCGCCCCGTGCGAGCCGGCTCGCGCCTGAAAAACGTGTACTGCGATCAGAAAGGAACCAAGGTCAGATCATGAATTCGACGTCTAAAGTCAACGCTCCAGAAGCGCCGCGCGCCGACGCGACCCCGGCAACGAACGATGCGTTCGTGCGCATCGAAAACATCGTCAAGAAGTTCGGCGAGAGCACCGCCGTGGACAACGTGAGCCTGAACATCGCCAAGAACGAGCTTTTTGCATTGCTCGGGAGTTCGGGCTGCGGCAAGTCCACCTTGCTGCGCATGCTCGCGGGCCTCGAAACGGCCACGTCGGGCCGCATCTTCGTCGATGGCGAAGACCTCGCGTTGCTGCCGCCGTACCGCCGCCCCGTCAACATGATGTTCCAGTCGTATGCGCTCTTCCCGCACATGAGCGTGGAGTCGAACGTCGCGTTCGGTCTCAAGCAGGAAGGCGTGCCGAAGAACGAAATTCGCGAGCGCGTGGCCGACGCGCTCAACCTCGTGCAGATGGGCCGCTACGCGAAGCGCAAACCCCATCAGCTTTCCGGCGGCCAGCAGCAGCGCGTGGCGCTGGCGCGCTCGCTCGTGAAGCGCCCCAAGCTCCTGCTGCTCGACGAACCGATGTCGGCGCTCGACAAGAAGATCCGCCAGAAGACCCAGCTCGAACTCGTGAACATCATCGAGAAAGTCGATGTCACCTGTGTGATGGTCACGCACGATCAGGAAGAGGCGATGACCATGGCCAACCGCCTCGCCGTGATGAGCGAAGGCCGCATCGTGCAGATCGGATCGCCCGGCGAAGTCTATGAATTCCCCAACAGCCGTTTCTCGGCCGAGTTCATCGGCTCGACCAACCTGTTCGAAGGCAAGGTCGTCGAGGACGAGCCGGATCACATCTTCGTGGAAAGTGAAGACCTCGAAACGCGCATGTACGTAAGCCACGGCGTGAGCGGCCCGCTCGGCATGCCCGTCGGCATTTCGGTGCGGCCGGAGCGCGTGCGCGTGACGCGCGAAAAGCCAGGCACGCCGCACAACTGGGCGCGCGGCGTGGTCACGGATGTCGCCTACATGGGCAGCTATTCGCTTTATCACGTGCGTCTGCCGGGCGGCAAGGTGATCGTCTCGAACCTCTCCAGTTCGCACCTCATGAACGAGGGTGCGCCCGCCTGGAACGACGATGTCTACGTGTCCTGGTCCCCGGCCAGCGGCGTCGTGCTCACGCAGTAAGGAGGCCTCAATCATGAGTACCACTCTTCCCACCACGCCTCGATCAGGCCGCGCAGCCGCAGACGCGCGCAGTGGCGCGCTCGCGCGCTTCTTCTCGCGCTTCGTGCCCTCGGGCCGCACCGCCGTGATCGGCGTGCCGTTCATCTGGCTCACGCTGTTCTTCGCGCTGCCCTTCGTGCTCGTGCTGAAGATCAGCTTCGCCGACCAGGTCATGGGCATTCCGCCCTACTCGAACCTGGTCGAGATGAAGGACGGCATGGTGCACTTCGCGCTGCAGCTCGGGCACTACGCGTTCCTGCTGCAGGACAGCCTCTATATCGCCACCTATATCAGCTCGCTGAAGATGGCGGCGGTCTCCACCATCTTTTGCCTGCTGATCGGCTACCCGATCGCCTATTACATCGCGCGCTCGAACCCGGCCACGCGCAACCTGCTCATGATGGGCGTGATGCTGCCGTTCTGGACGTCGTTCCTGATCCGCGTGTACGCGTGGATCGGCATTCTGAAGGACGACGGCCTGCTCAATCACGCGCTCATTGGCATCGGCCTGATCCATTCGCCGCTGCGGCTCTATCACAGCGACGCGGGCGTCTATATCGGCATGGTCTATTCGTACCTGCCCTTCATGGTGATGCCGCTCTACGCGCACCTCGTGAAGATGGACCTCACGCTGCTCGAAGCCGCCTACGACCTGGGCGCCAAGCCCTGGGTGGCGTTCACGCAGATCACCTTGCCGCTTTCGAAGAACGGAATCATCGCGGGCAGCCTGCTCGTGTTCATTCCCGCGGTGGGCGAGTACGTGATTCCCGAACTGCTCGGCGGCGCCGACACGCTCATGATCGGCCGCGTGATGTGGGACGAGTTCTTCAACAACATGGACTGGCCAATGGCCTCCGCCGTCACGGTGGCGATGGTGCTGCTGCTCCTCGTGCCGATGGCGATCTTTCAGTACTACCAGGTCAAGGAACTGGAGGAAGGCAAATGATCAAACCCAACCGTACGCTCTCCACCGGCGTTCTCACACTCGGGTTCCTGTTCCTCTATATCCCGATCATCAGTCTCGTCGTCTACTCGTTCAACGAATCGAAGCTGGTCACGGTGTGGTCCGGCTTCTCGCTCAAGTGGTATGCGGCGCTGTTGCAGGACGAAGAGTTGCTGAGCGCCGCATGGCTCTCGCTGAAGATCGGCCTCATGACCGCATTCGCCTCGGTTGTGATCGGCACGTGGGCCGGCTTCGTGCTCGCGCGCATGGGGCGGTTTCGCGGCTTCACGCTCTACACCGGCATGATCAACGCGCCGCTCGTGATTCCCGAAGTCATTCAGGGCATTTCGCTGCTGTTGCTCTTCGTCGCGCTCGAACAGATGCTCGGCTGGCCCAAGGGTCGCGGCATCGTGACGATCTGGATCGGCCACGTGATGCTGTGCGTGTCGTATGTCGCGATCATCGTGCAGTCGCGTGTGAAGGAAATGAACAAATCACTCGAGGAAGCCGCGCTCGATCTCGGCGCCACGCCGCTCAAGGTGTTCTTCGTCATCACGCTGCCGCTCATCTCGCAGGCGCTGCTCTCGGGCTGGCTCCTCTCGTTCACGCTTTCGATCGACGACCTTGTGCTTTCCGCGTTCCTTTCCGGACCGGGCTCGACCACGCTGCCGCTCGTCGTGTTCTCGCGCGTGCGCCTCGGTCTGAACCCGGAGATGAACGCGCTCGCCACGCTCTTCATCAGCGCCGTGACGATTGGCGTGATCGCCGTGAACCAGCTCATGTCGGCGCGCGAGAAGAAGCGCATGCGCGACATGCAGCTCGCCTTCGTCCAGCCCGATGCCTCGGAAGCCATCACGCCCACCGCCCCTGCCGGCGCGGTGGGTGCGCCGATCGGTCGGCGCGCGGCGTGATGAGGAATCCATAAGAACCCATATGCGACCCGTGCGGGTGGCGGCGCCGCGCCGCCCGCCGCGCCCCAACCACACGCCGAAGTATCTGTAATAACGACCAACAAGGAGAATTCCAATGAAGAAGAAGTTAATCTGTCTGCTGGTGGCCGGGGCGTTGCCAGGGCTCGCTTTTGCCGACTCGACCAGCGAACAGATCAAGGCCCTGCAGGAGCAGCTCAACGCCCTGCAAAAAGAGGTCAAGTCCCTGAAGACCGAGCTGGCACAGTCGAAGAGCACCGGCAAGGTGGTAGCCGCAGCACCGGTGGCACCCGTAGCCGCAGCAGCACCGATCGACATCAGCTCGCCCGATTACGGCAAGGCGCAGGCAAACCTGACCAACGACCAGGTCGATGCGATGAAGCAGCAGATCGCGAGCCAGCAACTCAAGGTCGATTCGCTCAGCGACGCCGCCAATACCGGTCCGCTCGCGGGCCTTTCGATCACCGGCTATATCGACCCGACGTACATCTACAACCGCGCGCCGGGCACCTCGTCGTTCCTGTTCGCAAACCACACCGGTGCGTATAACTACTTCAACAGCACGTTCGGCGACGTCTATCTCGACATCAAGAAGACCTTCGGCGTGGGCCCGATGGCGCCGTCTGCCGAAATCACGCTCATGCCCAACCGCGGCAACGGCATCACGCTGCTGCAGAACGAGCACGGCGAGATTGGCAACAATATCCTGAACACCGCCGTCGTGACCGTGCCGGTGACTTCCACGGGCACGTTCGTCGCCGGTCTCATGCCGAGCTTCGGCGGCTACGAGGTGCAGCAGTCGAACCAGATGCTCACGCTCACGCACAACCTGCTCTACGACTTCTCGGATCCGGGCAGCTATGTGGGCATTGGCTGGAATTACACGCCGGACGGCAGCCAGTGGGCGTTCAAGTTCATGATCGGCAACGAGCAGTACCGCACCAATGGCGCGGTCGTGCAGACGGGCCAGAACGCGCTCGGAGACCCGATCACCACCAGCAACAGGATCCCGACGTTCACGGCGCGTGCCGACTACACGTGGTCCAGCGCACTCGACATCGGCGGCTCGTTCAACATCGGCCGCCAGACGCTGCCGAGCGCATTCGATTCGACGACGGGCCAGGCCGTGTACGGCGTGGGCGGCCAGGCGTCGAGTTCGGGCGGCTACTTCTTCTTCGGCGAAATGGACGCGACCTACACGCTCGCGGACATCCAGTACAGCGCCGAAGTCGATTACGGCCAGCAGCAGCGCGCGGCGTTCAACGGCGGCAACGCGCAGTGGTACGGCTTCTCGCTGCTCGCGCACCGCAAGTTCAACGCGCCGGTGGTGGGCCGCATGGGCGTGACGGCGCGCTACGACCTGCTCGCGAACGGCAAGAACGGCGGCGGCGGCGGTGGCATCGTGCTCAACTCGAACGGCATGGACCCGTACAACGGCTTCGGCATTGGTGCTGACTGCCTGGCAAACTCGAAGGCCGGCGGCGGCTTCGGCTTCGAGTGCAAGGGCGCGACACGCCAGGACGTCGCGCTCGACCTGCTGTTCTACCCGACGCAGCAGATCCAGGTGAAGGTGGAATATCGCCACGACTGGGCCACGCAGCGCGTGTTCCTGAACAGCGATGGTTCGTACGGCAAGAGCAACGACTTGCTGGGCGCCCAGTTCATCTACTCGTTCTGATGAAGTCGCGGCGGGCGCCGGCCTCGTGCTGTCGCCCGCTGCTTCCTGATTTGCTTTCCCTATGCTCAAATTCGCCAATCAGCCTCATGCCCCGTCCTGGTACGCGGCCACCGCCAACGACACCACCACGCACCCCGCGCTCGAAGGTGCGCTCGATGCCGACGTCTGCGTGGTCGGCGCGGGCCTCACAGGTGTTTCGGCCGCGCTCAACCTCGCGGAACGCGGCCACCGCGTCGCGCTCGTGGAAGCCTCGCGAATGGGGTGGGCCGCAAGCGGGCGAAACGGCGGGCAGTTGATTGGCGGTTTTGCCTGCGATATCGACACGTTCGCGCAGTTCATGCCCGAAGCCGAGGTCCGGCAGATCTGGGACATGGGTCTGGAAACGCTCGACATCGTTAAGCGGCGCGTCAAGCAGCACAACATCGACTGCGCGCTCACGGCAGGCTATTTCACCGCCGCGAACAAGGCCCGCGACGTGGATGCGCTCAAGCGCTGGCGCGACGAGGCGGCGCAGCGCTTCGGCTACGACCGCTTGCAGTACGTGGACGGCGACGGGGTGGGGCGCTACGTGGCGTCGTCGCGCTATCCCGGCGGCCTCTACGATCCCGATAGCGGGCATCTGCATCCGCTGAACTACACGCTCGGGCTGGCGCGCGCGGCGGTCGAAGCCGGCGTGCGCGTGTACGAAAACAGCCCCGTCACGCGCCTGCGCGAAGAAAACGGCGCACATGTGATCGAAACCGCGCGTGGCAACGTGCGCGCGAAATTCGTCGTGCTCGCATGCAATACGTATCTGGGCCATCTCGCGCCCGCGCTGGCGCGCAAGATCATGCCCGTGGGCACCTATGTGATCGCCACCGAAAAGCTCGGCGCCGAACGCATGAACGCGCTGATGCCCGCTCAGGCTGCCGTATGCGATAGCCGCTTCGTGCTCGACTACTTCCGTCCCGCCGCGGACACGCGCCTGCTCTGGGGCGGCAAGGTGAGCTATTCCACCTTCGCGCCGCCCAATCTAGGCGAAGCCATGCGCCGCGACATGCTGAAAACGTTTCCGCAACTCGCTGATGTGAAGGTGGATTACGCGTGGGGCGGCTACGTGGACATCACGATGAATCGCGCGCCGCACTTCGGGCGCCTCTCGCCAACGGTGTATTTCGCGCAGGGGTTCTCGGGCCACGGCGTGAACGTCACAGGGCTCGCGGGCACGCTGATCGCCGAAGCGATCCACGGCCAGGCCGCGCGCTTCGACCTGTTCGGCAAGATCCGTCACCGCGATTTCCCCGGCGGCGCTACACTGCGAACCCCTGCCCTCGTGCTCGCGATGGCGTGGTATCGCATGAAGGACCTGCTTTGATGACACTGGACCTCGACGCCCAGGCGGACGCCCTCGCCCGCCACTCGTACTACGAAGCCACCGCCACGCGCCCCGCCGACGACGACCCCGTTCTCGAAGGCACGCTCGACGCCGACGTTTGCGTGATCGGCGCGGGCTTCGCCGGGCTCTCGGTCGCGCTCGAGTGCCGCGCACGCGGCCTTTCGGTCGTGGTGCTCGACGCCCATCGTCCCGGCTGGGGCGCCTCGGGCCGCAACGGCGGGCAGACGCTCGTGGGCTTCGCGAAAGACGAAGTGCTCGAAAAGCAGCTCGGCGCGCAAGGCATACGCGCGGCGTGGGCGCTCTCCATCGAGGGCGTGAAATTCGTGCGCGAGCGCATTGCTCGTTATGGCATCGATTGCGACTTCACGCCGGGCTATCTGACCGTCGCAACGAAAACGAAGCGCGTACCCGATCTACGCGCATGGATGGACGCCGCACGCATGCGCTGGGGCTACGATCGCCTCGAATGGCTCGACACCGACGCCACGCGCGCACGCGTGGCGTCGCAGCGTTATATCGCGGGCGTCTACGATCCGGTCTCGGGGCATCTGCATCCGCTCAAGTACTGTCTTGGCCTCGCCGCCGCCGCGCGCCGCGAAGGCGCGCAACTCTTCGCGCATACGCGTGCGCTCGAAGTCGTACGCGGCGCGCGGCCCGTCGTCAAGACCACACACGGCGAAGTCCGCTGCCGCTTCGTGGTGTCGTGCTGCAACGCCGCCCCGGGCGGTGTGCTGCCCGGCGGCGTGGCCGCGCGCATCGCGCCCATCGCCTCGTACATCATCGCAACGGAGCCGCTAGGCCGCGAGCTGGCCGACTCGTTGATCGCGCAACGTTCCGCCGTGTGCGACAACAACTTCTTTCTCGACTACTTCCGCGTCTCGGCGGACAACCGCATGCTGTTCGGCGGCCGCGCCGATTCGACAGGCGCCGCGCCCGAGCGCCTTGCAGCGGCCATGCAAACGCGCATGAGCGATACCTTCCCGCAGCTCGCCGGTGCCCGCGTGGAATACGCATGGGGCGGCTTTGTCGATGTCACGCGCAACCGCGCGCCCGACTTCGGCGCGATCGACCCGAATTATTACTATGTGCAAGGCTTTTCGGGGCACGGTGTCGCGCTCACGGGCATGGCGGGGCATCTCGTTGCGCAGGCCATCGTCGGCGAGCGCACCTCGTTCGATCTGTTCGCGCGGCTCCGGCACGCGCGCTTCCCCGGCGGCCCCGCGTGGCGGCGGCCCGCGCTGGAAATCGGCATGCTCTATCACCGCGTGATGGAGATGTTCTGACGCGGCACGCCCTGCACGAACTCCGAGCCTGTTATACGCTTGCGAAAGTCCGCCGCCCTCGCGCGGCGCACGCACTTCCTCTGCTTGAATCGCCTTTTCGCCAGGAGCAACAGCAATGGATTACGTCAGGTTCGGCTCGACAGGGTTGCAGGTTTCGCGTCTTTGCCTCGGTTGCATGACCTACGGCGCGCCCGAGCGCGGCACGCACCCGTGGACGCTCGGCGAGGACGCCAGCCGCCCGCTCATCCGCCAGGCGCTCGACGCCGGCATCAACTTCTTCGACACCGCGAACACCTATTCGGACGGCACCTCTGAGGAGATTGTCGGGCGCGCGCTGCGCGACTTCGTCAAGCGCGACGACGTCGTGCTCGCCACGAAGGTCTACAACCGCATGCGGCCCGGCCCGAACGGCCAGGGTCTGTCGCGCAAGGCCATCCTCACGGAAATCGACCATAGCCTCAAGCGCCTTGGCACCGATTACGTCGATCTCTATCAGATCCATCGCTGGGACTACAACACGCCCATCGAAGAAACGCTCGAAGCGCTGCACGATGTCGTGAAGGCCGGCAAGGCGCGCTATATCGGCGCTTCGTCCATGCATGCGTGGCAGTTCAGCAAGGCGCTCTACACCTCGCGCCTGAACGGCTGGACCGAGTTCATCAGCATGCAGGACCACGTGAACCTGCTGTATCGCGAGGAAGAGCGCGAAATGCTGCCGCTGTGCGCCGACCAGGGCATTGCCGTGATGCCGTGGAGCCCGCTCGCGCGCGGCCGCCTCACGCGCGACTGGAACGAATCGAGCGAGCGCGAGGCCTCCGACAAGTTCGGCAAGACGCTCTATGGCGCCGATGCGGACAAAGCCATCATCGATGCGGTCGCCACCATCGCGCGGGCGCACAACGTCTCGCGGGCGCAGGTCGCGCTCGCGTGGCTGCTGCGCAAGCCCCCCATCACGTCGCCGATCATCGGCGCGTCGAAACCGCAGCATCTCGAAGACGCTGTCGCCGCGCTCTCGCTCAAGCTCTCCGACGAAGAGATCAAGACGCTCGAAGCGCCCTATCTTCCGCATGTGATTGCGGGCCATCAGTAAGCGATGAAGCCGCCGGCAGACGTTCACGCATGATGCGCGCGAGCGTCTGCATGAGCGTGTCGGCAACTTGCGGCGGCGTTTCCGCATAGCCGAGCAGGAAGCCGTTGTAGCGCGTGGCGTCCGGTGCATTGACGCAATACGCGCTCAACGGCGAGAGATGCAGGCCGTGTGGGCGCGCGGCTTCGCTCACATCGGCATCGGAGAGCGGCGCATCGAGGCGTACGCTCAAATGCATGCCGCCCGCGTCCGCCGACACCGTCATCATGCCGGCCAGGTGTTTGTCGATTGCGGCGACCAGGCCGTCGCGGCGCTCTTCATAGAGCTTGCGCATGCGCCGCAAATGGCGCGCGTAGCGCCCGCTTTCGATGAATTCCGCCAGCGCCAGTTGTTCCGCCACGCGCCCCTGGCGTACGAGCGTGTGATGCGCCTGCGCGAACGGCGCCGCCACACGCTGCGGCACGATCATGAAGCCGATGCGCAGCGCGGGAAACAGCGTCTTGCTGAAGGTGCCGAGATAGATCACGGGTGCGTCGTCGGCGAGGCCCTGGATCGACGGCAGCGGCGGTCCGTCGTGGCGCAGTTCGCTGTCGTAGTCGTCCTCGACGATCCACGCGCCGCACGCACGCGCCTGCTCGATCAGCGCGAGCCGTCGCTCGAGGCTCAGCACGCAGCCCAGCGGATACTGGTGCGACGGCGTGAGATAAACGAGTCGCGGCGGCCGCTCGCGCCAGTCCTCGGGGCGCGCCGCCATGCCCGCCGCATCCACGCTCATCGGCACGAGTTCCAGCCCGGCGGCCGTGAACGCCACGCGCGCGCCGAGGTAGCCTGGATTTTCGATCCACGCGCGCTCGCCCTCATCCGCGAAGAGACGCGCGCACAGGTCGAGACTCGACTGTGTACCGTCCGTGACGAACACCTGGCCGGGCTGGCAGCGCACGCCGCGCGACACGCGCACGTATTGCGCAATCGCCTGACGCAGCGCCGGCATGCCCGCGCTGTCGCCATAGCCGAGATCGTGCGCGCGCAACTCGCGCAATGCGCGCTCGACCGCCGTGCGCCATTGCGCGTAGGGGAACGCGTCCAGTGCGGGTACGCCTGGGCGCAGCGCTTTCGAACCGTCGCGGCCCGCGCGGCGCGGCGGCAATTCGCGCACGCGGCGCGCAAGCGCAGGCAAGGGATCTTCGCGCTGCGCCGTGTGGGCAGGCGTTGCCGCTGCGCCGGCGCTGACCGCGTTGACGACCGAACCATGGCGCGTAGCGCTGACGAAGCCCTCTTCCACGAGCCGCTCATACGCATAGAGCACCGAATTGCGCGCGATCCCGAGCTGCTCCGCGAGCGCGCGGCTCGACGCGAGGCGCGTGCCGCGGCCAATGTCGCCGTCGAGAATCGCGCGGCGCAGGCTCTCGTACAGCAGGTCCTGCTGCGTGAGCTTGCGCACGGCGCGCTTCGCATAGGCCGTCATCATCAACGCGTAGTCCAAACCTCTGGCTCCATTGCTTTTGGTTTCGGTGGGACTAACAATGGTGCCACAAGTCGCTTACGCTTGGGAGTCCGGGCAAGCCTGCCGACAAGGAGACAACGCATGACCGACACGACGCTGCAAGTTCGCGCCGTCGCACCCGACGATTTCGCTGCATGGCTGCCGCTTTGGGACGGCTACAACCGCTTTTACGGCCGCTTCGACGCAACCGCGCTGCCGGAACACATCACGCGCACGACCTGGTCGCGCTTCTTCGACGGCTACGAGCCCATGCACGCGCTCATCGCTGTGCGCGGCGAACGCGTGCTCGGCCTCGTGCACTTCATCTATCACCGCAACACGATTCTGGAAGGGCCGATCTGCTATTTGCAGGATCTCTTCACCGTAGAAGACGCGCGCGGCCAGGGCGTGGGCCGCGCGCTGATCGAAGCCGTCTATGCGCACGCGAAGGCGTCGAATTCGTCGCGCGTGTACTGGCACACGCATGAGACGAATCACACGGCGATGCGGCTTTACGACGACGTGGCCGTGAAGCCTGGTTTCGTCATGTACCGCAAGGACGTTTGACAAGGCATGTGAAGCGACTCAGGCGAGATCCTTGAGCAACGAGGCGCGCACCTCGCCGTCGATGGTCTGCGTCGACACGCGGTAATTCGGATGATCGCAGCCTATCGTGAGCGTGGCGCCTTCGCGCAGGCGCGTTTTCATCTGCGGCGTGAGTTCGAACCGGACGAAATGCACCGCCGAGGTCTTTTCGGCGTTCTCGCGTTCGAGGTCCTCATCGGCGATCGCGTAGACGGGCGCCTCGCCATCCACCTGAACGAACACCTTGTCCTCGATGCCGATCAGCCGCGACAGCGCCGCGCGCCGCTCGACTTCACTCTCGTATTCGAGCTGCATGGTCGCCTTCAGGTTGCCGCCGTCGGGCACGAGCGGCAGATAGGCCGCGAGTTCGCCCTGAATGCCGTCTTCGTCGAAGATCTTTTCGATGTGCAGCATCTCCTGGATCTGGTAGCGAATCGTGGTCTCGTCCTCGAACAGGAACGTGAGGTGATTGCCGAGCGATACCACGCGCTGCTTCTTGTGCTCGATGATGCGTTTGCGCATATCGCCCCGCACCCTGGCGTAGGCTTCCAGCGTCAACAGCGAATTTCTCGCGATCGTCATGAGTCGTGCCTCGTGAATGTTGCGTGGTGGCGTCGGGGCCTAAATGCCATAGGCGCGGCGCAGCAAGGTAATGGGATGAGCGAGCGGCGGCTCGCCTAGCTGGTTCTCTTCGATGCCCTGCGCAATGTGATGCCCCGCGAGCTGGCAATCGGACGAGATGAAGTTCGGCCCGGCCTGGCCTGGCTCGGCCTGCGCCATCTGCTTGAACACGGGCGTGCCGATCTTCATCGACATGGCGTGGAACTCCTTCTTCACGCCGAACGTGCCCGCGTGGCCCGAACAGCGCTCGACCACGGTGACTTTCGTTTCGGGCACGAGCGAAAGCAGGTCGAAAGTCTTGCGGCCGATGTTCTGCACGCGCGCATGACACGGCACGTGATACGACACGTTGCCAAGCGGCTCGCGGAAATCGGTCTTCAGCAGGCCGTCGCGATGACGCGCCACGAGATACTCGAACGGGTCCCAGAACGCGTCGCTCACGGCTTTCGTGTTGGCGTCGTCGGGGAACATCAGCGGCAGCTCGTGCTTGTACATGAGCACGCAGCTCGGCACCGCGCCGATCAGCGCATAACCTTCGCGCGCGTAACGCGCGAGCATCGGCATGTTCTGCGACTGCTTGTGCGCCACGCCCTCCAGATTGCCCTGCTCCAGCAGCGGCATGCCGCAGCACCATTCGCTCTTCACCAGCTCGTAGGGAATCTCATTGTGGTCGAGCACAGCGAGCAGATCGTGGCCGATGCCGGGCTCGTTGAAATTCACGTAGCAGGTCGCATAAATGGCGACCTTGCCCGGCGTGCGTTCGCCGTCGCGCACCTCGCTCGAGGCCGCGCGTTTTGCAGCGTTACGAAACTTGTGCGTGGCGAAGTCCGGCAGCCACGCCTTGCGATCGACGCCCAGCATGTCTTCCATCGCGCCGCGCATCGCCTTCGTGTGATTGATGGCGTTGACTGTTTGTGTGACGACGGGAATGCCCGCGATCTGGCCGAGCGCGTCAGTATTCGAGAGCACGCGGTCGCGCAGCTTCACTTCGCCCTTGCGATAGTGAACGGCCTTGGCGCGCAGCATCAGATGTGGAAAATCCACATTCCACGGGTGCGGCGGCACGTAGGGGCACTTCGTCATATAGCAGAGATCGCACAGATAGCATTGGTCGACGACCTTGTCGAACGACGCCTTGTCGACGTCGTGCGCTTCGCCGCTATCGGTTTCATCGACGAGATCGAACAGCGTGGGGAACGCGCCGCATAGCGACACGCAGCGCCGGCAGCCCGCACAGATATCGAACACGCGCGCGAGTTCCGTATCGAGCTGGGCCTGGTCGTAAAAAGCGTCGGAGCGCCAGTCGAGCGGATGGCGGGTCGGCGCTTCGAGACTGCCTTCCTTGTGGGGCATGACGTCTCCTGCTTTTATTTATCAGCCAAATACGCGGCTAGGTGGGCGCGCGCGAACGCGCGCCGGTGCTTGCCCGGCACGCGAAACAAAAAGCGCGCGCGTCGTGGGTGCGTGCCGTCAGGCACGCAGCGACGCCCGGCCCGCCTCAGTCCGCCAGTACGTCCAGCGCCTTCGTATAGCGGTTGGCGTGGCTGCGCTCCGCCTTGGCGAGCGTCTCGAACCAGTTCGCGATTTCGTCGAAGCCTTCGTCGCGCGCGACCTTGGCCATGCCGGGGTACATGTCGGTGTATTCGTGCGTTTCGCCCGCAATGGCCGCCTGCAGATTCTGACGCGAGGTGCCGAACGGCAGCCCGGTTGCCGGGTCGCCTACCGCTTCCAGATATTCGAGGTGGCCGTGCGCGTGGCCGGTTTCGCCTTCAGCGGTCGAGCGAAACAGCGCCGCGACATCGTTTTGTCCTTCTACGTCGGCCTTGGCTGCGAAATACAGATAACGGCGGTTGGCCTGTGATTCGCCGGCAAATGCATCCTTGAGGTTCTGTTCCGTCTTCGAGCCCTTTAGCTGTGCCATCTGTGCCTCCATCGTTCGACCTGAAATGTGGGGACGCGACGCCATTCGCCTTCGTGCAATGCAGCATGCGTGGGCGAGTTCGCCGCACTATCAATCTAGGTTGTGGCGTTTGCGTTCCCAATTGTGAATTTCAATCCCGGTGATAGCGTAGCCGGGTTTACGCGGGCAGAAACGAGCGCAAAGAGGGACGCTCCAGGCACGCGCCATGCGTGCGACCATCTGTCCTGCACTCTTCACTTTGCGCGCGCGCGGAGTCGTCCTAGACTTGGAAATTGCCGACGCGCCCGATCAATTTTGCGGAGATGCCATGCGACTTACGATCCTGATCAACGGTTCCGATCCGACCGTCAATCACGACTATGCAGTGCTCTGGCTCGACACCGACCAGCAACGCTGGTCCCGCGAGTCTCACGAAGGGATCGACCTGCCAGAATGGGGTGAATTGCGCGACACGAATGGTGTCACATCGCTCTGCGCACCGCTCGAAAACGAGCCGCTGTGCACGCTACGCGGCCTGCACGTGAACCGCCGCCAGGAAATCAGTTCCGCACACGGCGACGCGACATGGTCGTGCGAAACCTCGCACTCGCCAATGGAAGGCCAATGGCGCCTCCAGGCCGTGGACCGCCAGATGGTCCGCGCCGAGCATTCGCTTTTTGCAGGCTGAGTCGTTGTTGATGATTTGACCGATTGAATGCAGGCGGCATCATTTGCCGCCTCGCTCCTCGCGCAGCAACGCAACGCTGCCGCGCTCATTGCATCTGTTTGTGCGTCACCTCTCGCTTGCGCCCGCCCTTGAGCGGGCGCGCGTTTTTTGCGCCGCGCGTTTTTCTCCCGCCTCCACGCGCCGCCATGTGCCCGCTATACTTTCAGCCCGCTTGATCCCACCCCAGTCCAGCCTGTCCTTTCGATGAAGAAGCTGTTTGCCTCGCTTGTTGCCTCCCTGCTGCTCGCCGCCGCGAGCCATGCAATCGCCGCACCGGCCTGTTCGCAATTCGTGCCCGACGGCCAGTTCCCGAGGCTCACGAATCAGCGCATGGCGCCGAAAACGCGCATGCTCTGCTATTCGGATTTTGTCGTGCTGCATTCGGGCGTCACGCACGGGCCGCTGTGGTCCGCCGAGCATCTCACGCGCGATCACCTCGAAGCCGCGAAGGACATGACGCGCACGAACCGCTTCTTCGAAGACGACCGCCTGCCCGAAGGCGAAGGCGCGACGCTCGCCGACTACAAGCGCAGCGGCTTCGACCGCGGCCACATGAGCCCTGCGGGCAACCGCTGGAACGCACAGGCCATGGCGGAATCGTTTTCACTCGCCAACATGGTTCCGCAGAATCGCGACAACAACCAGCGCCTTTGGGCCCATATCGAAACCGCCGTGCGCAAGCTCGCGTCGAAGTATGGCGAAGCGTATGTCGTGACCGGCCCGCTCTTTACGGGCGCACAGCTCCAGACGATCGGCGCAACGCGCGTGCTCGTGCCGACGCAGATCTTCAAGGTCGTGTACGTGCCTTCGCAGCAGCTCGCGTTCGCGATCGTCGCGGACAATACGGCTGTCGATCGCTACGACGTGCGCTCGGTACGCGATCTCGAAGCGCAGAGCGGCATTGCGTTCCCGGGCATTCCCGCGAATGTCGCGGCAAAGGAAAAAGTCTCGTTCAATGGCCGCGGCTTTGCCGTAAGCAAATGGGGCTGGTAGGCGCGCCACAATCACGCAGAAGGAGAATCAAACGGTGTTCGACGCATACGCAAACGACAACGACGTGCTCAACGTACAAGGCGACGCGCTCACGCTCACGAACGGCACGACGCGCGTGACGCTCGCCGGCACGCTGGAACTCACGCGCGACAAGCGCGGGCTCGCCGCCGCGCTGGCGCTGAAGGCGGCGCTCGATGACGTCGTGAAGAAACTGCAGGCCGACCCGCACCTGCCCGCGAAGGTCGCCGACGAGCCGGACCAGAAGCCCGGCGTCGTCGACAATCCGTTCAACTGATCCGGCGCGCGCGAAACGTGCGCGTTAGAACGGCTTGCCTTCACTCTCGCTCCAGGCGCGCGCCATGAGCGTGTTCGAGGGCAAAGTTTCGTCGAGCAGCTTCTTCGCGCTCTGCGCACCCGCGATCGGCAGGCCGGTGGGATCGAGCGCGCCGATCTGCGCGAGCACCGAAGCCTGGTCCCAGTAGATGTGCTCGTTATAGAGCTTGTTGCCGCGAAAGCAGATCACGGCGAGCATCGGCACTTCGAAGTATTTTCCCGTGGGCGCGAGGCCCGGCAGCAGCCAGTCGATCTCGCGGTCGTGCGTGCAGCAGAAGATGAACTCGTCCACCACGCGGTCCGAGCCGATCGTGCGCGAGATCGGGATCAGGCGCGTGTCCTCCGGGTTCGAATGCACGAAGTGGTGCGTGTAGAAGCGCTTGAGCTCGTCGTGGCCCACGCCGCCCGTCATCGTGGGAATGTGGTTGACGTAGGGCTGCGCGACCATGGTCGGCATCACGTCGCTCGGGTTGCGCGCGACGAATTCGTGATAGCAGTGCTCTTCCCACAGCGCGTTGAAGTCGTAGATCGGGCCGAGCACCCGGCGCAGCATGGCGAGCGTGCGCGAGTAGGCCATCATTGTGGCGGGCTTGTCGTACGTCTTGCGCGAAGACGAAGCGAACGCGTGGTCACAACCCGGATACGTATACAGCTCGGCGCCAGGCTTGCCCGCCAGCGCCTGCGTGATGCGCTCGCGCGTGGCGGCGTCGCAGTGGGCGTCGTCGGCGCCGAAGTGCAGCATGAGCGGACACGTGATGCGCGAGGCTTCGTCCAGATGGTTTTCGAGGCCCACGGCGTAATAACCGATCGCGCAATCGACGTCGGTGCGTGTCGCGCTCAGGTACGCGAGCTTGCCGCCCAGGCAGAAACCCACCACGCCGGCCTTGCCGCGGTGCTGCGCATGCGCGCGCAGCGCGGCAAGCGTTTGCGCCACGTCCTGCATCGCGAGATCGACGTCGAAGCGCTCATAGAGCGAGAACGCCTTCTGCGCGTCAGCGCCTTCGTAGCCGAGATCGACGTTCGGCTCCAGACGCCAGAACAGGTCCGGCACCATCACCACGTAGCCTTCCTCGGCGTAGCGGTCGGCGAGCGCGCGCATGTACCCGTTCACGCCGAAGATCTCCTGCAGCAACACGAGGCCGGGGCCGCTGCCCTCGGGCGGCAGCGCCGTGTAGGCGCGGAATTCGCCGCCGTCGTGCGACTTCACCTGAGTCCATTGTCCGTTCATTGGGGCTGTCTCCTCTCTTGGGTGCAGTTAGTTGCCGTAGGTTAGCGTCGATCTCGCGCCGCGGCAGCGCGTCGAACCATTCGCGCCGCGCCGAAGCCGCCCGCCATCGCGAGCGGCGGCAGCGCCGACTCGCCGCGTATCCATGCGTACTGCGCCAGCTCGGTCATTTCCTTGTCGCCGCGGCTGTCGCCATAAGCGTAGAGCGTGGCGGGCGCGTTCTCCCCCCACCACGCGCGCAGCCGCGCAACCTTCTCCGGCCCCCAGCAGTTGTTGCCCGCCAGATGGCCCGTGTACACGCCATCGCGCCATTCGAGCTCGCTCGAGAGCACAGTGCCGATGCCGACTGTCTTTGCCCACATGCGCAGATAGATCGACGGCGACGCGCTCACCAGCACGACCTCATGTCCGAGCGCCTGGTGTTCGGCCACGCGCGCGAGCATGTCGGGGCGCAGCAGTGCGGGGAGACGGCGCTCGACGAAGCGCTGCGCGGCGGCTTCGAGCACCTCGCGCCGCACGCGTCCCAGCGCGGCGTACAGGAAGCGCGCCTTGGTCGGCCCGCGCGGCGACCAGCCGAGCGGGACGCCGATGAGCGAAGGCAGGCAGCGCAGCGCGGCGGCGGTGAAGCGGGCGGGGCCGGCGGCGTCGAGCATGAACGCGCGAAAGCTGTCGGACGTGGTGATGGTGCCATCAAAATCGAATGCGGCGACGACGCGGTCGTTCATGAAGCGATATGAGCCTGACGTGGAAGGGAAAGGCGACGCGGCTGGGCGCGCCGAACGGGCGTCATTGTCGGCGCAAACGCGATCCGGCTGCAACGCGGCCCAGGCGCGCTGCGCGATGTTGACGTAATTCGTCAACATGTATCGATATGGACGTGCATGGATGCCGAAGCCTGAGCGTCATTGCGCGTTTGACGCCAGACCCGCGACATCGACGATCTCGATTTCGCCGTAGCGCAACGCGAGCCACCCCTCGCGCTCGAACTGGCGCAGGATCTGGTTCACCGTTTGCCGCGAGAGCGCGAGCATCAGCGCGAGATCCTCCTGCGGCACGTTGATCACGCGGCGCGCGCACGGCATGCCTTGCGTCCCGGCCGCCTCGCCGTACTCGTTCGAGAGCAGCAGCAACCGGCGCGCCACGCGCGCGGAAGCGCCCAGCAGCGCGGTTTCCTCGATCGCGTCGAACGCGAGACGCAGCTTTTGCGCGAGCAGCAGGCCAAACGCGTGCCAGTATGCCGGCGTTGCGTCGAGCAGCGCCACGAGCGCCGCGCGCGGCATGTGAAAGAGCGTGGAGTCGCGCTCGGCGTAGGCGTCGTGCGTGCGCGCGCCGCCGTCGAAGAGCGCGATCTCGCCGAACCAGTGCGCCGGCCCGACCACGGCGAGCAGCGCCTCGCGGCCCGCGACGCTCGCCGCCCCCACGCGCACCGCGCCTTCCAGCACGCAGTAGAGACCGTCGTCAGCGTCGCCGCGCATGAAGAGGCGCTCGCCCGCCTGCAGCGTGCGCACGCGCCCCGCCGCGCGCAGCGCGTCGCGCAACGGTTCGGGCGCGCCGCGAAACCACGCGCTGCGCTCGAGCGCGGCGGCGGACGGCGGACTGGCGGTGACAGGCGGGATGGAACGTGAGGTCATCGGGGCAGGGTGAGCGGGGCCAGGCGAGTCACAAAGCGGCGCAATTGTCGGCTAGCCGAAGGTTTGCGCTCGTCAGCCCGACGATCATAATGATTTTGGAGACAGAGAGACACCCATGAGAAACCTGACCGAGCAACTCACCCAGTACGCGGCCTATCACCGCGACGCGCGCAACATCGGCACCCATTTCATCGGCATTCCGCTCATCGTGCTCGCGCTTGCGGTGCTGCTTTCGCGCCCGGTGATCGCGCTCGGGCCACCGGTTCCCGTCTCGCCCGCGTGGCTCCTGTTCGGCGCCGCGACGCTCTACTACCTGGTGCTGGACGTGCCGCTCGGCCTCATGATGGCGCTCGTCTGCGTCGCGTGCGTGGCCTTCGGCGCCTGGCTCGCGCAGCAAGGCACCGCCGCGTGGCTGGGCGGCGGCGTGGCGCTGTTTGTGGTCGGCTGGATCTTCCAGTTCGTCGGGCATATCGCGTGGGAGCATCGCAAGCCGGCCTTCGTCGACGATCTCATCGGCCTCATGATCGGCCCGCTCTTCGTACTCGCCGAAGCGCTGTTCGGCATCGGCTGGCGCCCGGAACTGCGCGCGGCGATCGAGGCGACGGTGGGGCCGACGCGCATCAATCCGCCGCGCGCCCGGGAAGCGCGGCAGTAATCGGCCGTTGAACCGTCCTCAGCGCTCGAACCGTATGAGCCGCGCCGCGTGCACCGCCGTGAGCGCGACGGCGAGCCAGATCGGCACGTAAGTCGCGAGCTGGCGCATGCCGAGGTGCTCTCCCAGCAGCGTGACCGAAACGATCACGAGCAGCACCGGCTCGACATAGCCAAGGATGCCGAAGAGCGCCATCGGCAGCAGCCGGCTCGCCTTCAGGTACGAGGCGAGCGCGACGGTGCTGAGCACGCCGAGCCCGGGCAGCAGCACGAAGGCGAGGAACTTGTGCGCATCGAGCAGCGCGAGCGAGCCACCCGCGCGCACTTCGATCACCGCCACCGGCACGAGCAGCAGCATTTCCACGGCGAAGGTGACGAGCGAATCCGCGTGAATCTTGCGGCGCAGCACGAAATACGGCGGATAGCCGAACGCGACGAGCAGCGTGGGCCACGAGAACGCGTGCGTCGCCCACAACTCGTGCGCCACGCCCACAGCGGCGCACGCCACGGCGAGCCATTGCAGCGGTTCGAGGCGCTCGTGATAGTAAAAGCGCCCCACCAGCACCATGATGAGCGGTA
Source organism: Paraburkholderia sp. CNPSo 3281 (assembly GCF_024206515.1). NCBI lineage: Bacteria > Pseudomonadati > Pseudomonadota > Betaproteobacteria > Burkholderiales > Burkholderiaceae > Paraburkholderia > Paraburkholderia sp. CNPSo 3281. Next base: position 123,125 of record NZ_JAMBPS010000006.1, on the reverse strand, counting down.
GCAGAAAATAGCCGAGCGACACCTCCAGCATGCGCCCGTGCAGCGGCGCCCACAGAAACACCCACAGCTGCGAGCCCAGCAACGCGGCACTCGCCACCAGGGCGAGCGCGGTGCGCGGCTCCTTCACCATGCGCGCGACGAGCGCGCGCAACTGCGGGGCGCGCTTGCGCAGCACCAGCAGGGCCAGCGCACCGGGCGCGGTCCAGATCACGCGCCACGCGAAAATATCGAGGCCGCCGAGCGGCGCGAGCAGGAGCGTATAGGCCGACATCAGCGCGAACAACGCCGAAGCGCCCGCGGAAAGCGCAATGCCGCGCCCGGGTTCGTACTGGTTCATCGGGACACGCGGGGACGGAAAGCGCTAACGGCGGAATCGCGAGCGGTGCGGTGCGTAGTTTTCGCACGCGCGGGTAAAAACGTTGTCATTTGAATCGGCTATTGAATAAGGCGTGGGCGGGCGTTGCCGTCGGCGAGACCGCATTCTAGTCGCGTTTGGGCGGCGGCAGGCGCCGCAAACCCACGCCGGACAAGGCGGGCACACGCCGTGCGCGCTCCGGGATCTGGTGCAGGCCGAGCAATTTTGTCCGGCAGATCAGGCCACGATGGACTAGAACGTAAGTCTCGCCATGCCAGCCCGCCGTCGCCTTAACTGGCTGGAATTCGTGGCTGGAATTCGCTTCGACGAGCGAGATTTCACCAGCGCCGCTGGAGTCGCGCCCGGCTTATCCCGGAGCGCCACGCCAACGCCCGCCGCCGCGATTCACGACGCCGTCCCCAACGTCCAACGCCCCCTGGAGCCCGCATGCCATCTTCTGCGCCCCGCCACGCCGTTGCCGACCCCGCCAGCGCATTTGCCCTTTCCCCCGCCGCCAGCGCATTTGCTGCCGAAGTGCGCGCCGGTTTGATGCGCTCGCCGCAAAAGGAATTGCCGTCGAAGTATCTGTATGACGAAGTCGGCTCGGCCCTCTTCGAGGTCATCACCGTGCTGCCCGAATACGGCGTCACGCGCAGCGAAGAGCGCTTGCTCACGCGCTACGCGTCCGAGATCGTCGAGGCGCTGCCCTCCGACGTGAAAGTCGCCGAACTCGGCAGCGGCAGCGGCCGCAAGACGCGCCGCATTCTCGAAGCGCTTTGCCGCAAGCGCCCGACGTCGTACTGCCCGATCGAGATTTCGCGCACCGCGCTGCAGCTGTGCCGGCGCGAGCTGGCCGACATCGAGCGCATTTCGATCGTCGGCTACGAGCGCGACTATCTCGCCGGACTGTCCGAAGTGAGCCGCCAGCGCAAAGAGGGCGAGCAACTGCTCGTGCTCTTTCTCGGCAGCACGATCGGCAACTTCGCGCGCCTCGCGGCTACGCGCTTCCTGCGTGACATCCGCGCGATGCTGCGCCCCGGCGACACGCTGCTGCTCGGCACCGACCTCGTCAAGCCCGTGGACACGCTGATCGCCGCCTACGACGACGCCATCGGCGCCACGGCCGCGTTCAACCTGAACCTGCTGTCGCGCATCAACCGCGAGCTGGACGCCGACTTCGACCTGCACGACTTCGAGCACGTCGCGCGCTTCAATCCGGACGTGCGCAGCATCGAGATGCATCTGCGTGCGAAGCGCGACGTGCACGCCGAGGTGCACTCGGCGAATCTCAGCGTCGAGATCGGCGCAGGCGAGACCATCTGGACCGAGAGCAGCCACAAGTATCACGCCGATGAAATTCCGGCGATCGCCGCCGATGCGGGCTTCGAATGCACGCGTCAGTGGGTCGAAAAGGAATGGGGATTCGCGGAGAGCCTGCTGGCCGTGAAGTAAGCGGCGTCCGAAACGAAAAAGCGGTGCGCCAGATGCCTGGCGCACCGCTTTTTTATCGGGCGATGTTCAATGCTGCTCGAAGCGTTCGTAACGTTTTTCGCTCAGGCGTTCCTCGCTTTCCACCGAACTGACATGCGCGGCCGGTGGCCCGTGGCGCAACCACGAAAGCATGCGGTCCACCTGGTTCGCCGTGCCCTGGATCACGGCTTCGACTGAGCCATCCTCCATGTTCGCGACGTAGCCGCGAATGCGCAACGCGTGCGCCTGGCGCACCGTCGCGTGACGAAAACCCACGCCCTGCACCGTCCCGCGCACGCGCACGTAATACGTTTCGAGGCGCGTATCCAGATCCGGTTCGCTCATTGTTCGTTTCTCCATGCAGGCTTTACGGTCGGCATTGTAGACGCCAACGCGCGCACGCGCCGCCCCGCGGCACGTACAATCCGTGCCACGCCGCCGCGCCAACACCGAACATGGAAACGACCCAGCAATGACCGACACCTCCCGAGCCAACCGCGATCTCGTGCTGATCACCGGCGCGTCCGGCTTCGTCGGCTCGGCCGTCGCCCGCATCGCGCAGGAAAAGGGCTATGCCGTGCGCGTGCTGGTGCGCGCGACGAGCCCGCGCAAGAACCTCGAAGCGCTCGACGCCGAAATCGTCACCGGCGACATGCGCGACGCCGCCTCCATGCGCCGTGCGCTCGACGGCGTGCGCTACCTCTTCCACGTGGCCGCCGACTACCGCCTGTGGGCGCCCGATCCGCACGAGATCGAGCGCGCCAACCTCGAAGGCGCCGAGGCCACCATGCGCGCGGCGCTCGACGCGGGCGTGGAGCGCATCGTCTACACGAGCAGCGTTGCCACGCTCAAGGTCACGAGTTCGGGCAACTCCGCCGACGAAACCTCGCCGCTCACCCCCGAGCAGGCCATTGGCGTGTACAAGCGCAGCAAGGTCCTTTCCGAGCGCGCCGTGGAACGGATGATCGAGCGCGACGGCCTGCCCGCCGTGATCGTCAATCCGTCCACGCCGATCGGACCGCGCGACGTGAAGCCCACGCCCACGGGCCGCATCATCGTCGAAGCGGCGACGGGCAAGATTCCCGCGTTCGTCGACACCGGCCTGAACCTCGCGCACGTGGACGACGTGGCAAACGGCCACTTCCTCGCGCTGGAACGCGGACGCATTGGCGAGCGCTACATCCTCGGTGGCGAGAATCTGCCGCTGCAGCAGATGCTCACCGACATCGCCGGCATGGTGGGCCGCAAGCCGCCCACGATCGCGTTGCCGCGCTGGCCGCTCTACCCGCTCGCGATGGGCGCGGAAGCCGTGGCGCGCTTCACGAAGCGCGAGCCGTTCGTGACCGTCGATGCGCTGAAGATGTCGAAAAACAAGATGTATTTCACGTCGGCGAAGGCGGAACGCGAACTGGGTTATCGCGCGCGGCCGTATCGCGAGGGCCTGAAAGACGCGCTCGCGTGGTTCCGCGAGGCCGGCTATCTGAACGCCAAATGAGGGAAGCCGAGGAAACTGTTACAACTTTTCTTGCGACATGCGTACAACGCCTGAAGGGCAATGCGCGCAAGCTGCGGGTAGAATCGCGGGTCTTACCTGAGAAGCTCGCATGAATCTTCAAGACCAGATTGGCGTGCTCGAAGCGGGCGTCGATCAGCTCCTTCAGGCCGCCGCCGCCGCGCACGCACCGCGCGCCGATGAACGCGCCGCCGCAGTTCCCCAGCAGGACACTCCCATTGCAAGCAGCGAAGCGGAGCAAGCCGTCGCTGAGCAGCCGCACACCGTCGCCGTCGATACGGCCGCGGAGGCTGCCGATGCCGCGGCCGCAGAACCCGTTGAAGCCGCCAATGCAACCGTGACCGACACTGCCGAAGCCATCGAACCCGCTGCCGAGGCGGCCAACGCTGCGTCTGCGCAGCCCGAATTGCACGTGGCGCGCCCGTCGCAAAACGAGATCACGCTGACGATCGGCGGCCAGACGGTGACGCTCAACGCGCTGCAAGTCGGCCAGATGATCGAGGAACTGTCGAACGCACGCGCTTCGATGCAGCCCGAACCGCCGCCCGGCATTCCGCAAGGCTGGCGTTTCGCATCGACGAAGAATCCGATGATGGCCGTGCAGAAACAATCCAACGGCGACCGCCTGCTGGTGCTGCGGCACACGGGCCACGGCTGGGTGCCGTTCACGTTCTCGCCCGACATCGTCGTGCAGATGTACATGCTGCTCACGCAGCGCTAACGCGCGCGCGGACACCATCAAAATAAAAAAAGCCGTCGAAACCGACGGCTTTTTTCATTGGCGGCGCCTGGTTACGAGCGCCTCAACGCCCCTGCACCGGCGCCTGCACGCGCGCCTTCCACTGACCGCCCTTGCCGCGCCAGAAGCGCCATGCCGACGCGAACGTCGCGCCCACATAGAACAGCGCGACGAGCGGCAGGAACGGCGCCCACAGCGGCGAGCGCCGGTAGTAGGCGAGCATGGGCGCGTAGGCGCAGCACATCAGCGCCCAGGCGATCCACGCGGGCCAGCCCTGCGGCCCGAGCACGAGCGCGACCACGGGAGGCGCGAGATAGATGACCGTCATGCCGAGCAGCGTGCCCGCCAGCTGCCACGCCGAGTAATGCAGCTGCGTGAAGGCCGTGCGCGCGATCATGTTCCAGATGTCTTTCCACGAATCGTACGGGCGCAGCGACACGCTCTTCGCGGCAACGTCGAGCCGGATCGGGTGATGCCCTTCGCCGCGATGCTTGATGCGCGCGGCGAGGCTGCAGTCGTCGATCAGCTCGGCGCGGATCGACTCGATGCCGCCCGCCTCTTCAAGCGCCTGGCGGCGCACCAGCATACAGCCACCGGCCGCGGCCGCCGTGCGGTTCTTCGGGTTGTTGACCCACGAGAACGGATAGAGCTTCGCGAAGAAGAATACGAACGCCGGTATCAGCGCCTTTTCCCAGAAGGAATCGCAGCGCAGCCGCACCATCAGCGAGACGAGGTCGCGGCCTTCGGCCTGCGCGCGCACCACGAGCTGCGCGAGCGCTTCGGGCGGATGGCCGATGTCGGCGTCGGTGAGGAGCAGGTAGTCGGCGGGCAGCTTGAGCGTGCGCACCGCCTCGATGCCCTGCGACTGCGCCCACACCTTGCCCGACCAGCCCGCCGGCAGCGGCTTGGCGGTAATCACACTGAGCTTTTCCGGGCGCTGCAGCGCGAGCGCGGCGGCGCGCGCGGCTTCCGCAGTGCCGTCGGTGCTGTGGTCGTCGATCACGATCACGTGAAACTCGCCGCCGTAGTCCTGCTGGAGCAGCGAGCTGACGGCCTCGCCAATCGCGTCGGCCTCGTTGCGCGCCGGCACCACGGCGCACGCGGCAGGCCAGCCGGCCGCGGGCTCGACGATCGGCAGCGGCTCAGCCGGGCGCGCGCGCCAGAAACCGCCGCGCCCGAACAGCAGCACGAGCCAGATCAGCAGCGAGAGACAGGAGACGGCAAACAGAATGGTCGTAGTCATGCGTTGTTACTCTCGATCGAAGATGCGCGCACGCCCACGCGGCGCGACAGCCACATGGCCGCCGTGCGCAGAAGCACCACGGCCCAGTCGGGTGCGCGCAGCGCAGGCCGCGCGCGGAACACATCGTAGTCGTTACGCTCGATGACTTCGAGCATGCGCAGGCCGCCGTGCACGACGCTGCAGAGTTCGAGGCTGAAGCGCCCCGGCACGCGCAGTGCGAGCGGCGCGCCGCTTACCATCAGCGCCTTCGCCCGCGCCACTTCGTTCGACATCAGCCCGCGCCAGGCGTCGTCCACCTTGCCCGCGGCGATCTGCGCTTCGGTCACGCCAAAGCGTTCGCGGTCGGCGAGCGGCAGGTAAATGCGGCCGCGCGCCCAGTCGGCGCTCACGTCCCGCAAGAAGGTGACGAGCTGCAAGGCGGTACAGATCGCGTCGGAATCTGCCAGATTCTCCGGCGTCGCTTCGCGGATCAGATGCAGCATCAGATGGCCGACCGGGTTCGCCGAGCGCCGGCAAAAGTCCAGCAGCTCGAAGCGGTCGGCATAGCGCGTCGTGTCGATATCCTGATCGAACGCCGCGACGAGGTCGTAAAACGGCGCGAGCGGCAGGCCGCACTCGCGCACCACGTCCGCGAGCTTCGCGAACAGCATGGGGTGCACGCGTGCGGGGCGGCCTTCGGCCACGGCGTTCAGGCCTTCGCGAAAATCGGCGAGGCGCGTGTGGCGTTGCTCGGGGCTCCAGTCGCCTTCGTCCGCGATGTCGTCGAGCGTGCGCGCGACGTGGTAGATCACGCCGACAGGCACGCGGAGCGCCTTCGGCAGCAGTACACGCGCTACCGGAAAATCGTCGTAGTGGTCGGGTTCCATCGAGGCGTCCAGAATGGGGTCGTATCCCCGGGCGCCATCCAGGCGACCCGCAGGACGCCATATTTTAAGGGTTCCCGGAGTATGTTGCACCGCGCAACGCCCGGACGCCGGCTTCGGGCGCCGTGCTGCCCAGCGTGCGCGACGCGCGTTGCGCGGGCCGTGGGAGCGCCACGCAGCGGGCTTTTCGGGAAAAATTGGACGCTAAGCGGGCTGCGCCGTCGCGCGCACGCCGCACTTGCGCGTGCTCCACACAGCAAACGAAAGGCGAAGGGGTTAAAATGCGCGTCTGGTTTTTACTCCGTCACCCTTTGGCGGATTTTTGCATCCTTAATAATTAGACAGCCGCAGGCGATCAGGTCATTTTTACCGATTCGCTCGCCTTTTGCGGCAGTCGGAGTTCGCCACCTTATGCGAGTGATCCTTGCCCAACCCCGCGGCTTTTGTGCGGGGGTTGTCCGCGCTATCGAAATCGTCGATCGCGCACTGCAGAAACACGGCGCGCCGGTCTACGTGCGCCATGAAATCGTCCACAACCGTCACGTGGTCGAAAACCTGCGCAACAAGGGAGCGCGTTTCGTGGAGGAACTCGACGAAGTGCCGGAAGGCGCCGTGGCGATTTTCAGCGCCCACGGCGTGGCCAAGACCGTGGAACGCGCCGCCGAGGAACGCGACCTCGACGTGCTCGACGCCACCTGCCCGCTCGTCACGAAGGTTCATGTGCAGGGCCGCCAGTACGTCGCGGCGGGCCGCACGCTGATCCTGATCGGCCATGCCGGTCACCCTGAAGTGGAAGGCACGATCGGCCAGATTCCCGGCACCGTGCTGCTCGTGCAGAGCGAAGCCGATGTTTCGAAGCTCGATCTGCCGCTCGATGCACCGCTCGCATACGTGACGCAAACCACGCTTTCGGTGGACGACACGCGCGGCATCATCGACGCGCTGCTCGCGCGGTTCTCCGACATCGTCGGTCCGGACACGCGCGACATCTGCTACGCGACGCAGAACCGCCAGGCAGCGGTGCGCGAACTGTCGGATCAGGTGGAGGTTCTGCTCGTCGTTGGCGCGACGAACAGTTCGAACTCGAATCGTCTGCGCGAGATCGGCAGCGAAACGGGTGTGCCGAGCTATCTCGTCGCCGACGGCTCGGAAGTGAAGGCCGAGTGGTTCGCCAATGTGCAAACGGTCGGCATCACGGCCGGCGCATCGGCGCCTGAAGAAATGGTTGAGAACGTCATTGACGCGCTGCGCGCGTTGGGGCCTGTCGAGGTGTCGACGATGGCGGGCCGTGAAGAAAAAGTCGAATTCAAGCTGCCGTCGAAGCTCTTGCAACCGCTCGTCGCGCGCGAAGTTTAAGGAGGACACGCTTTGTCTATTCCGCTGCTACAAAAAGTCCGCGTTGGCTCGTACATCTTCCGCCAGCATTTCAGCGGCAACAAGCGCTACCCGCTCGCGCTCATGCTCGAGCCGCTGTTCCGCTGCAATCTCGCCTGCAATGGCTGCGGCAAGATCGACTATCCGGATCCGATCCTGAACCAGCGCCTGTCGCTGGAAGAATGTCTCGAAGCCGTCGATGAGTGCGGCGCGCCGGTCGTTTCCATCGCAGGCGGCGAGCCGCTCCTGCACAAGGAAATGCCGCAGATCGTCAAGGGCATCATGGCGCGCAAGAAGTTCGTGTATCTCTGCACGAACGCGCTGCTCATGGAAAAGAAGATGGACGACTACCAGCCGAACCCGTACTTCGTCTGGTCAGTGCACCTCGACGGCGACCGCGAAGCGCACGACCACTCGGTCTCGCAGGAAGGCGTGTACGACAAGGCCGTCGCGGCGATCAAGGAAGCCAAGCGCCGCGGCTTCCGCGTGAACATCAACTGCACACTGTTCAACGACGCCGTGCCCGAGCGCGTGGCGAAGTTCTTCGACACGGTCGGCGAGATCGGCGTGGACGGCATCACGGTGTCGCCGGGCTATGCGTATGAGCGCGCCCCGGACCAGCAGCACTTCCTGAACCGCGACAAGACCAAGAACCTGTTCCGCGAGATCTTCAAGCGCGGCAACAACGGCAAGAAGTGGTCGTTCAGCCAGTCGAGCCTGTTCCTCGACTTCCTGGCCGGCAACCAGAGCTACCAGTGCACGCCGTGGGGCAACCCGGCGCGCACGGTGTTCGGCTGGCAAAAGCCGTGCTATCTGGTCGGCGAAGGTTACGTGAAGACCTTCAAGGAGCTGATGGAAACGACCGACTGGGACAAGTACGGCACGGGCAAGTACGAGAAGTGCGCGGACTGCATGGTCCACTGCGGCTTCGAAGCCACCGCTGTGATGGACACCGTCGCGCATCCGCTCAAGGCCGCGCGCATCGCCCTCTCGGGCCCGCGCACGACGGGCGCGTTCGCGAAGGACATCCCGCTCGAAGGCGCGCGTCCGGCTGAGTACGTGTTCTCGCGTCACGTCGAGATCAAGCTCGAAGAGATCAAGAACTCGGCCAAGACGAAGAAGCCGGTTACGGTCGCGGCTAGCTAAAGCGGTTTTCGCCACAGGCGAATGAAACGCGAAAAGGGCGCAACGGTTTTAGCCGTTGCGCCCTTTGTCTTTTTCGTCACTTCGCACTGAACGGCGACACCGTTGCATTCGCCGTGGTCGTGCTCGCCGCCGCCGGCGTCCACCGGTACACCACCGCGCTCGCAGCGTTGTAGTTGTCCTTCGTCACGACATACTCGCCCGTCGAGCGCCGATACGCGCGCAGCCCATACATCGAATCCACGTCATTGCCCACGTACACCGCGTTCGAGTTGCTGTCGATGAGCGTCGTATCGATCGCGCCCGTGGTGAGATTGAACGCATCGATGTTCGGCACGGTGTGCACGTAGCCCACGAACAGATAGTTTCCGGCGGCCGCGATCGATTTGGGATTCGCGCTCGTGAGCGTGATCACCGGATTCGGTGCGCTCGTATTGCCGGCGAGCCAGCCGTGATACACCTCGACGCGCGTGCCGACCGCCGTCCAGTCGGTGATGCTCGCGTCCTCACCCGTGAGTATCATCGTGTCGCTTTCGGGCAGATAGACGATGCGGGTGAGCCGCGAGATCGTGGCGGGAATCGGCGTGGTGATCGCGGCGCCCCAGAGCGGCTTGCCGGTCGAGTCGAAGCCGGTCAGCGGGTAGTGGGAAATGACGTTGGTCTTGTCGAGGCCGACCCACAGGTCGCCCTTGCCGTCGAGACAAAAGCCGTTGCGCACCGGGGCCGTCGTATTGAACGCCGATCCCGGCAGCGTGTAGTCCGGAATGGCGATATAGCCGCTCGCCGCGTTGAAGTGGAAGAAGTAGAACGTATCGGGATTCTGGCCGGCCGCCACGAGAATACGCTGGCCACCCACGCTCGCCACCTGCGCGAAATGCTCGCCGCGCGCGGTGTCGGCGAGATTGATGCGCGGATCGGACGGATACGTGATGGGGTCGATGGTGTTGGCCACGAAGGTGCCGCCAGCCGTGCCCGAATAGAGGTTCATGCCGCCGTAGAACAGCGCGCCATCGGTGCCCGGATCCGGCGCCGCGTTGCCTTCGAAGTTGAGCGACTGAAGCTTCCAGCGCAGCGTGCCGGTGCCGTCGTAAGCCTGCAGATCGGTGCCGCCGTTGCGGCCGAGGTCCCACGAGCCGCCCCACGGATTGTTCAGCACGTACAGCGTGCCCGCGGAATCCTTGCCGATGCCGACCACACGCGTAAAGCGCTTGTCGCCCACCTGCCCCTTGATGCCCGTGGTCGTGTCGAGAAAGCCGCCCAGCACGCCGAACGTGCCGGTTTGCGAAGGCGTGCCCGCTACGCTGAAGGTCTTGATGTTCATGTCTGGACCCGAGTCGCCGATCATCAACTGTGAGGTCTGCGAATCGAAATACAGCGACGACGGCCGCGCCGAGGACGCCAGCTGGATCGTGTTCAAGAGCTGGCCACCGGCGCTGAATTCGAGCACGGCGCCCGCGCTCTTCTGGGCGACCCAGAGGTTGCCGCCCGCGTCGAGCGTCAGCGCGCCCGGGCCCGCCACGCCGAAATCGCGTTGCCAGGCGCCGTCGGTGGTGTACACGCGCACGCGGTTGCCTGGGAAATCGCTCACGTAGAGCAGCGAGCCGGAGGTCGCGAGTCCGGTGATGACATCGGCGAGCTTTTCGGTCGTATCGGCGCTCACGGCGATCAGCAGGTCGCGCGCGCCGCTCGTGCGGTTGTAGCGCCCCACGTTGCCGCTGCCATATGTGGCGTTGTACTGCATCGCGACGAACAGCGAAGTCGCGTTGCCCGTGATTGCGCCGCCCTGGAAGTCGCCGTGCCCGCCGATCGAACCCAGGTTCTGGCCGTTCTGGTAGATCGCCACACCGCCTTCGTTCTCATCCCACATCGACGACGTGTAGATGACGCCTTCGGGCGCGACCCACATCGAGCGGGCCACGTTGCCCACGTGCGTCGCGTTGATGCCATAGGTGTTCGCAATCCAGTCGGTGGAGTATTGCGCTTCGCAAACGGGCGTAACCGTCGCGGTGAGAGCGGCGGCAAGCCAGGCTGCGCCGATTCGATGCGAGTTCATGAAATTCTTTGATTCGTACACCTTACGGTGCAACGGTTGAAGATGCGGCGTTGCCCACGCGGCAAACGCGCAGTCTGATTCCCGACGATTCGAATCCGTGCGCGCCGCCGCGCGCGGCGTCATGCGTCGAACTGGTGTGGAACTTCGTCAAAGTTAACGGCAGCCGCACTGCAAGAATTGAGTGCTTTTTGAGCGAACGCCGAGCCGCGAAGATTACAGGCGTAAAAAAGGCGCGACGGCCTTCGCCGTCGCGCCTCATGCTGAACGTATCCGCTCAGTCGGCAGTCAGCAGCACTTCCCTGCGCCCGACCCATAGCGGGCGTTTTGCCGCTCGCGGAAAAACTCCTCGTAGGTCATGACCGGGCGGTCGGGATGCGTCTCGCGCGCATGCGCGACGTAGCCCTCGTAGTCCGGCAAACCGACCATCAAACGCATGGCCTGGCCGAGATAGCGCCCGGCCGTCTGTACGTTGTCGCGAAGTCCCGAGAACATGATGTGCTCCGTTCAGTAACGTCGATTCAATGCACGCGATTGGTCACGGCCGCCGCGCCGCCGGCCGGCATCGCCTGATACGGCGTTTCCTGCACGGTCGGACGGTCGATGCGGCGCGCACGCGCAATCGCGATCAGGCCATACGCAACGATGCTCACCACAACGAAGATAAACAGGCCCGAGAGCGCGGCATCGACGTAGTCGTTGAAGACCATGCGCTGCATCTGCTCGAGCGACTTGGCGGGCGCGACGATCTTGCCATCCGCGATCGCCGCCGACAGCTTCTGTGCGTGCGCGACGAAACTCACCTTCGGGTTGCTGTCGAAAATCTTTTGCCAGCCCGCCGTGAGCGTGCAGATGAGGAGCCACACCGTAGGCAGTGCCGTGACCCACGCGAACTTCTCGCGCTTCATCTTGAAGAGCACGACGGTGGCGAGCATGAGCGCGATGCCGGCGAGCATCTGGTTCGAGATGCCGAAGAGCGGCCACAGCGTATTGATGCCGCCAAGCGGATCGACCACGCCCTGGTAGAGGAAGTAGCCCCACGCGGCCACGCACAAGGCAGTGGCAATCAGGTTGGCCGGCAGCGACTCCGTGCGCTTGAGCGACGGGTGGAACGTGCCGAGCAGGTCTTGCAGCATGAAGCGGCCCGCGCGCGTGCCCGCGTCGACGGCGGTCAGGATGAAGAGCGCCTCGAAGAGGATGGCGAAGTGATACCAGAAGGCCATCATCGCCTCGCCGCCCACCACCTGGTGCAGGATCTGCGCCATGCCCACGGCCAGCGTCGGGGCGCCGCCGGCGCGCGCGACGATGGTCGTTTCGCCCACGGCCTGCGCGGTGTGCGTGAGCATCTCCGGCGTGAGCACGAAGCCCCAGTGACCCACGGTTTGCGCGATGGCGTCCGGCGTCGTGCCAAGCACGGCGAGCGGTGCGTTCATCGCGAAGTACACACCCGGCTCGATCACCGAGGCGGCCACGAGCGCCATGATCGCGACGAACGATTCCATCAGCATCGCGCCGTAACCGATGAAGCGCGCGTTGGTTTCGTTATCGAGCAGCTTGGGCGTCGTGCCCGACGAGATCAGCGCATGAAAGCCCGATACCGAACCGCATGCGATCGTGATGAAGAGGAACGGGAACAGGTTGCCCGACCACACCGGGCCCGTGCCGTCGATGAACTTCGTGAAAGCCGGCATCTTCAGTTCCGGTGCGACAATCAGAATGCCGATCGCGAGCGCGAGAATCGTGCCGATCTTCAGGAACGTCGAGAGGTAGTCGCGCGGCGCGAGCAGCAGCCACACCGGCAGCACCGAAGCGACGAAGCCATAGCCGATCAGGATCCAGGTGAGCTGCGTGCCCGTGAATGTGAACCAGGCTGCCAGCGTGGGCGAATCGTGCACGTGCTGGCCGAAGGCAATGGAAGCCATCAGCAGGACGAAACCGATGATCGAGATTTCCCCGATCTTGCCCGGGCGGATGTAGCGCACGTACAGGCCCATGAAGATCGCGATGGGAATCGTCGCGGCCACCGTGAACGTGCCCCACGGCGAATTCGTGAGCGCCTTCACCACGATCAGCGCGAGCACCGCGAGAATGATGATCATGATGAGGAAGGTGCCGAACAGCGCGATCACGCCGGGCACCGGGCCGAGTTCCATCTTCACGAGGTCGCCCAGCGAGCGGCCGTCGCGGCGCGTGGAGAGGAACAGCACCACGAAGTCCTGCACGGCGCCCGCGAACACCACGCCGGCGAGAATCCACAGCATGCCGGGCATGTAGCCCATCTGCGCGGCCAGCACCGGGCCCACGAGCGGACCCGCACCCGCGATCGCCGCGAAGTGATGGCCGAACAGCACGTATTTGTTGGTGGGCACGAAGTCGAGCCCGTCGTTGTGGCGCACGGCCGGCGTCATGCGCAGGCCGTCCAGCTGCAGGACCGTGCTCGCGATGAAGCGGCTATAGAAGCGATACGCGATCAGATAGACGCACACGGCGCAGATCACGATCCACAGTGCGCTGATTCGCTCGCCGTGCGCGAGCGCGATGGTGCCAAACGCGAACGCGCCAAGCAGCGCGACCAGCGTCCAGACGACAAAACTGGATGTCCGACTCATGCGGTGTCTCCATTGTGTTTTTAGCTTTGTGTCCGGCATCGGAACCGGACCCTCGCGCGCCGTCCACAGCATCGTGGCGAGGGCGGCGCAGCATGACGCATTGCGCCATGTCGTGGGCGGTAGTATTCGCTTTCAGACCGTCAGCCACAACCGGACAACTACGTAAGCGCGCTACGTAGAATTACGTAGAGAAGGCAACAGTTCGTTGCGCATGCAACGATAGTCGTACCCGGCGCGCAACGCGTCGCGCAAGGACACCCTCTCGCGCGGCGCGTGAATTGGCGCCTGCGCCGCGCGCGCCCGGTTATGCTTGCAGACTCAGCTTCCGAACGCCGTCATGCCCGCCCCATTTTTCTTCGCCGATCGCCGCCTGAAGACGAAAATCTTCCTGCTCGCGGTCGTGCCGTTCCTCGCAGCCATTGCCGGCATCGGGATCGGCGTGCGCCAGCAGGCCACGCAGCTCGCGCAAACGCAGCACGCGACCATGCAGAGCGCCTATCTGTCGAGCAAGGAGATCGAGCTGCGTCACTACGTGGAACTGGCCACGAGCGCCATCGCGCCGCTCTACGCGCCCGAGGAAAACGCCAGCGCCGCGTTGCCCGCCCCCGAGAGCGAAGCCGACCGCCAGCTGGCCGCGCTAGCCGTGCTGCAGAAGATGGACTTCGGCCCCGACGGCTATTTCTTCGTCTACGACATGCACGGACGCTCGCTCATGCATCCGCGCGAAGCCGCGCTCGTCGGCCAGGATCTCTGGAACCTGCGCGACCCGCAGGGCGCGCTCACGATCCAGCAACTGATTGCCGCAGCCCAGCGCGGCGGCGGCTACGTGCGCTATATGTGGCACCGGCCGTCCACGGGCAAGCTCGCGCCCAAGCTCGGCTATGTCGTGCCGCTGCCGCGCTGGGGCTGGATGATCGGCACCGGTATCTATCTCGACGACGTCGATTCGACGCTCGCGCACATCGACGAGCGCGCTTCCGCGAATATCGAGCACACCATTCAATGGCTCGGCGTGATTGCACTCGCGGGCGTGCTCGTGATCGCGCTCGGTGCGCTCGTGCTCAACGTGAGCGAGCACCGCAGCACTGACGCCAAACTCAAACGCCTCGCGCAGCAGGTGGTCGAGTCGCAGGAGCAGGAGCGGGCGCGGCTCTCGCGCGAACTGCACGACGGCATCAGCCAGATGCTCGTTTCGGTGAAGCTGTTGCTGGAGTCGGCGCTGGCGCGCTTCGAGCGCGGCGAAACGCGCGTGCCTGCCGCCGAAGCGTCGCTCGCCACCGGCCTCTCACGTCTTTCCGACACGCTGCGCGAAGTGCGCAGCATCTCGCACGCCCTGCGCCCCTCGATGCTCGACGACCTGGGCCTCGCCGCCGCGCTGGAGCAACTCACGCGCGAGATGGCCGAGCAAACGGGCATCGAGATCGCCTTCACGCAAGCCGCGCCGAAGCCGGCGAGCCGCAAGGCGCCGGTGCCCGCGCTGCCGGACGCGGTCAATACCGTGCTCTTTCGCATTGCGCAGGAAGCGCTCACCAACATCGTGCGGCACGCGCAAGCGGCGCGCGCCGCGCTCACGCTGGAGGTCGCCGCGAGCGGCGTGACACTCGGCGTTGCCGACAACGGCCGCGGCTTCGACGTGGCGCACGCGCTGGCCGACCCGCGCGCGGGTCTGGGCCTACGCAACATGCGCGAGCGCCTGGAGGCGCTGGGCGGCCGCCTCGACATCACCTCGCAGCCTGGCCATACGCTCGTCACCGCGTGGGCGCCTATTGCGTCCAATACGGCGTCCAATGCAGCATCCCGAGCCGCCGCTGTATCAGGAACGCCGACATGACGATGACGAATGCAAACGTGAACGACTTGACCAGCCCCGGTGCCAGGCCCGCGCGCCTCGTCCTCGTGGACGACCATCCGCTCGTGCGCGACGGCCTGCGCGCACGGCTCGAAGCCGTGCCGGGTTTCGAGGTGGCAGGCGAAGCGGGCAACGCCGACGAGGCCATCGCGCTCGCCGCGTCGCTCGAACCCGATCTCGTGCTGATGGACGTGGGCATGGCCGGCGTGAACGGCATCGCGCTCGCGGGCATTTTCCACGAGCGTTTTCCGGCCATCCGCGTGTTGATGCTGTCGATGCACGACAACGTCGAATACGTGACCGAGGCGGTGCGCGCGGGCGCGAGCGGCTACGTGCTCAAGGATTCGCCGGCCACCGAGATCATCCGCGCGATCGAGGCGGTGCTGGCCGGGCGCACGTATTTCAGCGCGGGCTTGAGTGCACGCATGATCCAGGCGTCGGCGCGCAGCACGCCCGTCGAGCGTCTCACGCCGCGCGAGCGGGATATTCTCGACGCGCTCGCGCAAGGTCTTTCGAGCAAGCAGATCGCGCAGCGCGAGGGGCTTTCGGTGCGCACGGTGGAAACGCACCGGCTCAACCTAAAGCGCAAGCTGGAGATCGAAGGCCAGGCGGAGTTGATCAAGTTCGCGGTGGAGTACCGCAGAAAGTGAAACGGGCGCTCCGGCTTACCCGGAGCGCCCGCAAAGTCACAGTGCGTGTGCAACCACCGATCGACGATCAGCTGCGCGCGTTGTGGTCGACGAGGAACTTGATGAGGCCGTCGATGCCGCCCTTGGCGATCTGGTCGGCAAATTGCGTCTGGTAGACCTGGATCAGCCACGCACCCATCATGTTGATGTCGTAAATCTTCCAGCCGTTGGGCGTTTGCGCGAGACGGTAGTCGATGGCGTCGTCGCCGCCGTTGCTGATCACATGCGACTGCACCACGGTGTCTTTCGCGCCCCCACCGGTGTTCGAGGGGGCGAACTTGAAGGTCACCTGGGTATCGCGAAGTTGCGAGAGCGACGAGGCGTACGTCTTCACGAGCAGGAGTTGAAATTGCTCATACAGCTTCTGCTGCTGTTCGGGCGTAGCCGTCGCCCAGGGTTTGCCAACGGCGATCCGCGTGGTGCGTTTGAAGTCGGTGGCGGGAACGAAATGGGTCTCGACCACCTGGGTGATCTTGTTCATGTCGCCGCCGCGTGCCTGCGGGTCGGCCTGCATCGCCTTCACGGTGCCTTCCACGGCGGCCTTGACGATGGTGTCCGGCGTGGTCTGCGCGAACGCGGCGCCCGAAACGCCCGTGAAACAGGCGGCGACGAAAAATGCGGTCAGGTAACGTTTCATACGCTCTTCTGGAACAGTGAAATTCAGGCGCCGGTACAGTGCGACACAGTGCGTGCGGTTACGTGCAAGTGCAATCACGTAACCGTCGCGCCGCCGGCTGAGCCAGTATAACGGCTTTGGCAGATGCGCTGCCGGGGCGCCGCCTGAGCCCAGGTGTGCATGACCCGCGCCGGGACGGGCGGGGCCGGTATACTTCTGCGTTTCGCGTCAAAGAACCTAATTGACAGGGCCCCCTCGCCTGTATGCTGAAGCCATTCATCATTAGCCTCGTCGCCTGGTCGGTGCGCCGCGCGGCGTGGGTGATCACACTCGCGATCGTGCTTGCCGTGCTCTCCGGCGTGTACGTTGCGAAGCATTTCAAGATCAATACCGACGTCAGCGGTCTCGTCGAGAACACGGCCCAATGGGCCGCGTTGAGCGAAGCCAAGGACAAGGCGTTCCCGCAGCGCGCGAGCTCGCTGCTCGTGGTGGTCGAAGCCGACGCGCCCGAGCTTGCCGACGCCGCCGCCGACAAGCTCGCGCAAGCGCTCAAGGCCGACTCGCGCGAATTCAGCGCCGTCTCACAGCCCGCGGGCGGCCCGTTCTTCCAGCACAACGGCCTGCTCTTTCCGTCCACGGCCACCGTGCTCTCGACCACGGGCCAGCTCGTGCAGGCGCGCCCGCTCGTGAACCAGCTCGCGAAGGACCCGAGTCTCGCGGGTCTGGCCGGCACGCTCACGACCACGCTGCAACTGCCGCTCACGATCGGCCAGATCAAGTTGCCGCAAATGGCGAATCTGCTTGGCAGCGCCGCCACCGTCGTCGACGAGGTGCTCGCCGGCAAGCCCGCGGCGTTCTCGTGGCGCGCGCTCGTCGACAAGGACTCGGCCACGAAGCCCGCGTTCGCGTTCATCACCGTGCAGCCGGTACTCAACTTCGCCGCGCTCAAGGCGGGCGCGAACGCGTCGGAGGCGATCCGCACGACCGCCGCCTCGCTTCATCTCGACAGCGAATTCGGCGCGCGCGTGCGCCTCACGGGCGAACAGCCGCTCGCCGACGACGAGTTCGCCTCGGTGCAGGACGGCGCCGCGCTCAACGGCGTGATCACGCTCGTCGTCGTGCTCGTCATCCTGTGGCTCGCGCTGCGCTCGGGCAAGCTGATCGGCGCAACGCTCATCACGCTCGTGATCGGTCTCGTCATCACGGCCGCGCTCGGCCTCATGATGATCGGCTCGTTCAACATGCTCTCGGTCGCGTTCATGGTGCTGTTCGTGGGGCTAGGCGTCGATTTCGGCGTGCAGTTCGGCGTGAAGTATCGCGAGGAGCGCTTTCAGGACGAGCGGCTCGACGCCGCGCTCCTCAAGACGGCGCGCACCATCGGCGTGCCGCTCACGCTCGCGGCCATCGCCGTGGCCGAAAGTTTCTTTTCGTTCCTGCCGACCGCCTACAAGGGCCTTTCGGAGCTCGGGCAGATCGCGGGCGTGGGCATGTTCGTGGCGTACGTCTGCAACATGACGGTGCTGCCGGCGCTGATCCGCGTGTTCAATCCCAGGGGCGAGCGCGCCTCGCCGGGCTTCGCGTTCCTCGCGCCCGTGGACAAGTGGCTCGCCGAGCACCGCAAGCCCGTGCTGATCACCACGCTCATCATCGTGGTGGGCGCGACGCCCTTGCTGCTGCATCTGCGCTTCGACTTCAATCCGCTGCATCTTAAGGATCCGCATACCGAGTCGATGGCGACGCTGCTCGCGCTCAAGAACTCGCCGGTCATCTCGATCAACGACGTGAGCGTGCTCGCGCCGTCGCTCGAAGAAGCCGACAAGATCGCCGCGCGGCTCTCGAAGCTGCCGGATGTGGCGCGAGCCACCACGCTCAGTTCGCTGATTCCCGACGATCAGCAGCAAAAGCTCATGCTGATCTCGAGCGCCGCACAGCAGCTTCTGCCCGCGCTCACGCAGCAGCCGTCCTCGCCCGTGACCGATGAAGTGCGCGTGCAGACGCTCAAGCGCGCGGCCAACCAGCTCTCGCTCGCCGCAAGCGACCATCCGGGGCCGGGCGCGGCCGAGGCGCAGCATCTGTCCGACTCGCTCGCGAAGCTCGCGAACGCGAGCCCGGCCACGCGCGACCGCGCGGAAACCGCCTTCAGCCTCACGCTCAAGCTCGCCTTCGCGCAGCTCGCGCGCCTGTTGCAGCCCTCGGAAATCACGCGTGAGAACCTGCCGCCCGAGATGGCGCGCGACTGGGTGGCACCGACCGGCCAGGCGATCGTGGACATCGCGCCGCGCGTGCCGCCGGGCGTCGATTCCAACGACGACGTGATGCTCGCGCGCTTCGCACACGCAGTGAAGGCGGCGGAGCCGAACGCGATCGGCGGGCCGATCTCGATCCTGCACTCGGCGAACGTGATCATCCTCGCGTTCTTCCAGGCAGCGGGGTGGTCGGTGCTGCTCATCACGGCGCTGCTCTGGATCACACTGCGCAATTTCGGCGACGTGCTGCGCACGATCATTCCTCTGCTGGTATCGGCGCTCGTCACGCTCGAACTGTGCGTCGTCTTCGGAATTCAGCTAAATTTCGCCAACATCATCGCGCTTCCCCTGATGCTCGGCGTCGGCGTCGCGTTCAAAATCTACTTCGTGATGGCCTGGCGCGCGGGGCAAACCGGCCTCCTGCATTCGAGCCTCACACACGCGGTGCTTTTTTCCGCCGCGACCACGGCCACGGCGTTCGGAAGTCTGTGGCTATCGCATCATCCGGGCACGTCGAGCATGGGCAAGCTGCTCGCACTGTCCTTGTTCTGTACGCTGATAGGCGCCGTGGTGTTCCAGCCGGTGCTGATGGGCAAGCCGCGCGCAAAGCGCCAGAGATCGGAAACTCAGGGGATCGACCAATGAAGAAGAATCAAGCCGCGCTCACCATGGCGGCGGCGGGCCTGGCGCTCCTCGTGACGTCGGGTTGCGCCACGGGCCCCGACCGCAAACCGGGCGATCCGTTCGAGCCCGCGAATCGCGCAATTTTCACGTTCAACGACAAACTCGACACCTACATCGCGCAGCCGGTCGCCAAAGGCTACCAAAAGGTGACGCCGCAGCCGCTGCGCCAGGCGATCACGAACTTCTTCTCGAACATCGGAGACGTCGACAACTTTGCGAACAACGTGCTGCAGCTGAAGATCACCGACGCCGTCGAGGATCTGATGCGCATCGCGATGAACACGACCTTCGGTCTGGGCGGCTTGATCGACTTCGCGACGGCGGCGGGGCTGCCCAAGCATCATCAGGACTTCGGCCTCACGATGGGCCACTATGGCATGCCGGCCGGCCCGTATCTCGTGCTGCCGCTGTTCGGGCCCAGTTCGGTGCGCGACGGCATCGGCATGGCCGTGGACGTGAAGTTCAACGTCATCAACTACTTCGAGCCGGCGGTGCGCAACCCGATGTATCTCGCGCAGTTCATCAGCGCGCGCGCGGACCTGCTCGGCGCAACCGACCTGCTCAAGCAGGCCGCGCTCGACCCGTATTCGTTCGTGCGCGACGCCTACCGCCAGCAGCGTGAATCGCTGATTCGCGGCTCGCGCGGCAGCAATGCGCCGCTGCCCAATTACGGCGAACCGGGCGGCGACGAGACACCGAACGAGAATGGGGCCCCCAATTACGAGGACCCGGGCGAGTCGGGCGGTGCCGGCGGCGCGGGTGGCGCGGCCGCCCCCGGCGCTTCGAACAATGGTCTGCCGAATTACGAGGATCCGGGCGAGGGGAGCGCGGCGGGCGCTGCCGGGGCTGCGGCGACGACGGGTGCGGCCGCGGCGGGCGCGGGTCCGGGTGCGGCTGCGGCGGCCGGCACGGCGGGTGTCGCGGCAGCGGCGGCCGCTTCCGCACCGGCGACGGCATCCGCGCCTGTCGCGGCTTCGGGTGGGACGGCGGTGCCAGCGAAGCCTGCGTCGGCGCCCTGAAAGCAACATAGCGCCCCCGTTTGCGGGCCGGCGGCGTCTGAACGCAAAAAACCCGGCAACCTGGAAAGGTTGCCGGGTTTTTTATCCTGCCGTGCGCACCGCTCAATGCACCGAAGCGTCCTCGCTCTCGGCCTGGCGCTCCGCCTCGTTCGCCGCCGCCAGCGCCGTGGCGTCCGCCGTCGTCTGCACGGTCTGGCGATAGCGCTCGTAGGCTTCGTCGGCATAGCGGATGCGTGCGCGGCCGTGCGGGGCCGGCATGCCGTCCGCGCCCAGGTTCACGAACACCATCTTTTCGATCGTCAGGATGCTCTTGCGCGTGATCTTGTTGCGCACTTCGGCGCGCAGGGTGATCGACGTCCGGCCGAAGTCGGTGGCCGTTATGCCGAGCTCGATGATGTCACCCTGACGCGCCGAGCTCACGAAGTTGATCTCCGACATGAACTTGGTCACCACACGCTGGTTGTCGAGCTGGCAGATCGCGTAGATCGCCGCTTCTTCGTCGATCCAGCGCAGCAGGCTGCCGCCGAACAGCGTGCCGTTCGGATTCAGGTCTTCAGGCTTGACCCACTTGCGAGTATGAAAATTCATGGCTGGTAACTCCCCGAAATGTGATTCGTCCCCAGCTCGCCAATACGAACCTAGGGTTAACACTGAGATGTTACCAGAGATAGGGTTTACCCTAGGTATTTCAATAACCCGCCTGGGTCATTTCGGGAAAAAGGCGCCGGTGGCCGTCAGCACCTGCCGCGCGGCGCTCAGCGACTGGCGCGCCGCTTTCGCATCCGCCGCCACGCGCAGCAGGCCGCCCAGTTGCGCCGGGTCGCGCGCCAGCTCGCGCAGGACAGGAAGCACCGCCGTCGTGCCGTCGTCGCGCAAGCCGGCCATGGCCGCTTTCGGCAGGCTGCGCCACGCCGGATCGACGATCGCTCGGCACACCGCGAACGGCACGCCATGCGCGGCCGCCGCGGCGGCGGCCAGATGCGATTCCATGTCGACGGCAAGCGCCCCGCAGGCGCTGAACAGCGCTGCCTTGTCCGCCGCGCCGGTGAGCGGCGCGGCAACGGCTGCCTCCACGCCGCGCCGGGTTTTTGAGGCGAGCGGCGAGGCCATCAGCGCGTCGGCCATGCGTGCGCTCCAGGCGGCGTCGGTCGCGACGCGCCCGAACGGCCCGTCGATCGCTTGCGCGATCACCAGGGTGCCCGGTTCGAGATCGGGCGCAAGACCGCCCGCCGTGCCGAAGCTGACGATGCCCGCCGCGCCATCCTTGAGCGCCGCCGCAAGCGCGCTCTGCAGCAGATCGGCGCGCGCGGCGTAGACGGCGCGCACGCCGTCATGGCCTTTGCCTGCGGCAATGCTCGCCTCGAAGGCCATGCCCGTCACCGCGATCACGGGCAGGGCGCGCGCCTTGATACCAGCCGCCGCGCTCACAGACCGACCGTGACACGCGTCACGCATGCGCGCTTGAGGTTGCGGTAGCGCGCAAGCGCCCACAGCGGGAAGAACTTGCGATAACCGTGGTAGCGCAGATAGAACACACGCGGAAAGCCCGTGGCCGTGAAGCGCGTTTCGTCCCAGAGGCCGTGTTCCTGCTGCGTTGTCTGCAGATACTCGATGCCGCGTGCCACCGCCGGATGATCGACCGCGCCCGCGGCCATCAGGCCGAGCAGCGCCCAGGCCGTTTGCGAAGCGGTGCTCGTGGCGCGCTCGTAGCCGCGGTATTCGAGCTTGTAGCTGGTGCCGTCTTCGCCCCAGCCGCCGTCGTCGTTCTGGATCTGCACGAGCCATTGCACCGCGCGCGTCATGCGCGGGTCGTCGTGACCGAGGCCGGCCGCGTTGAGGGCGCACAGCGCCGTCCACGTGCCGTAGATGTAATTCATGCCCCAGCGGCCGTACCAGCTGCCATCGGCCTCCTGCTCTTCGAGCAGGTAGTTGTACGCCCGGCGCGCGTGCTCGCTCGCGGGCGGCAGTTCGCCGAGCTGCGCGAGCATCGAAAGGCAGCGGCCCGAGACGTCGGCGGTCGGCGGATCGAGCAGTGCGCCATGGTCCGAGAACGGGATATTGTTCAGGTAGTACTGCGTGTTCTCCGGCTCGAACGCGCCCCAGCCGCCGTTGCTGCTCTGCATGCCGACCACCCATTCGCGCGCGCGCTCGATCGGGGCGTCATAGGCCTTCGTGTTGTCGAGCTTGTCCATGCGATCCATCGCGGCCACGACCACGGCCGTGTCGTCGACGTCGGGGTAGTGCGGGTTCGCGTACTGGAACGCCCAGCCGCCGGGGCGCACCGCCGCACGGCGCGAGATCCAGTCGCCGCGCACGTCGAGAATCTGCAGCGGACGCAGCCACTCGAGGCCGCGGCGCGCGGCATCCTCGGCACGGGCGTCGCCGGTCTCCAGCAGGGCGTGCGCCGCCAGCGACGTGTCCCACACGGGCGAGAGACAAGGCTGGACGTACGCTTCCTCTGTGTGAACCGTCACCAGCTTTTCGAGCGACTGGCGCGCGATCGCGCGATGCGGATGATCGGCGGGATAGCCCAGCACGTCGTACATCATCACGGCGTTGGCCATGGCGGGGAAAATCGCGCCCAGGCCGTCCTCGCCGTTCAGGCGCTCGTCCACGAACGCCACTGCGGCGTCGATCGCGCGCTGGCGCAGGTAGGCCGGAAAGAGCGGATCGGTCACGCGCAGCACGCCGTCCACGGCGCGGAAGAAACCGAACCAACCCTTGCTCTGATGCGGGGAGCGGGCGTTCAGGCCCACGCTGACCGGCGCGCCGCGGAACAGCTCGTCGATGCGCACGCCACGCGGGTTGCGCGCCACCGGACGCTTCGCGCCCAGCACGAGCAGCGGCACGATCACCGTGCGCGCCCAGTACGACACCTTCGACAGATGGAACGGGAACCACTGCGGCAGCAACGTGATCTCGACGGGCATGATCGGGACTGCGTACCACGTCACCACGCCAAACAGCGCGAGCAGGATACGCGTGAACACGTTGACCTGCTCCGCGCCGCCCGCCGCGAGAATCGCCTCGCGCGCACGCACCATGTGCTCGGCATCGTCGGCGTCGCCGATCATCTTGAGTGCGAAGTAAGCCTTCACGCTCGCGCTCACGTCCATTGCGCCGTCGGTGAAGAGCGGCCAGCCGCCGTCCGGCAGCTGGATGCGGCGCAGGTAGCGCGCGATCTTCTGTTCGAGCTCGAGGTTCGCGGTTTCGCCCAGGTAATGCACGAGCAGCACGTATTCGGCCGGGATCGTGGCGTCCGCTTCGAGTTCGTAGACCCAATGGCCATCGGCGCGCTGGTCGGCGAGGATCGCGTCGGTCGCGCGCGCGACGGCGGAGTCGAGCGTCGCAAGCGGTGCGGCGACCGCCGCGGCCGTGTCGCCGGCAAACGTGGGAGTGGGCATCGCCACGCCCGGCGTGGCGATGCCGAGCATGTCCTGGGATAAATCGTTCATCTACGTTCCAAATTTTCGGTCAGGAGCAGCTCGGCGGCCTTGCGGCCCGAGCGGATCGCTCCTTCGATCGTCGCGGGCAGACCGGTAGCCGTCCAGTCGCCTGCAAGCATCAGATTGTTCCAGCGCGTGCGCGTCGCGGGGCGGCGCCATTCCTCGTCGGGCACCGCGGCGAAGGTCGCGCGAGCATCGGCGCACACGCGCCAGGCGGGCAGCGGCTCGAGCGGCAGCGAGGCCGCCTCGGCCACGTCGGCCCACACTCGGCGCGCGATTTCCTCGGGATCGAGGTCGAGCACGCCGCGCGCGTCGTGGATCGTCGCCGAGAGCCGCCCTTCGGCCGTGCACAGCCAGTGGGCCGTGCCGTTGACGAGCGCCATCGGCGTCACGAGGCCCGGGGGCGCCGTCACCGCGTAGTGCACCGTGACGATCGCATTGTGACGCTGCGGCGCCTGCAGCGCCGGCACGAGCGCCGCGGCGGCCGTGCCGGGCACGGCCAGCACCACCGCCTCGTCGGGCGCGAGCGTGATACGCCCGTCTGGAAAATCGAGTGCGACGACGCGGCCCGTCGCGTCGTCGTACTCGATCTCCCGGAGCGGCGAGTCGAGGCGAATCGCCGCTCCGCCGTGCTGAAGCATGCGCAAGGCCGGATCGACGAACGCGCTGGAAAGGCCCCCGCGCGCCGCCAGCGGCCGGAACGACTCGCCGCCCGCCGTGAGCGACTCGCGCAGCATCGCCCCCGCCAGCTCCGCGCTGCCCACGCGCGGCTCGACATTGAGCGCCGTGAGAAAGAACGGGTGCAGCAGCCGGTCCCACAGCACGCCTTCGCAGCGCATGGTCTGCGCCATCGTGCGGCCTGGCTTGGCGAACAGGAGCGGCAGCAGCCCCAGATAGTCCGCGGCGCGCGTACCCGGCACGCGCGAGCGCGAGTCGCCGATCCAGAACGGCATGCGCGAACGCGAGAAGCGCACCGTCCAGCGCGAGCGCGCGGCGATATCCATGAACGCGAAGCCCGGCTCGGTGGGGCCGGCGAGCGCGTCGCCGGCGCCGATCGTGCGCACGTACTCGAGCGTGCGCGCATGTCCCGCCAGCACCAGATGATTGCCCGTGTCGAGCGTCGCCGAAAGCGTGCGGTCGTAGTACGAGCGGCAGCGTCCACCTGCCTGGCCGGCGGCCTCGTAGAGCGCAACCTGCACGCCGCGCCGCTGAAGCCGCACGGCCGTCGCGAGGCCCGCAAGCCCAGCGCCGATGACGTGGACTAGCCGAGGCATCAGAACAGCGCGTAACGCGCGACGATCCACATGAGCCGTGCGCGCGGCTTGCTGACTTTCGTGCGCGGCAGGTCGAAACCACGATCCACGGTGCGCTCGAGCAGCACGCGGTAAACGCCCGACATGATGCGCGGCGCCTTCACCTGCGCGCGCGGTGCGGCGTCCATGATCGCGTCGGCCTGCGCGAAGTGCGCGCGGGCGCGCTGCACGAGCGTCTCGCACACACGCGGCAGCGACGGGTCGGCGGCGATCGTGTGCGGATTGCCCGCCGCGATGCCTTCGCGCGCGAGCAGCTCGCGCGGCAGATAGCAGCGGCTGATGTCCGCGTCTTCGTCGATGTCGCGCAGGATGTTGGTGAGCTGCAGCGCTCGCCCCAGATGGTGCGACAGCAAGCGGCCCGGCTCCTCCTGCATCCCGAAAATTCTCACCGACAGCCGGCCTGCGGCACTCGCCACGCGGTCGCAGTACAGGTCGAGCGTGTCCTCGTCGGGGGCGCAGACGTCCTCGGCGGCGTCCATGGCCATGCCGTCGATCATCGCGTGAAAATCTTCGCGCTGGAGCCCGAACGTATGGATGTGGCGCGTGAGCGCCGCGAGCGAGGCGCGCGGCGTGCCGGCATAGCACGCGTCGATGTCGGCGCGCCATTGGTCGAGCCCTGCCGCGCGCTCGGCGCGCGGCAGGTCGCTGTCCGCGATGTCGTCGACAGCGCGGCAGAAGGCGTAGACCTGATACATGGCGTCGCGCTGCGCGGGAGGCAGGATCCGCATCGCCAGGTAAAACGAGCTGCCCGACGAAGCGGCGGCAGCGTCGGTTTGTTGTGTATCGTCCACGACGAGATTGGAAACAGCCAAGACGATCTCCGCTGGGGGCGCCCTCACCGGGCGTTCGACTCTATTCGGGCCCGCATTGCCGCGGGTCGCCCGCGCGCGCGGACACGCGCGAGGCACCCGACCCTAAAATTGCTCGCCAGGAGGCGCACAAGGCCGGAAACGGGCAAAAGTATATCAACCTTTAGGGGGGCCCGCCGAGGGGGGCCCGCCGAGGGGGCCGCAGTGGAGACAGGGACGCACAGCCCCGGGCATGGGGCGATGAGGCGGATCGAGGCGGGGACTGCCTGCGCCCCGGCGGGGATCAGGCGAGCGCGACCGAGCGGTTGCGCCCCTGGCGCTTCGCCGTGTAGAGGGCGGCGTCCGCCTCGTTGATCATGCCTTCGTAGTCGGGCGCCCCCGTGCGTGCCGTGGCGGCGCCGACGCTGGCCGTCACGGGCACGATCACGCCCTGCACCTCGATCGGCTCGTCGCCGATCGTGCGGCGGATCTTCTCCGCGACGTAGAGCGCGTCGTCGAGCGGCGTGCACGGCAGGAGCAGCGCGAATTCCTCGCCGCCGAAGCGTCCGAACACATCCTGCTTGCGCACCACGCCCGACACGCGTTGCGCCATCGAGCGCAGTACCGTGTCGCCGGCCACGTGGCCGAACTCGTCGTTGATGCGCTTGAAGTGGTCGAGGTCGAACAGCAGCATCGACAGCTCGCCGCCGTAGCGCTGCCAGCGCAGGAATTCGTCGGCGAGGCGCGTTTCGAAAAAGCGCCGGTTCGCGATGCCGGTGAGGCCATCGCGGTCGGCGTATTCGCGCAGCTTGGCCACGGCCTCCTCGCGCTCGCGCTGCATGACGCTCACGTGCGTGACATCCGAGAGGGTGACGCACACGGCGATCACGTCGCGCCCGCGCATGAGCGGCATGAAAGTGCAGTCCTGCTGCATGTAGTCCACACCGCCCGTGATCGGCCGGTCATGGTCGAACTGGAACAGATACGGGCGCTGTTCCCACGAGCTGAACGCGAAGCTGCCCAGCTGGAACACGCTTTCCACCTTGCGCGTGAGCCACGCGCGCGGCAGGTCGGGGAAGCGCTCGAAGATGGAGCGGCCGATCACGTCCTCGGCGGTCACGCCGCTGTGATCCTGCATAAAGCGGTTCCAGCTCAGCACATTCATGTCGCGATCGACCACGAAGATGCCGAAACCCACCCGTTCGACCACGAGGTCCGCTAGTGTTGGCAACCCGGCTGGCTCGTTCATAGGCTATGTAACAACGCGTCGATGGCCCGGCTCACGACATGGATCGACTCCTCGGCCATCAGCATGACGAGGTGGGCGCGAAAGCGCTGGTCTTCCAGCGCGAAATTGACTTCGACGAGCAGCGCGACGTCCCAGGCGAGCAGGCCCGGCTGGAACACCTCGTCGAGCATGATCGCCTCGCCGAGCAGGCCGGGCTGCGAAAACACCGGCATCCGTCCGAGCTGGTCGAGCATCGACGACACGCACGCGCCCGTGAGCGCGTTGGCGACGTCGAACATCAGCTCTTCCTCGGTGAGGGCATCGTCGCCGATCGTCGCGTAAGGTCCGCCGACCAGGCTGCCAAGCTCGGCGATCTCGCCGCTGCGGCAGATCACCAGCGCCTCGCCCTTGATCTCCGAGCGAAAGCCCTGGCGCACGGCCGCAACCGGGCCGTCGATACCGGTCATCTCGCGCAGCGCCTCCGCGGCCTCGGAGACGGCGACCACGCGCACGCGCGGCACCGACAGTTCGATGAAGGCATTGAGCAGCCCCGACAGTCGCGTCGCAGCCTGCCCCATGCCGAGATTGGCGATCTCCTGCAGCGCGTCGCGCTGGAGTTCCGTGAACACTCGATCAGGCATACAACCCGTACTCCTTCAGGATGGGCAGCAGCGCCTCCTGGGTTACCGGCTTTGCGACGAACGCCGCCGCGCCGAGTGCCTGCACGCGCTCGCGGGCACGAGGCTGGACGTCCGCAGAAACGACGATCACGAACGTATTGAGGTCTTCGTGCTGCAACGCTTCGAGGACCTGGAAGCCCGTCAGGTCAGGCATCGTGAGGTCGAGGAACATCACAGCCGCGCGACCGGCGCGGTAATGGGCAAGCGCTTCGTGTCCGTTCGATGCGTACGAAATCGCCACGTCCCAGTCCTCGGGCAGCGCCTTCGTGAGCACCTTGCGGGCTAACAGCGAGTCATCGGCGATCACGATGGGCAAGGACATGGATATGCTGAATGAGTGTGCGTTGGACGGAGTGCGTTTCGACGGATTAACGGCGGCACGGGCAATTACTTTAGGGGAAACTTCAAAGAAAATTGCGAACAGGCCGAATAATGCATAACGCATGAACGGACCCGCGCATTGGCGCGCCGACGCAAGGCGCATGGCCGCGCCGCTGCCCAATGGATACCGGCAACCCGTGCGCCGGTCGTGAAGGCCCTCGTCTGCATGCCTGCAGCCACCCCGTAGCATGGCTATGGCCATGCGCCGTGACGGCGGGCATGGCGTTCATGCGAATGCGTTATTTATCGTGTCCGCGATTCTCGAATCAAATTGAATCAAATGCAACTCGCCGTTAATCAATCAACGAACAAAATCGACTCATTCTGGCTAATTTATGGAAATAAATGATCCATCCCCCAAATAAAGAACGTCGATTATCCCTTTGTGGTACGTTTGCGCTTCGTCGATTTTCGCGAATTCGGCATCCAGGAAGAGGAAAACCCCTGGCGGCGTACCCGTGGGACCATGCTTGCGGCGCGCCGGGGATGCGCTGGCCGTCGGGGCGTCATCGCGGTCGTTTATCATGTCGACTGCCCCGCCGCCTTTTCCCTGCTTTTCCGTACGATGATTGCTGACCGGCCCGAGCGGCCAGACGAACGCATAGCCCAGCCGCCCCCTGCCGACGACGCGCCGTTTCCGGCCGCGCCGGGCCACGACTTCACGGTGCGCCGTCGCACGCTGCTCGCGCTGCTCGCCGCGGCGATCGTGCTGCCGTGCATCTACGTCGCCGCCATGACGTACAACGACTTGCGCGCGCGCGAAGCCGACGCCACCGACACCACGCTGCGCACCGTGCGCGTGGCCGAAGAGCACGCACTCAAGGTGTTCGACATGAACGAGGCGCTCGACGCGCGCGTCGTCGACCTCGTGCGCGGCCTGAACGACGACGGCATCCGCGCCAGCGAGCCGCAGATCCACGAGAAACTCGATGCGATCGGCGGCGGTTATCCGCAGGTGGCCGCGGTGTCGATTTTCGGGATTGACGGCGACCTGCTCGCGAGCAGCCGCTATTCGCCGCCGCCGCCCATGTCGATCGCCGCGCGCGAGGACTTCACCGGCATCCGCGACGGCCGCGTGCTCGACCACGTATCGCGCGTGATGCAGGGCCAGGTGAGCGGCGAGACCGTGTTCAACATGGGCGTGGCGCGCCTCGACGACGCCGGCGGATTCGCGGGTCTCGTCTCGGTCGCCCTGCGCCCCGGTTATTTCAGCTCGTTCTATCGCGACCTGCTCGGCCCCGACTCGCCGATGTCGCTCGGCCTCGTGCGCAGCGACGGCACGATCCTCGCGTTCGATCCGCCGCCGCGCGCGGACGGCCCGGCGATCACACCGCACTCGCCGCTGGGTGCCGCGCTCCTGCGCGGCGCCGAGTCCGGCGTCGTGCGCATGCATTCCGCGCTGCTCGGCAGCAACGTGATCCTCGCGTTCCGGCGCGTGGGCGCGTACCCCGTCTACGTGACCTGCGCGTATCGCACGCCGGCGATCTGGACGGCCTGGTACCGGCACCTGAGCGTGCTCATCATCTCGATGTTCACGCCGTCGATTGCCCTCTGGTACGTGATCTGGCTGTCGCTGCGGCGCCTCGCCGCCGAAGAGGAGGCGTGGGAGCGCTGGCAGGCCGAGGCCTCGATGCGCCGCTCGATCGAATCCGCCTACCGGCAGTCGCGCAAGATGGAAGCGCTCGGAAACCTCGTGGGCAGCGTCGCGCACGACTTCAACAACCTGCTGATGATCGTCTCCGCCAACGTGCAGATCGCGCGTCGGCGCGGCGCGGCGGGCTTCGAGCGCGAGCTCTCGGCGGTCGAGCGCGCGCTCAAGAGCGGCCAGTCGCTCACGCGCCAACTGCTCGGCGTGGCGCGCAAGCAGCCGCTGCGCAACGAGACCATCCACGTCGGACGCTGGCTGCCGGCGGCCCGCGAACTGCTGCGCGCGTCGCTCGGCGCGAAGGTGTCGCTCGTCGTCGAAGTCGACGACGACGTGTGGCCCGTGCTCGTCGACGTGGCCGAATTCGAGCTCGCGCTCATCAATCTCGCCGTGAACGCGCGCGACGCAATGCCCAACGGCGGCCGCTTCACGGTGCGCGCGCGCAACATCAGCTTCCGGCCCGGCGAAGGCTTCCCGCTCGACGGCGACTTCGTGCACGTCACCCTCGAAGACACCGGCACGGGTATGCCGCCGGACGTGCTCGCGCGCGCGTTCGAGCCGCTCTACACGACCAAGTCGAAGGGCACGGGCACCGGCCTCGGGCTGCCGCAGGTGTTTGCGTTCTGCGAGCGCACCGGCGGACTCGCCGCCATCGACAGTGCGATTGGCGCGGGCACGACGGTGCATCTGTATCTGCCGCGCTCGCTCGCCGAGCCGCCCGCGCCGCGTCCGAGCGAGCCGCGCGAGGAGAGCGCCCAGGTGCACCACGGGCTGAACGTGCTGCTCGTGGAGGACAACGACGAAGTCGCGGCCGGCACCGAGGCGCTCCTGCAGATGATGGGCCACCGCGTGACCTGCGCGAGCGACGCGGCGAGCGCGCTGGAACGGGTCGAAGCGCCGCGTGCCGAGGGCGAGCCCACGCCGCGCTTCGACCTCGTGCTTTCCGACATCCACATGCCGGGGACGATGAACGGCATCGATCTGGCCGAGGCCCTGCAGGGGCTCGAGCCGGACCTACCCGTGATCCTCGTGACAGGCTACGCGGAGGAGCTCGAGCGCACGCGCAATGCCGATGTGCGCGTGCTATCGAAGCCGTTCGACATCGCGCTGCTGGAGAAGATACTGGAGGCGATTCGCGAGGACCGCCAGGCGCGTGCGAAGCGCGAGCACGATGCGACGCTCCCGAGCCCGCGTGCATGACAGGACGCGGGTGACACGCCTTGCGGCACGAGGCTTGCGACAGACAGCACGACCCGCAGAATCGGGCGGTTAGACGTCGCGCACAGCATGCGCCAGCCGGTGCACGAGCCACGCACAATCGGCGCATGATGTAAGCGGGCGTCGCCATCTGGCGAAGGAGGCTGCCATGAAACAGACCGTGACCGGCGTTTTCCAAACCTACGACGAAGCACGCCACGCGCAGGACGCGCTGCTGCAACGCGGCTTCGCGGCGGACGACATCGACCTGCCGGCGCGCACAGAGGGCGTGCTGGCCGGCATCGAGCGGCTCGTGGGAAGTTTTTTCTCGTCGACGGGCGATGTGCGTCGCACCACCGAGGCCCAGACGGGCATGACGCCGCCGCCGGGCGAAGCGGTGCGCATCGGCGTGCACGTGAGCGACGAGGCGCACGCCAACCTCGCGTACGAGACGCTGCGCGAGGAGCACGCGACGGAAGTCGCGCTACGCGGCACGCCGTGGGCGTGGCCCGCGACGGACCGTCCGGTCGCGCGCGAGCACTCGGCGCTCGACGAACTCGGGCTCTCCGAATTCGCCGATGCCATGCGCCGCCGTGCCGCGCAAACTGAAGCCGCGCGCGAACAAAGCTCCGTTGACCCGACGCTCGATCCCAACATCGAACGCACCGTCGAACCGATGCGGCCGACGAGCGAAGCCGAAGCGACCGTGCTCACATCGGCAAGCGCACCCGGCGCCGGAGCGGTGATGGGCGCGCATCACGTGGACGTTCCTGGCGCGCCCGAAGCGACGCGACCCGCAGCCGGCGTCGCGCCGCAAATTCCGGACGAATTCCTCGAGTACGAGGAAGACACGCCCGAACACCACAAGGACATGCCGGGGCAGCGCCGCACGTTGCACTGAAGCCCCCGCGCAAATGCGGCGCGGATCGTGATCAGGCGTCAGCGGCCGAGCTGGCGCTTGACCCAGGCTACGTAGGTATCGACGAAGCCCTGCAGGAACTTGCGCGTATCCTCGCTGACGATCTCGCCTTTCTCGTTGATGCGGCTCGCGTCGTGCTTGATGAACATCTCTGGCTGACCGAGCAACGTGACGTCGAGATAGGCGAGCACGTTGCGCAGATGTTGCTGCGAGAGCGCGGTGCCGGTCGCCCCCACCGACGTGCCGAGCACCGCGCCCGGCTTGCCGCGCCACGAATTCGCGCCCCACGGCCGCGAACCCCAGTCGAGCGCATTTTTCAGCCCGCCCGGAATCGAGCGGTTGTATTCAGGCGTGACGAACAGCAGGGCGTCGACCGCTTCGATCTGCTGCTTGAAGCGGCGCGCCACCTCGGGATAGTCGGCGTCGTATTCCTGGCTGTAGAGCGGCAGCACCCCGATGTCGAGATACTCGAACGTAAAATCGGCGGGGGCCAGCGACGTCACCGCGTGTGCGAGTTGCCGGTTGAATGAATCCTTGCGCAGACTGCCGACCACAACTGCGATCTTGTAGGCCATTTCGGTTTCCTCGGAAGCGCGCGCGAAGCGCAGTGGTAGGAAACATCATCATAGACGCCTGCACAATCCGGCGATGCGCGCACGCTCGCTCGGGCCTGCCCGATATCGGCATCGGCGAGGCGTTGTGGATAACCCGGGGTAACGCGAATTTATCCACAGATTTTGGGCATAAGCTTGTGGACAACTTGCGTGGAGAGCCGATGAACACGGGCCTCGCGTCGGATTCGTCTGCAGGTTAGCAAAGATGCAATTTCCATGCGTGCATGGCGAGGATTGCGCCTCGTCCATGCACGCGGGCGCTCGTGCTCGCGATTCGCTCGCTTTTGGCGCGTGAGCAACCCGATGCCTTCATCCCGGCGATGTCAACTGAACAGCGCCGCGACGTTTTCGGTCGGGCGTCCGATCACGGCGCGGCCATCGCGTACGACGATGGGTCGCTGCAGTAGAACCGGATGCCGCACAATTGCTTCGTAGAGCTGATCATCTGTGACGCCGGGTGCATCGAGGCCGAGCTCCGTGTACTCGGTTTCGCTGGTGCGAATCATGTCGAGCAACGGGCCGCCCAGCATCGCGTGCAGCGTCTTCAGTTGGTCGACGGTGAGCGGCTGCTTCAGGTATTCAATCACCTCGATTGGCTCGTTCGCCTTCGCGGTGGAGACCAGCTCGCAAGCCGCGCGGGACTTGGAGCAGCGGGGGTTGTGGTAGATCGTGATCATGACGTCGGAAGTGCGAGATGGGAGTAATGGCTGAGCCTCGGTGAGACCGGGGCATCACTGCGATTTTACCGGGGGCGCGGTGGCGCGCGTAGGGAGCTTCAGCCGACGAGGCGTGACTCTCTTGGCACAGCTTGTTGCCATGGGATCGCGTGCGGGATTCGCGGTGATGTCTTCCGGTCGCGCTTGTGCGAGACGGCGTTGCGATGGAGTGAGGCCGACTTTATGCGCATAAAGCGGTGAGGTGCGCGCATGGACATCTTCCAGTGTGCCCGTTACGCCCCCGATCGACACCACACATCGAAGGCGTCGCCGAGACGGGAATCCCATCCCGGACGCGATCGCTGTGTGGTATCCCCAAACCCCGCCCGAGCTTTATGCGCATAAACCTTGTCCGAATGGCTAATTCAGCCACGAATTACGCCAAAAATCATTGAACTGAAAAACATTCCAGGTAAAATCCCAAGCTAATAGCAAAAAGGAGAATACCAATTGGCAGCAGAGATAATCGCAGTCACGCAACAAAAGGGCGGGGTCGGCAAGAGCACGATCGCGATGCATCTCGGCGCGGCCTTTCACGAGAAGGGGAAGCGTGTTCTCGTCGTGGATGCCGACGGTCAAAACACGCTGGTCCATTGGGCCAGTGCGTCAGCCGACGGTGACACCGGCATCCCGTTCCCGGTCGTCAATCTCTCCGAAGCCGGTGGCCAGATCCACCGGGAGATCAAGAAGTTCGTCAACGACTATGACGTGATCGTCGTGGACTGCCCGCCGTCGATCACGGAGAAGGTCTCCGGCGTGGTATTGCTGGCCGCAACCGTCGCCGTCATTCCGACTTCGTCCTCTCCGGCTGACTACTGGTCGAGTGTCGGTCTCGTGAAGCTGATCCAGCAGGCCCAGGTCATGAACGAAGATCTGCGCGCGGTATTCCTGCTGAACAAGACCGAAGAGAAGCGCATGCTCACCCGCGAGTTGAAGCGCGCCCTCGAAGAGCTTGGTTTCCCTCTGCTCAGAACGCAGATTCCCACACGTGAAGCGTACAAGCAGGCGATGGCCTTGGGCCAGACGGTTCTGCAAATGAACGACCGCGGCGCTCGCCTCGCCGCAGTGGAAGTGCGCGCATGCGCCGACGAGATCGCGGCGATGCTCCCCTGACTTTATGCGCATAAAGGACCCTGAATGAAACCCTCCCAATTCGCCAAAGGCTTTCAGGCTCGCCCTGATACGACGAGCAGCGAGAAGCGCACTGCGCTCGACCGCCTCAACGCCATCGACGGACTCGTCCAGGACAAGCCAAAAACGCGCGATGTTGCTGGGCGCTCGAGCCAGCCTGCGCTTGTGACCGGCCTTGATTCTGCCGTCGAACCGATTCTCGACGACGCCCCCGGCCTCGAACACGAGTCGGTCGAATACCGCGCCTGGCGCATCGCCCAAGGCTACCGTCCGGGGCAGATCATCGAGTTGCCACTCAAGGACATCAAGCCAAGCCCCTTCAATCCGCGTCATTTTTATCTGAAGGCCTCGATCGCCGAACTCGCTGTCAATCTCGCGAAGCAAGGACAGCAGCAGGCGATCCATGTGATTCCCGACTACGCGGCGCCGGGCAGCTACTACGTGAGCGACGGCGGCCGCCGCGTGCGGGCACTGAAAGAAGCGAACAAGGAAGTCGTCAAGGCAATCGTCGTCGATCTGCCGATCGGCATTCAGAGCTACAAACTCGGCTACGACCTGAACGTCCAGCGCGACTCGCAAACCGTTTTCGATAACGCGGTGGTGTGGAAGCGATTCATCGACGAAAAGCATTTCCAGAGTCAACGCGAACTTGCCGATCACCTCGGCCTCGACGAATCGACGGTGGCGGTTGCGCTAGCGATCGGCAAGTTGCCGGAACCGGTCATGCAGGAAATGGTGGCGCGCCCGGACCGCTTTGGCTCGAACATGGCCTATCAGGTCGGGCGCTATCACGGCGCGCGCGGCACCGACGCCACGCTGCGTCTCATCAACCGCATCGTGGCCGACGACCTCAGCACGCGTCAGGTGGCGGATATCGTCAAAGGCAGGGCGAGTGCGCAGGAAAGCCCGAAACCGGCTGGGCGGCAACGCTACGCGCAACGGCTGGAGATCAAACTGGATGGAGTCGCCGTCGGCGACCTGAAGTCATATGGCGACGACCGGCTCGAGTTGCGCCTGAAGGGACTCACCAAAGATCGGCGCGACGCAATTCTTCAGCAGATCGAGCAGATCCTGAAGACGAAATAAGGTGGGAAAATGTGTCGACGGCTGCCATACATTGGGCGGACCGTCGACGATGGAAGCAAAATCGGTTCACGCCTCACGATCGGCCAAACGGCCTCGCCACCACCGCCCCGCATTGCACGGGCCGGCCACCCCTGACGCTCAGGCAGCGCGCGTCTGGCTCAACGTGAACGCGAGCAGATCGCCGTCGGTCGGCTCGCCCCAGGTCTTGCGCGCGAGCCAGTCGAAAAACGCCGTATCGCCCAGTTTCGATTCGAGCCCGCGACGACGCCAGTCGTCGCGCAAATGCGAGCCCAGTCCCGGTAGTTCATCCGTCTCAAACGACTGACGCGCCAGTTCGCGCTCCATGTCGCCCTGCTCCTCGTAGAGCGAGCGCGCTTCCTTGCGCCGATAAGCCGCGTATTCATCGAGCAGCCGCGCCTTCGGATCGTCGGCTGTGACCGCTGCCGCCGCGCTGCGGCCAACGGCCGGTGTGGCGCCTGCCGCGGTCTCGACCGGCGGCGCATAGCCCTTCTTCAACGCGTCCTTGAACAGCGCCGCAGCGCTGCGCACCGGCGGCAGGCTCGTACTGCGCATGCGCTGTTCGGTCAGTTGCAACGCGGCGCGAATGCGGTTTTCCTCGCTGTCGGCGTAGAGCGACTGCGCTTCCTTGAGCGGAATCCCGATCTTGACCATGCGGTCGACGAGCGTGCTGTCGAACACATTCGGATGCTCGTCGAGCGCAAGCATTGGTTGTTTGCGCTCGGTCACGCGAAACTGGATTTCGGCGACCCGGCGCCCTTCGCGATGCTCGATCAACTCGACGAAGATGTTCGTCACCGCGTTGACTTCGGCAATCGCGGGCCGCAGATAATCGCGCTTGAAATACTTGTATTCGCGTTTGGCTTCGTCGCCCGCTTCCGTGTCCGGGGTACCGGAAAGGATCGGGCGCCACCATTCCCAGGTCTCGCGCATCGTCAGATGGCTAGGGTTGGTCAGATAGCGCACGCAAATCTCGTAGAGCGCCAGCCCTGCGCTGCTGCGCAGCTGACTCTGGAATTGCAGGCTCAGGCGCGCGTACTGGACCGGATCCAGCAGCTTCTTCTTGATCTTCGGCGCGAACGAGAACTCCACCCAGACGCGACGGGTCTGCGGATCCTCGAGAATTTCCGCGTCCGCAATCAGCGTGGAGATACCCCATTTGCGGCCAGGCTTCTGGCTCGACGTGCCCTGGCTCCATTCGACCTGCACCGACACCATGCGGCGCAGGTGCTCCTTCACGAGCGCCGTATCGTTCGAATCGAACGCCGAATTGGCGACGATGTCGGACAGCAGCGCACGGTAGGTATCGCCAGACTCGTCGGCCTGCTGGGCGACGGCCAGCAGGACGTTGAACAGCTTGCGGGTCAGCAGGGTGATCTTGCCGCTCTTCGGCTGGATCGCGATCGCCTCAACGGCCTTGCGCAATTCCGCCGAGCTGGGGCTTACCACATCGGTCTTTTTCACGCGCTTCGTGGCCATGCGTCGGGTCGAGGAGAGAATTTCGCGAAAGGATACCGTCTGTGGTGATAGGCGTCTATAGGGCCTCCCTCACCATTGCCGGTGATGCGCATCTCGCGCACGCCACTCACCGCGGGCACCTTCCCGTATCGCCTCACCTTTGGCCAGACGCCCATCCAGCGGGGCGCTTTGCGTCATGCACGATGCGGGCGTATCCCGTATTTCTGCCTGTGTGCCAAGGGTTGCCATCGGCTCCCGTACTCGCTCACCTTAAATATTTTCACGCACCGGTGAAAAAAGTCCCTGGGCGGTCGCAAAATCCTGGCGACCCGCCGGTTGCCGGCTAAACAATCCGCAATGATGCGATCGCACTGCAGCAAAACATGGCGCGCCGCCCGGACAAAGCGATCGGAAGGTCCCAAGAGTGGCGGCCAAGGCTGCCCGACCCAGCGATCGAAGCACCAAATCATCGACGGGGCGCCGATATGCGCCCCACGCATCCCGGAAATTCTCACCAGTCGTCGCGCGAGCCAGACGCATCGATCCGCTCCCGAAGGCCGTCGCTGCGGCTGCCACGCCGCAATCGCTCCTGAAAACCCTCACCTTTGGCGTCCCGGTACGGCTTTGCTGCACCGTCACGACACCTCCCGGAAGTCCTCACCATTCGTGGCGCCGAAAAGAAAAAACCAATGGATTCCGTGACTTATCCACATGCGTCGCAGGCAGGGGCAGGCGAAATCAGGTCCTGCATTCCCTCACCTCAGACCGAGACGCGAGATTCGGCCAGTTGCGAGTTTGCCGAGAAAACCCTCCCGAATAATCTCACCCATGCCGGATTCCAACCGGGAGAAATATCATCCGGGAGCCCGTAATCTCGCTGCCTGCAGCGTAGTGAACGCCAACTTTCTCCCGAATTTGCTCACCTTGGGCAGGAAATATGCCAGAAAACGCTCCCGAAAAGCCTCACCTTAGCCATCCAGGCGCGGGCGGCCGCTGCGGGTTTCGCGGCACTGCGGCAATCTCCCGAAAATTCTCACCTTGTGTCGCGAAATGTCCTCGGGAACGTCCTGCGAGCAGTCGGCAGATCCGCACGGCTCGCGTGCAAGCTCCCGAAAAAGCTCACCTCTGGGCCCCGAAAGCGCCCGTTTCGCCCGATTTCGGGCGTTGGCTCCCGAAAAACTTCACCTTCGATGCGCATTTTTTCCCGATTCTTCTCACCCCACGCGCTTCAGCCCCTCGATTTAGCTGAAAAATGGCGCCAATCGTCGCTCCCGAATCCCCTCACCGTTGCATTTTCCGTAACATCGAAGCCGGGCCCGGCCGAGCGTGATCTGCCCGGCCGTGGCCTCCCGTATCGCCTCACCCTTGCCGGGAAGTCAAGAATCCCCTCGCTCCCGAACCCGCTCACGTCCTTTCCTGCAGCGACTCACCAGCGTTCCCGAAGCCCGCCACCCATCTGTCCTGCAGGCGCTCACCCAGGGTCCCGTAAAGCTTCACCTGCTCGGCCGGAAAGCCCCGCCAGGTAAGGATTTGCCGTGGCGTTAACGTTTTTAACCGGTATCAAGGGTGTTTACTTTTATATCTCTCAAGCAAGAATCCCCCGCGAGCTACCCAAGATATCCACATCCCAAACTAAACGCCACGCCACGTCCAAGTGGCGGCTCGCGTGAAACAACGGATCGCAGTAGAATCAGCAGAGAAATTCGCGCGTTTACAAGGGCTTATGAAACAAAGTTCGATTTGTTTCACGGAAGATCCACGCTGATCTCCCCCCGCGATGCGATAAAAGGCCTCTTGATGGCCATTTCGCGACTACTGGCAATCTCGATCCGTAAAAACGTAGCAAATAGAACGTAATTTGTTATTATTCGTCCACTCCCCTGCCGAGAAGACGAATATGCGAGACCAGGACCGCCAGGCAATCCGCGAAGAAATCGAGGATTTGCGCAAAAACGGAGCACGCAGGCAAGAACTGTCCTTACACGCCTGCAAACGCTTGTTCTTCGATTTCGAGATCAAGCCCTCGATGGCTGCCGTCCGTGAGCTGACCCAAACCGGGAGCGCCAGCGACATCCCCAAGGACATCGAGCTTTTCTGGCAACGCATTCGCGCGACCTCCAAAGTGCGTGTGGGCGCCGGGGCGATTCCGCCCGCGCTGGAAGAGCGCGCCGGCGAACTGCTGGGCGCGCTTTTCGAGGAGGCGCTCGCGCTCGCGGGCGAAGCCCTGCAGGCTGAACGCAGGGAATTCGAAGCCGGCCGCCTCGATGCCGAGCAGGCGACCCGGGACGCCGAGGCCCGTCGTTCAGCCTCCGAGGAGATGCTGCAACGCAGCGAAGCGCGCGTGGAAGCCGCCTATGAGCGGGTGCGCGAACTCGAAAGCCGGCTTGCCGCGGCGTCCGCGCAGGGCGTTGCGGCGCATGGCAACCGCGAAGTGCTGGTACAGCGTCTGGAGACGGAAAACGACGCCCTGCGCAAACGAGTCGAGGCGGAGCAGACCACCAACGCGGGGTTGCGCGATCGCATCGACGGCTTGCACGAGGAAATGCGCAAGAGCACAGAGCACTACGCACAGCAGATCAAGGACGCGCTCGCCGAGGCCGAACGGCGCGTCAAGCCGATGCTGGTCGAACTGGATTCGTTGCGCTCGATGTCGTCGACCTGGCAGGCGGCCCAGCGCGATGCCAGCAAGAAGGAATTTGATTTCATCCAGCAGCTGGCGACGGCGAAGGCCCGCGCCGACCGGCTCGACGCCGTGCTGCGCGAACGGTCCGACGAAGTGGAAGGGCTCACCCGGCAGGTCACGGCATTGCGCGCACAGCAAGGACTCGACACCTCGGTCGCGTCATTGCTTTGTTCACTCGCCGCCGCGGGCCGGCTGGGCGCAACCGAACTGGCGAGCCTCGGCACCGTGGTCGACGGTTACGTCGCGTTGCCGGCGCGTTGTCCTAACTGCCACGAAGGGGAACCGGAATTGTCCGAAGTGGACGATGGTTTCGAATTCACGTGCCCGGAGTGCGAGCACACCTCGGGAACGGGGGCGTCGAAGCTTGCGGCGTACGCGCGCTTCATGGCGGGCAAGCATTCGCACGAACAGGCTTGACGTGAGCTTTTACGGGAGGCGCGCACGCGCCTCTTAAACGCCCAATCGCCGGCCGACGTGGCGTTTCACGCCTCGTCACCTTGCGTAGATATGTGCGGGGACGCCTCGCGTTCCGCCCACGTTTTCCATGCGCGATGGAGCCGCCCCGCGGAGATCGGTTGCAGGAAACCGAGCCACTGCCCTACCTGATCGGTATCCACGCCGCGCTCGAACAGGTCCGCCGCGAACGTGTTGCGCAAGGTCTGCGGACTCGCGCGCTCGGCGCGCGTTTCCGCCACGCCGGCTGCTTCCATCAATGCGTCGATGGCGCGCAGCACCGTGGCCTTGTGCATGGGGCGCCCCGAGGGTGAGCCCGGAAACACCAGCTGGCCTGGCAGTCCGGCCAGGCGGCGCGCTTCGAGCCAGGCGCCGAGCACGTCGACGGCAAATGGCGTCAGTCGCGTGACGCGCGTAAACGCCGGGTTGGCGGCTTCGATCGTGACCCACTCCGAGCCGATCGCCACGCAATCGAGCGTGAGCGCGATGGCGTCTCCCGTTTTCAATCCGCCGCCCAGAAAGATGGCGACGAGCGCCCGGTCGCGGCGTTCGCGCCATCGTTTCGCAGCCGATGGCTCGACGAGCGGCGAGAACAACTGGCCGATGATCGCGGCGCGCTCGGCGGGCGAAAGGAAGCCGGTCGGCTCGTTTTCGCGCGCATTGCGCCATGCGGCCTCGCCGTCCTGGGCGATGAAGCGCGCCGGATTCGTCGAGGCGAGTTCGATTTCGCGCACGTGATCGAGCACGCGCTCGATGAGCCGCAGGTAGCGAAGCCGTTGCGGCTTCTTCACGTCGAGGCTTGCGACGAATTCGGCGATCGTGCCGGTATCCACGGTCATGATCGTCTTGCGCCTGAGCGCGAGCCATTCGAGAAAGCGTCCCCATTGCACGCGATAGACCTCGGCGGAGGAACGGCGCAAGTCCTGCGAGGCGAGCCAGGCGTCGAACGCGGCGACGGGGTCGCGTTGCCAGTCCTGGCGTTGCTGGTCGAAGAGGTCGCGTGAGGAAGTGGAGGACGCCATCTCTATCATTCCGTTAGTTGCGTAACAAGGCCATTATAGCGATAGCGGGATCCTGGCTGCGGCTATTGTTCCGCGCGATGCCGCGCCGGCCTGCGATCAACCACCCCAAGCCCTTGCACGCCGTACAGCGTCGGTGCGTCTTGCCTGCCGGCGCGATTCTTCCGCGCCTTGGGCGGCGCGTTCGTAGGCCGAGACCGCGAACGCGAAGACGGCCGGCAGCGCATTGGAGTGTCCGAAGTCGACGGTCTCGTCGGTTTCCGGCCAGGCGAGGTCGCCCGGCCGCTGAAAGAGGCCAAGCATGAGGGCGTCGTGGCGGCTGGCGAAGCCGAGATCCGCCAGGGCTTCGGCCTCGATGGCATGCAACAGGCGCCAGGTGAGCGGCACCTGCCGCGCGATATAACGCTGCGCGATGTTGCGGACGATGTGCTCGAGGTCGCGCGCAGCGGCCTGAAAGCGCAAGGCCGCCAGAGCGGGCTCGCGCGGCAGTTCGGTGGGGAGGGACATCGACGGCTCCAGTCGGACTTTCACTGTATAAATATACAGTAGTCAGTCCGATTGCGCAGCCTCGTCCGTTCGGTCAGGGCGAGCGGTGAGGCGGTCCGTCAGCCATGGATCACCACCAGCAGCGCGCGTGCCTCGCCCTTGCCGGCGTTGCGGATCGCGTGCGGCTGATCGGCGATATAGCGCGCCGTGTCCGCGGCCCTCAGGCGCTGCGTCGCGCCGGCCGCCTCGACCTCGATGCTTCCCTGCAGCACCGTGAGATGCTCGCGCGTGCCCGGTTCGTGCGCGGCCGACACCAGCGCCCCGCCTGGCTTGAGCGTCAACTCATACCATTCGAAGTGGCCGGCCAGCTCGATGGGCCCCCACACGCGCAACTGGTAACCCGCGTCGTGGCCGTGCAGCGTCGGGATGTCGTGCGGCCCGGCCACGGCGATCGCTTCGGGCGCCTTCGGGGCGGCGAACAGCGAATCGAGTTTGACGCCCAGCGCGTTCGTGAGCCGCCAGGCCACGGCAATGGTCGGGTTCGCCTTGTCGCGCTCGATTTCCGATAGCATGGATTTTGAGACGCCCGCGGCGCGCGAGAGGTCGTCGAGCGTCATCTTGCGCTCGGTGCGCAGCCGCTGGATCTGCTCGCCCACGCGCGGCGGCGTGGTGGCAGGTACGGCGGATGCAGCCGGTACGTTGGTTGCAGCGGATGCGGCCGACGCCGGGGCGTCGGCAACGGTGCCCGCCGGGGCGGTGCGCGGTTTGCGGGTGCTTGCCATTCACGGCCTCATCGATTAGAGTGCGTTCGACATATCGAACTTGAGTTCGAAATAAAGGAAATTTTCGCCAACGGCTGACGGCGACTATAGCAAACCGCAGGCAAACCGCAGGCATGTCGCAGCAAGACTGCGGCAGGCCGCAGCGTTGTGAGGAGCACGATTCATGCGTACCCCGTATCTCGACCACTTGCGCGCGACGCTCGACCAGATCCGCGCCGATGGCTTCTACAAGAACGAGCGCGTGATCGCCACGCCGCAGTCGGCCGACATCCGGCTCGCAGACGGCAGCGACGTGCTCAACTTCTGCGCGAACAACTACCTCGGCCTAGCCAATGACGCGCGGCTCATCGCCGCCGCGAAAGACGGCCTTGAGCGCGATGGCTTCGGCATGGCGTCGGTGCGTTTCATCTGCGGCACGCAAACCGTGCACAAGCAGCTCGAAAGCGCGCTCGCCACGTTTTTGCAAACTGAAGACTGCATTCTCTATTCCAGTTGTTTCGACGCGAACGGCGGTCTCTTCGAAACGCTGCTCGGCGAGGAAGACGCCATCATCAGCGACGAACTCAATCACGCGAGCATCATCGATGGCGTGCGCCTTTCGAAGGCGCGCCGCTACCGCTACAGGAATAACGATCTTGCGGATCTCGAAGCCAGGCTGAAAGAAGCCGACGAAGCCGGTGCACGCTACAAGCTCATCGCCACCGACGGCGTGTTCTCGATGGACGGCATCATCGCCGACCTCAAGGGCATCTGCGATCTCGCGGACCGCTACGACGCGCTCGTGATGGTCGACGACTCGCACGCGGTGGGCTTCATCGGCGAGCATGGGCGCGGCACGCCCGAGCACTGCGGCGTCCTGCAGCGCGTGGACATCATTACCGGCACACTCGGCAAGGCGCTGGGTGGCGCGTCGGGGGGCTATATCGCGGCGAAGCAGGAAGTCGTCGACTTGCTGCGCCAACGCTCGCGCCCATATCTTTTCTCGAACACGCTGACGCCGAGCATCGCGGCCGCCACGCTTGCGGTGCTCGAACTGATTGCAAGCGACGAAGGCGCGCAACTGCGCCGCCGGGTGCGCGAGAACGGCGCGCAGTTCCGCCGCGAAATGAGCGCGCTCGGCTTCACGCTCGTGCCCGGCGAGCACCCGATCATTCCGGTGATGCTCGGCGACGCCCAGGTCGCCTCGAAAATGGCCGACGCGCTGCTGCACGAGGGCGTCTACGTCATCGGCTTTTCGTATCCGGTCGTGCCCAAAGGCCGCGCGCGCATTCGCACGCAGATGAGCGCCGCGCACACGTCCGCGCAGATCGGGCGCGCCGTCGAGGCGTTTGCGCGCGTAGGCCGGCAGCTCGGCGTGATTTAACAAGGATTGCGCATCAAATGAAAGCACTCGCCAAACTCGAACGCGCGCCCGGACTCACGCTCACGCGCGTGAAGAAGCCCGAAGTCGGCCATAACGACGTGATGATCAAGATCCGCAAGACAGCGATCTGCGGCACGGACATCCATATCTGGAAATGGGACGACTGGGCCCAGAAGACCATTCCGGTGCCGATGCACGTGGGCCACGAATACGTGGGCGAGATCGTCGAGATGGGCCAGGAGGTGCGCGGCTTCCAGATTGGCGACCGCGTGTCGGGCGAAGGGCATATCACCTGCGGCTTTTGCCGCAACTGCCGCGCGGGGCGGCGCCACCTGTGCCGCAACACCACGGGCGTGGGCGTGAACCGCGAAGGTGCGTTCGCCGAATACCTTGTGATTCCGGCCTTCAACGCGTTCAAGATTCCGCCCGAGATCTCCGACGATCTCGCCGCGATTTTCGATCCGTTCGGCAATGCCACGCACACGGCGCTTTCGTTCAACCTCGTGGGCGAGGACGTGCTGATTACGGGCGCGGGGCCGATCGGCATCATGGCCGTGGCGATCGCGAAGCACGTGGGGGCGCGCAACGTCGTCATCACGGATGTCAACGACTACCGGCTCGAGCTTGCGCGCAAGATGGGCGCGACGCGCGCCGTGAACGTTGCGCGCGAGTCG
This sequence comes from Paraburkholderia sp. CNPSo 3281, assembly GCF_024206515.1. NCBI lineage: Bacteria > Pseudomonadati > Pseudomonadota > Betaproteobacteria > Burkholderiales > Burkholderiaceae > Paraburkholderia > Paraburkholderia sp. CNPSo 3281. Next base: position 78,583 of record NZ_JAMBPS010000006.1, on the reverse strand, counting down.
CTGCGCGACGTGATGAACGAACTGCACATGACCGAAGGCTTCGACGTGGGCCTCGAAATGTCGGGTGTGCCGAGCGCGTTTACGGCGCTGCTCGAGTCGATGAACCACGGCGGCAAGGTGGCGCTGCTCGGCATTCCGCCCGCGCAAACCGCCATCGACTGGAACGAGGTCATCTTCAAGGGGCTGGAAATCAAGGGCATTTACGGCCGCGAGATGTTCGAGACCTGGTACAAGATGGTCGCGATGCTGCAGAGCGGGCTCGATCTCTCGCCCATCATCACGCACCGTTTCGACGTGGATGACTACGAGAAAGGCTTCGCGGCCATGCTTTCGGGCGAGAGCGGCAAGGTGATTCTCGACTGGACCACGGCCTGAACGCGCATTGATTTGGTGAGGCTTTTACGGCGCTGCGCCCGGCGCCGGCTGCTCGAATTCGGCCTCGATGCGCACGTCGATCTCGTCGCCCACGGCGGGATACCAGCTCGTCAACCCGAACGCCGAGCGCTTGAAATGGCCCGATGCGGTGAAGCCGAGCGTGGGCTGCTTCGTGAGCGGATTCGGCGCGTAGCCGTTCAAGGTCACGTCGAGCATGACCGGTTGCGTCACGCCGCGGATCGTGAGATTGCCCGTGAGCCTGCCCCGCCCTTCGCCCGTGCGTTCGAAGTGCGTGCTCGTGAAGCCGATCTGGGCATAGCGCTGCACATCGAGCATCTGCGGTCCCTTCACCATGGCGTCGAGTGCGCCGACGTTGGTGTCGAGGCTCGTGGCGTCGATGGTCGCGTCGACGGTGGCCGCTTCGAGGCCGCCTGCCTGCCAGTCGAGCGTCGCCTGTGCGCGGTCGAAGCGCATGACGAAGCGCGTGTAGTGGAAGTGATCGACGTCGAACACGATGCTCCAGTGATGCGCGTCCATCACGTAGTGTCCCGCCCGCACGTCGGCTTCCGTGCGGCTCACGCTGTGCGTGACCACGCGCAGCGGCGTGCACGCGGCGAGACTCGCTGCGCACAGCGCCACGCACAAGGCGCGGCGCGAGCCGCAAACGAGAGGCGCAAGCGATACCAGCGGCCGGTCTTTCATCTCATCTCCCTTTGACTCGTCGACACCGTAATGACGTTTGGCGACGTGTGTTTCTTCCATCCGGTTCGCGAAGCATAACGCGACGGGGCTGGATCGCAGCGACCCGCGTCGTTGCCCAACCGGGTCACGCGCACATTGCGCGCGGCACGAAACTCGGGTCTCATACGCCCATTGGAGCCCGAACGAGCGGAGAGCCGCCCATGCCAGCCACGAACCACGCCGTGCGTTTTCACGCCACGCTCGTGCGCGACGTAGACGCGATGACGGCCGCCACGGCGCGCGCGTTCGGGCGTCACACGCACGACCAGTACGGCATTGGCGTGATCGATCGCGGTGGCCATGTCTCGCTCAGCGATGCGGGCCAGGTTGAGGCCGTGCCGGGCGACCTCATCCTCGTCAATCCGGGCGAGGTGCACGACGGCCGTCCGCTCGACACCGCCGGGCGCGCGTGGCGCATGCTGTATTTCGAGCCGCGCTGGGTCGACGCGCTGCAAGCCGACGTCACGCAAGGTGACGACGCGGCTTTTGCGCTGCACGCGCCGGTGATCAGCGAACCGCGTTTGCGCGCGCTGTTCGATGCGGCTTTCACACACGTAACCAACCAAAACAGCGACCTCTCGCACATGGCCTTCGACGCCGCCGCGCTCGAGGTGATGACGCGGCTCGTCGAGGCACTCGGCCACCGACGCGCGCTCGCGCAGTCTTCACCGGCGTCGCTTGCGCGCGTGCGCGAGATGATCGACACCGACCCGGCCCAGCCGTTCTCGCTCGCCGAGCTGGCGCAGGCGGCGGGGCTGAGCCGCTTCCAGCTCCATCGCGGTTTCCTGCGTGCGTTCGGCGTCGCGCCGCACGGCTACATCCTGCATCGCCGCGTGGCGCTCGCGCGGCGCCTGCTCAAGGCGGGCCATGCCCCGGCGCAGACCGCGCTGGCCGCCGGTTTCTGCGACCAGAGCCACCTGAACCGCGCGTTCGCGCGGCAGTTCGGCGTATCGCCGGGGCGTTACCGGCTCGCGCGCGCGGTATGAGTCGCACGCGCGCCAGGCGCTGACGCACAACGATCCAAGACGGCGCGTCGTGGTGAGCCTATACAGGCGTATCACCACGAGGAGCGCTCCATGTCGATACGATTGCCGTCGCGCGAAAACGCGCGGCGCTTGACCCTCTCCCCCCGATCCGTCGCGCAGGCGCAATTGACGGCGGCCATGCTCACCGTCGGCAGCACGGTCATTGCGAGCAAGGCCATCGGCGCCGGGCTCGATCCGCTGCCTGCCACCGCGCTGCGCTTCGGGATGGCGTTGCCGGTTTTTCTGCTGCTCATGCGTCTCAACGGTACGGCGTTTCCGCGTCCCGGCCTGCGCGACGCGCTATTGCTCGTCGCACAGGCGGCCATCGGCAGCGTCGGCTATACGGTCTTGCTGATCGCGGGCACGCAGCGCACCTCGGCGAGCGACGCCGGCATCATCCTCGGCACCCTGCCGGCCGTTTGCGCGGTGACGGCGGCGCTGGTGCTGGGCGAGCGGCTGCGTGCGAGCACGCTTGTTTCGGTGACGATCGCGAGCCTCGGCGTGGCGCTGGTCACGCTCGCACCCGGGCAGCATCGCGATGGCGCGCGTTCGCTCACGGGCGACGCGATGATATTCGGCGCCGTCGTGTGCGAAAGCCTGTTCGTGCTGCTGAACAAACGGCTGTCGCGGCCGTGGCCGCCCCTTGCGCAGGCAAGCGCGATGACGGGAATCGGCTTCGTCGTATCGGGCTTATGCGCGCTACCCGGCTGGCTGGGCGCCGCCCACGCCGTGCCGTTGAACGCCGTGCTTGGCGTGGCGTATTACGCGCTCGTGCCGACCGTGGGCGGATTCTGGCTCTGGTACGCGGGTGCGGCGCGCGTGCCAGGCGGCGAGGCCGCGGTGTTTACCGCGATGGCGCCGGTATCGAGCGTGGGGCTGGCCACGGTGGTGCTCGGCGAGCCGCTTACGCTCACGCGCGTCCTGGGCCTCACCCTGGTCGTGGCCGCCGTGTTCGCGGTTTCAGGACGCTCGCTTTGGGATCGCATTAGCGCGCAGCGCGGCGCGCGAGAGAGCAAAGTATCTTGACTTGGGAGAATGATCGTTCTACATTGCGGGCTGGGAGAACGATCATTCTCCCGCCGATCTTCGCCATCCCGCCGCAATCGCGCTGAACGAGACTAGTCATGAGCCCGCTCGCTGTAACGAACCCCGAAGCGAACGCAGACGCGCCGCAGGCCGACGCGCGCGAGCGCCTGCTCGAAGCCGCCGAGGCGCTGATCTACGCGGGCGGCATTCACGCAACGGGCGTCGATGCGATCGTTCGCGCGGCGGGTGCGGCGCGCAAGAGCTTCTACACGTATTTCGAATCGAAAGACGCGTTGGTCGCGGCTGCGCTTGCGCGGCGCGACGAGCGCTGGATGCGCTGGTTCGTCGCCGGCACGCTCGCGCGCGGACGCACGCCGCAGGCACGCCTTGTCGGCATGTTCGACGTATTGCGCGAGTGGTTCACGTCCGAAGGCTTTCACGGTTGCGCGTTTCTCAACGCCGCCGGCGAAATCGCGTCGCCCGACGACCCCGTGCGTGTGGTCGCGCGCGAACACAAGGAGCGCCTGCTCGACTTCGTGCGCGAACAGAGCGATGCGTGGGCCGCGAGCATCCGCGTCGATCGCCGGGTCGCCGCCCGCCTCGCGCGTCAATGGCTGATCCTGATCGACGGCGCGATCGGCGTCGCGCTAGTAAGCGGCGACGCCGATGCGGCGCTCGACGCACGCGCGGCAGGCCGGTCGTTGCTCGACGCCTTCGCACCGAAAAGCGGTTCCGGTTCCCGCAGCCCATCCCAAACCCGATCCCCATTGCGCGCACCGTCCCGGCGCGCCGACCCACGCAAGGAGCAAGACCATGAGTGATTCGCCCGAAGTGCGTCCGCCGCTGCCGCCGTTCACGCGCGAGAGCGCCATGCAGAAGGTGCGCGCCGCGGAAGACGGCTGGAATACGCGCGACCCGCAGCGCGTTTCGCTTGCGTACACGCCGCAAAGCGTGTGGCGCAATCGCGCCGAGTTCGTGACGGGCCGAGAGGCCATCGTCCAGTTGCTCACGCGCAAGTGGGCGCGTGAACTCGACTATCGCCTGATCAAGGAGTTGTGGGCGTACACGGACAATCGCATCGCGGTGCGTTTCGCCTATGAGTGGCACGACGATTCGGGCAACTGGTTCCGCTCTTATGGCAACGAAAACTGGGAATTCGACGCGAACGGCCTGATGGCGCATCGTCACGCATCGATCAACGACTTGCCGATCCGCGAGGCGGATCGTCTCTACCACTGGCCGCTCGGGCGCCGTCCCGACGATCATCCGGGCCTCTCCGACCTCGGCCTCTGACGCTTCGCTTTCATCGGGACGACTCGCTACGCTGGCACCATGCCGGCAGCGAGCGCGTTGCCCGATCCGGGCCTGGACTCCATTGCGCACGCATCGGGTTGCGGTACAGTTCGTCATTCACCGCGAACCAGCAATCAGAAAACGGACGATCCGCAAGTGGATCGGCGCAAGAAAGGACGGAGAGCCCATGCGGTTTTGGCAGAAGCAAGGTGGCGCAGCAACCATAACGACAACGACGGCGACGACGCAGGCGAAGAGAACGAAACGCGGCGCGGCTGCTGCCCTGCTGCTCCTGCCGCTGCTGCTGTTCGGCACGGCGCAGTCGGCGCACGCGGCGAACTGGTGTAGTTCGGGCCTGTGGGTCGATGCGATGGTGGGCTCGTACCATATCCATCCCGACAAGGACTTCGAACAATTCAACCCGGGCCTCGGCATCGAATGCTGGCCCGGCGATACGTGGGCGCTCACGGCAGGCGGCTTTCGCAACTCGTTGCGCCGGCCCTCTTACTATGGCGGCGCAGTGTGGGCGCCCGAGTTTCTGCACTGGGGCTTCGTGCGGCTCGCGGCGATGGGCGGCATCATCTCCGGCTACAACTATGGCAACTGGGGCCTCGGCCACAACCATACGATCGGGCCCGTGGTCGCGCCTATCGTGATGGTCGCGTACAAGCGCGTGGGCGTGAACTTCATCGTCATTCCGCCGATACCGTCTGACGATCTGCCGTTTACCATCGGGTTTCAGTTGCGGTTCAAGTTCTAGTGGTCCAACGTCCTCCCGCAAACTCTCACCTTTGCAGTTCACCTGACGCCTTTGTCATATTGGCGTCAGTGACGTGCCACGGCCTGACCCTAAGATACGAGCCTTCGCTTCACAGGTGCGCGACGTGACGCGCTATCCAAGTCAGAGGAAAAGAATGAAGAAGTTCACACGTATGCTGATCGCCGCAGGCGCACTAGCCATGAGCGCCGGCGCCATGGCCGCCGCGGCGCCTGAGCCCACCTGGTTGCCCGCAACGGCGGCTGCAAGCCTGCAGAATGCGAGTGCGATCGTCGAAGGCGCGAATGGGTCGAATGTGAGGTCGACGCTTTATGTCTTTATGGACCCAAACTGTATTTACTGTCACCTGGTGTGGAAAGCGCTGCAACCGTATGAAGCGATCGGCCTGCAGGTGCATTGGATTCCTATGGGCTTTCTGAAACCCGATTCGGCGGGCAAGGCGGCCGCGCTGCTGGAGGCGAAAGACGGCGCCGCGCTGCTCAAAGAGCTGGAAACTCACTACTCGGAGAAGGACGAGTCGGGCGGCATCGCCCCGCTCGCGCACATTCCCGCGGCCGACAAGAACAAGCTCGACGACAACATCAAGCTCTTTCAGGACCTCGGTTTCGACGGTACGCCTACGCTTATTTATCAGGGCTCGGGCGGACGCTGGGCCAATGTCGGCGGCTTGCCGAAGCTCGGCGATCTGCCGGGCATGCTGAATCTGCCGGCGCAACCGATCACCGATGCCGAGTTGCAGAAGTATCGTTGAGCGCGCACGGCGGTGAGTCATTCACCGCATCGTGAGTTCACCGATACAACGATAGGTGAGGAGTTCCAGGAGTCGAATGTCGAGCGCTCCTCCCGAAAAGCCTCACCTTTGCGTTCACGGCCCAAGTTTCAGAACTTGTAATCGGGATTCTTCGGATCGAATGCTTCGTCGTTGAATGACTTCGGCGTGATGCTGTCGATGACGATTTTCTCGAACATCTGCCCGTCGTCCCCATAGGCTTCGACGGTGCGGAAATACGGATGCCGCAGATCCAGCCCGAGCGTCTGCTTCTTCGCGTAGAACTGCGGCTTGCCGCTCGGCGAAACGTAGGTGAGCGCCACCACGCGCACGCCGTCTATCGTTTTCACCTCGACTTGCGGCTTGTAGGACGCGCCCACTTCCACGTACTTCTTCGCGTCGGTCATGAACTGGCTCACGATGAATTCGGTGCCGAGATCGGTAATCTTGTGATTCGACTGCGAGCGTGCGAGCGTGCCGTCGAGCGCGGTCCACATCGGCATCACGCCGAGCAGGCCGCCGAGGTGGCCGTACATTTCGTCGCGGCGCTTCGAGGCGTCGTAGATCACCTCCTCGCCCGAATGATCGCCGTCAGGCAGCCATTTCGCGTAGATGCGCAGCGGCTCGTGCTCCAGCTTCACGACCATGTGCGCGGGCTTCGCGGGCCACTTGCCGTTCAGGCGCTCCCAGCGCGACAGCACGAATTCGTATGAGGGATAGCCCGCCGGGCCGAGCTTGATGAGCGTGGGCACGACGAGCGGGTCGAACGCTTCGAAGAGCGCGGTGAGCTGCGCGTCGTCCAGCTTCGTGAGCGCGTCGTTCTTCTGCGCGCGCTGCAGCCAGCGCACCTGTTGATCGACGCTCAGTTTCGCGACTTCGGCGGCGGGCGTTGCGCCTTGGGATGCGTTGCCTGTTTCTGCGCCGTCTCCTTGGGCGAGCGCCGTGGCGCTGGCGAGCACGAGTGCGGCGCACGCGAGGAGCGTGCGTGCCTGATGAACTTTCATCTCCTGTCTCCCTTGATGAATGCTTGCCGCCCACACGTTCCCACGCGGACCGACGCATTTTCAGCTTCGCGATTTCGCCTCACGCAGCGCACGCCGCGTGGCAACGCCGGCTAAGTCGCGGACGGATTGCCCAGCACGCCCGGTGCAGGCATTCCGATGTCCGTGCCCGGCTGATCCGCCTCGATCGCGCGCGCGAGGCCCGCGTGCACCGTGCCCGTGAGTGCGCAGAGCAGCCAGTCGTAGGTCGTGGACGGCGCGGTGACGGGCAGCATGTGGCCGCCGCTCACCACCTTGAGCGTCACCTGGCTTGTGAGGCGGCTGAGCGCATCGCCATGTCGGGTCCAGTTGAGCACGACGTCGTCGCGTCCGAACAGAATATCTACGGGAACGCTCAATTCTGCGTAGCGTCGTTCCATCTGCGCGAGATCGTCGGCGTCTTCAATCGCGATGAGATCGGCGGAGGCGTTGTAGAAGCCGCTGGGCCGCAAGCTCAACAGTCCGCCGCCACGCGTGCGGAAATCGCTTGGCACGGCCTCGGGCGCGAATACCTGCTTGAGAACGGCGGAACTGGTCGCGAGTCCAATGGGCGTCGCGAACGTGCGCGCCACGAAGCGACGCACGGCGTTCGAGCGCAGCACGAGCGCGCGAAAGGCTTTCGGCACCTCGGTCTGTACGTGCGTGAGCGGCGCGATCAGCGCGAGCCGCGAAACGGCGTGCGGGTGATCGAGTGCGATGGCCAGCGCGATCGCGCCACCGAGCGAGTGCCCGACGAGCGCCGGCGATTCGAGGCCCAGTGCTCCGATGAAGCGCGCGACCGTGCGCGCCTGCGCGCGGATATTCGCCGACGCGTGCGGCCCGCGTGTGGAGTAGCCGGAACCTGGGCGGTCGATGAGTATCACGCGATGTTCGCGCGCGAGCGCCTGCATGGGTAGCCATGCGAAGTTGCGCATTTGCCCGCTCAGCCCGTGAATGAACACAATGGGCGGCCCGTTGCCGAACTCGACGTAATGAATCCGGTCGCCGCCGATGTCGATCAGTTGGCCGTCCATCGGCACGGCGGCTTCGATGCGGCGCGTGGCGCGTCGCGTGAATGCGGCGAGCGCGGCGAGTGCAGCCCCAGCGGCAACGACCGCGGCAGGCAGGGCAAGTAGGTTCACTGGCGGTCCTCTGTGTGCAGGTTGGGGTCGAAGCCTTGTACGCATGGCGAAGCGCACGTGGCAAAACGCGCGAAGCGCGCCGCGATCTGCCGTGCCTCGCTCACCACGGCCCAATGCGGCGCGGCGATGATTTCGCGCTGGTGTGCTCCGAGCCAGCGCTCGACGCCTTCGGACATGGCCGGGGTCACGTAGCGGTCGAAACGCGGCACGATGATCTGCACCGGAATACCTGTGTGCCACGACTTCAGCAACTGCGCGGGAACGCGCGGCTTGAGAAAAACATGGTCGAGACAAGGACCGGAAATCGAGGTGTACGAAACGATCCGCGAGGCGTTCGCCGGATCGGTCACGGCTTCCCAGCACTGGATCGACCCCCAGTCGTGCGCCAGCAGATGAAACGCACGCGTGCCGCAGGTGGCATTGGCGACCGCTAGCAGATCGCGCGCGAGTTGCGCGAGTGCGTAGCCAGAGCGGGCACGCGGGGCAACGGATGCCTCCATGCCGCGCACGTCGTAGGCGATCACGCGAAAGCGCGTCTCCAGTTTGCTGCGCAACGCGTTCCAGATGCGCGCCGAGTCGGGGTAGCCGTGCACGAGCATGACGGGCGGCGCATCGTTGGGCCCACTGACGTAGACCGCGAGGCGGACGTCGTCGGACCGGACGAACACGGGTTCGGGCGCGCCGCGCATGACCTGCCTCACACTGCGCGCGGCGTTGCCGCCGGATGCAGCGGCACGCGGCGCGGGGCGGCGCGCGAGGCGTACTGCGCGTTGGTCTCGTCGATCTGCGCAACGAGGCCGTCGAGGCGCGCGAGATGCCGCCGGTTGTCGTGATCCCACGGATGAAAGCCGGGCTTGAAAAAGCGCAGCCATTCGAGCGCGATGCCGGGGAACACGCCGTGACGCGGCCCGTAGAGAAACTTCACGAGCTTCCCCATGCCGCGCACCTTGCCCTGGCGGCGGCGGTGCGCGCGCAAGAGCGCGAGGTGATAGTCGAACACGATGAGCCAGAAGAGAACCGTGGTGGCGAGCATCGTACCGGTTCGCATGAGATAGCGCTTGACGCCCGGCTCGATCACCAGATTCCAGACATCGAACGAGACCGACTTGTGCTCGGTTTCCTCCAGCGCGTGCCAGAGCCACATCTGCTTGTAGCCCGCCACCGAGCCTTCGATGCGCGTGCCCGTATCGGCGAGCAGCAGGTCGGCGAGCATGGCCGTGTAGTGTTCGAGCGCCACGGTTTGCGCGAGTTGCAGCGAAGGCGGCAACACCTTGCGCGCGAAGTTGAGGATGGCCCACAGCCGCTTGTCGAGCTGGTGCGCGGGCAAGCCCGCCGCCTGGAGCAAGTCGTTGTATTCGACGTGTTCGCGCGTGTGCATCGCTTCCTGGCCGATGAAGCCCATGACCTGCTTCTTGAGTTCGGGGTCTTCGATGCGGTCGCGGTAATGCCGCACCGAATCCATGAAGAAGCGCTCGCCCGCGGGAAAAAGCAGCGAAAGCGCGTTGAAGAAGTGGGTGACCGGCACGCCCTCGACGTGCCAGTCACAAGCCCTTTCGGGCGGCAATGCGAAGCGGATGTCGCGCCGTATCGGCATCATGTTATGGCTCCCTGTTGTGTGCCTGCTGTTATTCATTGCGTGGCGGCGGACCCGCGCGCGGCGCGGCGGCGTGCCTTCGCGGCTTCGCGCCGCGCGCTCGTCACGACCAGCGCCTGGTAGGCGGCGGGCAGCGTGCGCGAGAGCCAGTCCGCCGCGCGCGCGTCGCGGCCAATCAGCACGCGCCGTGCGTTGCGCTTCACGCCGCTCAGGATGGCGCGGGCCGCGTCGTCGGCGGTGGTGATGAAGAACTTCTCGAAGTCGTCCTTGCCTTGCTGCTCGCTCGCCACCATGAAGCCCACCATGTTGTGCGCCACGCGGCTCGATTGCGCGATGTTCGTACGGATGCCGCCTGGATGCACGCAGGTGGCGGACACGCCGCAGCGCATCATGTCGAGTTCCTGACGCAGCGCTTCGGTGAAGCCGCGCACGGCGTATTTGGTCGCGTTGTAGCCGCTCATGCCTGGTTGTGCGAAGAGACCGAACACGCTCGATGTATTGACGATGTGTCCGTCGCCGCTTGCCTTCAGATGCGGCAGAAATGCCTTCGTGCCGTGCACTACGCCCCAGAAGTTGATGTTTACGATCCACTCGAGGTCGCTATACGCCATGCCTTCGATGGTGCTCGACAACGCGACGCCCGCATTGTTGAAGACGAGATTGACGCCGCCGTGCGTGGCCGCCGTCTCGTCGGCCCACGCGAATACGGCGTCGCGCTCGCTCACATCGAGTACGCGCGTGCTCACGCGCACCGAAGGGGCAAGCGCGCCCACGATGCGAGCGGTCTCCTCGAGCGCCGGGGCGTTCCGGTCGGCGAGCGCGAGATGGCAGCCGGCGCCGGCAAGCTGGAGCGCGAGCGCGCGGCCCATGCCCGAACCGGCTCCGGTGATGGCGGCGACCTTGTTGTCAAAGCGTTTCATGGGCGGGCTCCGGGTGGGTTGGGTGCGCCCGTTCAGGCGGCCTCGGTGGGTTGCGTGGCAGCGGTGAGCGGCGCTTCGTGCTGCGTGGCGCGCGGCGCGCGATAGACCTGGTAATCCGCGAGGGAGAAGTGCGCCGTGGCGCGGCGAAAGCGCCAGGTGAAACCGGGCCACAGCGCCGTGTTCCGGCCGTTGCGCGGGTCGAGATACCAGCTCTTGCAACCGCCCACCGACCAGATCGCGCGGCCAAGCTTGTTCTGGATGCGCTCGTTGTAGCGCGCTTCCACATAGGGCCGCACGTCGATCGAATCCGCGCGGTCATTCTTCATGGCGGCGAGCGCGCCGAGCACGTACTCGATCTGCGATTCGATCATGAACAGCATCGAGTTATGGCCGAGGCCGGTGTTCGGGCCGACCAGCATGAAAAAGTTCGGATAACCAGGCAAGCTCGTGCCGAGGTAGGCATGCGCGCCATTGCGCCAGGTCTCGACGATATCGATGCTGCCGCGGCCCACGATCGCGCCCGGCGGGAATGGATCGGCCACCTGAAAGCCGGTGCCGTAGATCAGGCAATCGACCTCGTGATGCACGCCGTCGGCGGTCACGACGCCGGTGCGGTCCACCCGCGCGATCGCATTCGTCACCACCTGCACGTTCTTGCGCGAGAGCGCCGGATAGTAGTCGTTCGAAATGAGCACGCGCTTGCAGCCGATCGTGTAGTCGGGCGTCACGGCCGCGCGCAGTTCAGGATCGGGCACCTGGTGGCGGATATGGCGTAACGCGAGCTTCTGCACGTTCTTCATGAGCGCCGGATGCACCGCGAAGCCGAGCACACGCGTTTCGAGCATCCAGTAGAGCCCCGCGCGCGCGAGCGCTTGCGTAAAGGGCAGCGTGCGGAAGAGCCATTGTTCGAAGCCCGAAATGGCGCGGTCGGGCTTGGGCATGATCCACGGCGGCGTGCGCTGGAAGAGCGCGAGTTGCGCCACGCGCGGCGCGATCTGCGGCACGAACTGGATGGCGCTTGCCCCCGTGCCAATGACGGCGACGCGCTTGCCGTCGAGCGCATAGCCGTGGTCCCAATGTTGAGAGTGGAAGGTCTTGCCTTCGAAGGTGTCGAGTCCCGCAAGCGCCGGCAACGCGGGGCGCGAAAGGCCACCCATGCCCGAGATCAGCACGCGCGCGCTGACGCGCCGGCCATTGGCGAACGCGAGGCGCCAGCAGTGCGCGGCCTCGTCCCATGTCGCGTTCGTGAGTTCGTGCCCGAAGTTGAGCCACGGAAAAAGCCGGAAGCGATCGACGCAGCGGTTCAAATAGGCGCGTATTTCGGGCTGCGGCGCGAACATGCGCGTCCAGCGCGGATTCGGCGCGAACGAAAACGAGTACACATGCGATTGCACGTCGCAGGCGCAACCGGGGTAATGGTTGTCGCGCCAGGTGCCGCCCACGGAGTCGGCCTTCTCGAACACCGCGAAGTCCTGGTTGCCGCTTTGCAGCAGGCGGATCGCCATGCCAAGGCCGGCAAAGCCAGTGCCGATGATGGCGATGCCGATCGCGTCGCCGGTACGGGCGGGTGCGTTCATCCGGAGCGTCTCCCTGTTGTCGATCCATCTATGACTGTGACATTGATGGATGTAAACATAGTGCGATCGGCGCCGATGCGCAAGGGGCTAGATTCAGCGCTCTAACACATGAACAACCGTAGGGGCGTAAGGGGGCGCGAGCGCGCGAAAGGCCGCCTGACGGGGCCTTTCACGCGTTCGGCAAAGCAGAAACCAGCAGGGAGGGCGTGCGCGTTTAACGCTTCTTGAGCGCGGTTTTCTTCGCGGGGCGAGCGGATTTTGCTGCAGCCGGCGCGCGTGCGGCGCTCTTGCGGGGCGCGGATTTGGGCGCGCGCTGCTTCGCGGCGCCGACAGGCACTGAGGCGACCGAAGGCGCGGCTTCGCTTGCGCGCTCGCGGCCGAGCGTCTTGTCGAGGATCGTCGCGACCCGGCCGCCCAGGTAGTCGCTCGACTGCGCTTCGAGCGCGCGCAGGATCTCGTGCTCGACGAACACTGTGGAAAGCGGCCGCAGCCGCCAGATCGCGTCGACGAGCGCGGGCATGTCCGTGGCCGGCGGCAGCGCGCCCTGATCGTAGCGATCCAGATGGCGCACGACCATTTCCACCAGCACGCGCGCGATGGCGTCGAAATGCGGACGCGTTTCTTCGAGCACGTCGAGCAGCTCGCGCGCGGGAATGCCCTCGCGCACGGTCGCGGCCGCCGCGTCGAGCATGCCCGGATTGCGCGAAACGAAGGAGAGCCCCTGGCGTTCGAGCAGCCCGAGGTCCGCGAGACGCGCAAGGCTGCTCGGCGCTTGCGGCCCGAACAGCTTGATGAGCTGCGGCAGCGAATATGTTTTCGGCCGCGCGTGCGACCAGGGACCGCCAATCGCATTCTCCAGGCCGAGGATCGAGCGCAGGTCGCCACCGTCGTCGATCGCCAGGATGAGATCCTGAATGTTGGCGAGCGTGTAGCCGCGCGCGAGCAGATGGTGAATGAGCTTGAGCCGCGCAACGTGCGAGTCGTTGTAAATGCCTACGCGCCCGCGCTTCTCGGGCGGCATGAGCAGGTCGCGGTCCTGATAGGCGCGCACGTTGCGCACCGTCGTGCCCGCGACGCGCGCGAGTTCGTCGACGGTGTATTCGCTGTCGGTGGCGCGCTCGGGCGCGGTACCGGTTACGGGGGCTTTGGGCGTTTTCGGCATGCCGCGATTTTAGCGCGAGCGGCCCGGCCCACGCGAGCGCGCCTGGGTGCACGCTCAGGTCCGTGCCTCGCCGCGGCGTTTCTCGCCCTTACGCGCATGCGCCGCCTCGCCGCTATGCAGGCACGGCGCGCCCTTAGAAGCGGTAGGAGAGCGCAAGGAACGAGATGATCGGATCGGCCTTGAGGTCGGCCCGGCTCACGCCGAGCTCGCTGCCGTCCGCTGCCTTGACGATCACCGAAGACGTCGTCTTCAGCGGAATATAGGTGACCGACGCAACGATCCCCAGATGCTTTGTGACGTTGTAGGTGGCCCCGAGATTGAAAACCGGCGACCACGACGACGACGCCTTCGCGCTGATCTGCGTTTGCCCCGGCTTGCCCGCGCCCGCCGCGAGCACGGAGCCGAGATCGTCCTGGGTGGCCTTCACGAAGTTCGGATTGAGCTGGATATCCGAGAACCAGTTGTACGACACGCCGATGCCGAGGAACGGGCGGAATTTCGCATCGGCGTCGCGAAAGTAGTACTGGAAGATCAGCGCCGGGCTCCATTGTCGCACGCTGCCGACAACGGGGTTCGTCGCCGGATCGCTGAGATTCTGGCTGCCGAGCGCGCCCGCCGGGCCTGGCGGCTTGATGGTGCCGTGACCATAGAGCTTGAAGGTGGGCGGCACGCCCGCCACCGTGGTGAGCGCGATATGGTCCGTGAAGAAGTGGCTGATGACGAGGCCGACCGTATCCGCGTTCGATGCCGAAAGCCCCGTGCCCGCCGAAGTAAACGAGCTGGGCAGCCGCAGCGGCGTGTTGATCGGCACGGGCGCGACGTCCGTGGTGAGCGGCGTGCTCGAATTCTGCGTCGTGACGTGAAACCAGCCGAGTGCGACGACGTTGTCGCCGGCGTGCTGCGCGTACGCGCTCGCCGTCAGCCCGGCGGTCAGCGCCGCCACTGCAATGCGTCTCATGATGTCCCTCCCAGGAGCGGGTGTGCCTTACCCGCGCGCGGCGGCGCGATGCATGCTTCGGGATACCCGGCATGCGTCGTTCGCCTTTGCTGCGCGCGCCTTTGTGGCCCGGCCACCGCCGCGTTGCGCGACGGCCGGGAGTGGCCACCTCGTGAATGGCGCGGTTCGCCGCGCCGGTTATTGTTCGATGATTTGCTTCGTGATCCTTATTGAACGAACGCGCCAGCCGTGAAGTACGGGTCCGATGGCGTCGTCATGTCGAGGTAGCCGAACACGCCGCCCGTGAAGATCATCTTGCCGGTGGGTGTCGCACCGGTGGAGGCGCCCACGTGCGTGGTCGTCACCGTGCCCGGTACGGTCTGGGTGAAGTCCAGATCGAGCGCCGTGGCGAGCGCGGCCTGCGAGGCGTTGAACGGATCGAGCAGCGTGGCCTGCGTGCCCTCAAGCGCGAGTGTGCGATAGTCGAACTGGCTGTCCACGCCGATGTATTCGCCGTTCTGCGAGCCCTGCGCGATGGCCGTTTGCGGCGCGAGCACCGAGATGCCCGATTCGTCGTCGGCCACCGGGCCCGTGGCGCCGCTTTGCGGATCGACGCCGACCTGCGGATACGCCACGCCGGCGCGCACGAGCACGGGCACGAGCTGGCCGCGCAACTTGCCGACGATCATGAAGCCCTTGCCGGCCGGCTCCGTGGTGACGAGCGTCGGCTTGACCTGCCCCTGGAAGTGATCGGTTTCGAACGCGCCGCTGCCATCGGCCGACTGCGCGAAGTTGGTGCCGGGCTGCTGGCATTTGCCGGCGTTCACGCCCGTGTTGTCGCATTCGGCCCAGGTGCCGTCGGCGTTGATCGTGATCTTCGCGTCGACGGCAGCGGGCTGGAAATTCTGCGAAGGCACCTGGTGATAGCCGAGCTGGCTGTACGTGCCGGCGACGTTCGCGAGATTCGTTTCGATCGCGGAGAAGCCGATGAACGGGTAGTACGGGAATGTCGTGTCCGGCACGATGCCAATCCCGCCCGAGCCCTTGTAGGCGATCTCGGCGCCCGGAATCGTGCCGCCCGCCACCCCTTCGCCAATGAATACGCGCGCCGGGCGGTTGGGATCGAGACTCGCGCCATTCAGGCGGAACGCGCACTGGTTGAGCTTCGCCGTGGGGAGACCGGTTTCCGCCGTCAGCGTGCCGGCGGCGACCTGGCCTTTGCGCGTGGGCGTCACGGTGCCGGTGGTCTGCGGGATCGGCGACTCGACATAGGTGATCTGCCAGGTCATTTTGGCCGTGTCGAGCTGCAGCTTGACGAGTTCGCCGTCGCCGCCGCCGCCGGTGTACACCGTGTTGTAGTCGAGCGAAGTGGGGCAAAGCGCTGCTTCCACGAGCGGCGGGCTACTGCTGCTGCCGTTGCCGCCACCGCATGCGCTGAGCGCTGCGATCAACGGTGCGGCAAGCGAGAGCGCCGCGTAAAGTTTCCATTTCATACCGCGTCTCCAGAGTCTTGTTGTTGGCGAGAGCGCCTGCCAGTCATTCGTAGTGCGAAATTAAGGCGGTCGCGACGGCTCGGACTGGCGTGACCGCCTGATGGACTACTGTGGCTGGATCAGTGCACCGACACCGAAGTAAGGCTGATTGGGCGTGGCGCTGTTCGCCGAACTGGCCGTGACCCCGCCGTTTTCCTCGCCGTCGATGAAGATGCCGTAAAGGCCGCCCACCGCAATCAGATTGCCCGCCTTGCCCTGGGTATCGGTTACGCCGATCAGGCCGGGGTGCGTCTGCGTGTAGTCGAGCGTGAACTGGCTCTGGGTCGTCATCGTCGAGGGCTTGAGGAAGCCGGCCTGCTGGCCGTTGATGAGCGTTGCCGTGTAGGCGAAGTTCGAGTCCGCGCCAATGTAGCTGCCGTCGAACGCGCCCGACGTGAGCGTCGTGGCGGGCGCGAGCAGGGCGATGCCGGACTCGTCGTCCACGGCGATCTGGTTGCTCAGGCTGATGGTTTCGTTCACGTAGCCGGTGCGCACGACCACGGGCACGATGGCCCCGTTGAGCTTGCCGAGGATGAGGTGCCCGGCGCCGCCCTGGCGACTGACGATGACGTTGTTGCCGAGGCTCAAGGGGAACGGCAACGGTGTGGGTGTCTCGATCTGCGGTGCGTCGGCGCTGTCGAAATAGCTGCCGCTGGTGCTTGCCGTCCAGGCATTCGCAGCGGTTGCGCAGCTCGTGTTGGTCGCGCCGCCGGGCACGCTGCAATTGCCGCTGGCGTCGTACTGCTCCTGTGTTACCTTCGCCGCCGGCGCAAAACTGCTGGAAGGCAGGATGTGATAAAGCAGCGCGTTATACGAGCCCTTGAGATCGGCGAGGCTCGTGCTCACCGACGAAAAGCCGACGAACGGATAGAAGTCGAATGTGCGTGGCGCGACGCCGCTGAAGAGCAGATTCGCGGTGGTGTCGCCGTCGATGTTCACGGTCGCGCCAGGAATGCCGCCGCCCGCCACGCCAAAGCCAACATAGATCGTGGGCGGATTGTTGGCGTTGTACGCCGTGGTGTAGGTGTTGCCGTTGATCGTGCCCGTGCCCGCCTGAAGCTGGAACGCACACGTGATCTGCGCGGCGGTTGGCAGCGAGCCCGCGGGCGGATGCTGCACGGCACCCGTGATGGTGAGGCCCGCACGCGTGTTTTGCGCCGAACTCGCGGCCACGGGAATTGGCGAGGCGAGGAACGAGAGCTTGTACGTCATCTTCGTCGGGTCGATGTTCAGGCTCACGACCTCGCCACTGCCCGCACCGCCCAGATACGTGTTCGCCGCGATGTCCGCAGCGGCGGGACACAGCGCCGTGGCCGTAGGTGCGCTGCTGGGCGGGCCCTGGTTCGCGCATGACGAACCCGAGCATTGCGCCGGGGTGATGGGTGCCGGATTACTGGCGGTACCTCCGCCGCAGGCGACCAGCAAAGGGGTCGCGGCCGCGGCCAGCATCAAGCTGCTGCGGACAATGCTCTCCAACATTTTTCTGCCTCCCTGTGTCGTATTTATGCGCAGAAGATTGGATCATGACATTGACCACTGTCAATTGAACGAACCGTCTAAAACGCGAGACGAGGTCGCTTCTGCCTGATGCTTCGCGGTTTGTGCACGCAGCAAGCGGGGTTTTTCCCGAGGCCGCCGTGCACGCGCCGCGCGCCCCTGCGCAATTGGCGTGCCTGAAAACGCCTCGTTGACATGTCATCGCGATTCGTTGCGTGCGCGACGGTCGCTGAAAGGCAGGGGAAAGCCGGCGATGGAATCGAGTTAGCTGATCAGTTAGTTCGGATTGCAGATGAGTTAACGTACCGTCCGATGGTGAGGATATTCGGGAGAAGGCAATGCGCCGCAATGCTGGGCGGTGAGTACTTACGGGAATGGCCGGGGCGAAGCACCGCACAAACATGCGTAACACGGTGGGCATCGCAAAGAAAACCAAAGGTGAGCGTGTGCGGGAGCATCAGTTCACTGAAGTGTGCGCCGCGCGGTTTTTCGTCGCACCGTTTCGCACATCGGCGGTCGGGTTCAAGTCTACGTGGCGCGCGTTACGCAACCCAAAGGTGAGTGTTTCCGGGGACGTGTGCGCAACGCGAGGCGTTGCTGCGCCGCGGCAGCGTCGCCGCGGCCGGGTCGTGATTCGCGGTATAGTCATTCGCGACAAGAGACCTCGTTGTGCGCCCAGCGCCTCACCGCCGCCGCGTTCGAGCGGTCTGCAACGGAGTTATCCATGGGTATCCTGGACAGGCTTTGGCCGCGCGCCCGCGTGAAGCAGGCGCCGGAATCGCCGCAAATCCAGACGCTGATTGGGCGTCTGCTCGTGCTCAGCCCAACGCTCAAACTCGTGCCCGAGTGGCGAGAGCGGCTTGCGCCCGCGCTCGCGCAATCGGTCGCGTACGTGCGCGACGTGGTGGACCGCATGCCGCCCGCGCGCGAAGCGAGTGCCGCCACGTGGTCGAGCGACCCCTATATCCACGCGTTTTTCGCCGCGCCCGACGAGGTCGGCCATGTACTGAGCCGCTCGCCAGAACTGCATGCCTGGTTCGAAAGTCATCCGCTTGCGCGCGAGACTTACGCGGTGCTCGGCATGGCCCTGAACGAGCGGCGCGCCTTCGGTGCCGAGCAGCATGGCGACGAGGTGCACACCGATGTCATGCAGACGACGTTGAGCTTCGACGACCATCAGGTGCGCGTGTGCGGCGAAACCGAAAGCGATCTTCGCGAGCAGATCGTGCAGCGCGTGGTCGAGCAGATCGCACTGGAAGGCCTCGAGCAGATCGGCGCTGACGAGTCGCGCCGCGACATGCTGGAACAGGAGCGCGCGCTGCTCAGAACGCGCCTGCAACTGCTCACGCGTCACGGCGCGGGGACGCAGCGCATGCTGGGTGAGTACGCCGTGCAAAACGTCGCCGAAGTGGCGAAGGTCGAGGCGCAGATTGCGCAGAACGAGAGCGAGATCGCCGCGCTCGGCCTCAAGAGCGAAGCGCTCGAACACCAGCTCACGGTGATTTGCAGGGTGCTCGCGAATCCCGCGCAATACACGAACGTCGAAATGCGCGAGATCTGCCTGAGTCCGATGAATGTCCTGCTCGCGAACGGCGGCCCGGGCAACAGCGCCTCGATCATGTTTCCGCTCGCGCGGCTGCCGTCGAGCCCGCAAGGTTTGCGCGCCTTCTCTCTGGTGCGCTTCGCGCGCGCCGACCTGCAACCGTTGCCGCGCGTGCTCGTGGAAGACAGCCGCTTCATGATCTGAGCGCGGCGTCGCGGTCATAGGTGAGAAGATCCGGGAGCCGTGTGCATGGCATTGCGACGGTTCGTTGACAAAGCGTGGCGAAATCACCGTCGCGCGTGATCGGCTGCGGAAGTTTCGTGATCCCGATGGACAGGAGAACCTGGTTCTGCCGCGCAAGATTTTCCTGGTAGTCCCAGGTTAAGGGATGCGAATATTGCCGACTACCAGGTGTTGGCAGTCGAAACCTTGCGCGCTCGAGCGCGAGAAGCCGAAAGGTGAGCGTTTTCGGGAACTGTGATCAACGGTGCGAAATTGCGCACCGAATCGCTAACCGCTTATGCCAAAAGCCCCTTTTACAGGGGCTTTTTCGTCAACGGGCGCGGCATCGGTGCAGGTATGTCGGTGCCAAAGGTGAGCGTTTTCAGGACTCGTGAGTCAGGCGCTCTGCGACGCCGGCCAGGCGAGCACGCCGTTCGCGTCGATCGAGAAGCGCAGCGCGCCGGTATGCGATGCAGGCGCATCTTCTGCGGCGATATCGAAGGTTTCTCCGGCGATCTCGACGGTAACGTAGCGGTCGCCGTGACGCAGCGACGTGCCCGCAACGCGCCCCTGCCACGCGCCTTCCTGCGTCGCGACGAGCGCGCGCGGCGAGACTCGCCACATCACGCGCGAGCCCACCGCGAGCGAGGTATCGGCGCGGGGCAGGCGCAGTCCCGTCGGCGTTTCGATGGCGCCGCCAGCACGCACGATCCCCTCGCCGACGTTGTGCAGGCCGAGCAGTTCGGCCACGCGCAGCGTGGCGGGCCGCTGGAACACGTCGGCCACGGCGCCCGCCTGCAGCACGCTTCCCTGTTCGATCACGAGCACTTCGTCGGCGAGCAGCGCCGCTTCGTCGGGGTCGTGCGTGACGATCACCGTCACCGCGCCTACCTCGCGTTGCAGCGCCCGCAACGACTGCTGCAGACGGCGGCGCCGCGGCGTGTCGAGCGCGGCGAACGGTTCGTCGAACAGCAGCAGTTGCGTGTGCCGCGTGAGCGCGCGCGCGAGCGCCACGCGCTGGCGCTGGCCGAACGAGAGCTGGCGAGGCAGGCGCTCGGTGAGCGTGTCGAGGCCGAGGTGCGCGAGCCAGTAGCGTGCGCTGGCAGCGTCGGCATCGACGGGAAACGCGAGCTGCTGCGCCACCGTCATGTGCGGGAAGAGCCCGTAATCCTGCGGCATGTAGCCGATCTGGCGGCGCTCGGGCGGCAGCGCGCCGAGGTCGGTCGCGCCGAGCGTGACAGAGCCCGCGTCGTTGCGTTCGAGCCCGGCGATGATGCGCAGCGCGAGCGACTTGCCCGAGCCCGAAGGGCCGATGATCGCGAGCCGGCGCGTTTGCGGATGCCACGCCACATCGAGCTTGAACGCGCCGAGCCTCCGGCGCACCGCGAAGGCAAGACGCAGGCCGGCATTGTCGGCCGCGGTGGCGGCCGGGGTAATAGTCGTGAGTTCGTCGCCGTTGTCCAGGTTCACCGCCAGCGTCGAGCGTGCGCTGCGGCTATAGACGGAGAGCACCGCGCAGATGATGGCAATGCCGAGCGTGGGCAGCAGGAGCGGCATCATCGCGGGCAGGCCCTGGCCGCCGAACACGACGTAGGTATACACAGGGAGCGAATACGGGTGATACGCGACCATCACGGTCGCGCCGAATTCGCCGAACGCCCGCAGCCAGGCGAGCGCGAGCCCTGCGCGGATGGCGGGCCACGCAATGGGCAGCGTGACGCGAAAGAAGCGGCTGGCGGCGTGATGGCCGAGCGTGGCGGCGACGTCGTCATACACGGGATCCACGGCGCTGAACGCCGAGCGTGCCGCGACGATCAGGAAGGGCGCCGCCACGAAGGTCTCGGCGAGCACGATGCCCGTGAAGGAGTCGGTGAGCGAGCCGCCGAAGAGCTGGCCGATGCCGCTATACGGTCCGATGAGAAACAGCAGCAGCACGCCGCTCGTGAGCGGCGGCAGCGCGAGCGGCAACTGCACGACGAAGCCGAGCAGGGCAATGCCGCGCGCGCGCGACCGAGCGAGCCAGTAGCCGAGCGGTACGCCGCCCACCAGGATGATGAGCGCGGCCACGCTCGCGCTCGCGACCGATACGCCCACCGCCGACCAGGTGGCGTGCCAGTCGACGCCGGCCCAGTCCGCCTGGCCGATCTGCGGAATGCTGGCAACGAACGGCGCGCACAGATAGACCGCGAGCAGCGCGCCGAGCCACCAGAGCGGCTGGGAGCGCTTCACGGCAACCTGCTCCGCACGCTGCGCCGCTTGTGTCATTGCTGTGCGGCGTCGATCACGGCTTGCACCGACGGCGGCATCGCCTGGGTCTGGCCGTTGACGGCAGGCTTCGTCACATCCACGCCATGCTCGGCGAGCAGTTTGCGGCCTTCTGCCGAGAGCAGGAAGTTTACGAAGCGCGCGGCGCCGGCGCTGTTGGGTGCGTCGTTGAGAACCGTGAGCGTGTAGTTCGCCTTGATCTTCAGTTCGGGCGCGGGGTGGATCGCCGGAATCTTCAGGTCTGACGTTTCCGTCGAGTAAAAGAAGCCCGCGTCGAGCTGACCCGACTGCAGACGGCCAACGAGCGTTTCTTCCGGCAGCACCTGCTCGGGATTTTCCGGCGCGCCAAGTGTTTTCTGCACGAGGTCAAGCTGGTTGTACGCCTGCGCGGCCTTCGTCATGAGCTCGACGGTGAAGGCGCCCTTCGGGTCGAGCTTCGGATCGGTGCGCCCGAGGCGGATGCCCGGTTCCTGCAGCACCTGATCCCACTTCTTCGTCTTGAAGTCGTTGGCGAAACGGCTCTTCGGGTTGTAGCCGATCAGGAGCGGCGATTCGGCAAAATTCACGTACCACGTCACGTGATTGCCGTTGGCCTCGCCCATGAGGCTCGCGTTGACCTTCGGGCTCGCGCTGATGAACACATCGCCGCGGCGCAGCTTGCCCTTTATCTCATTGGCGATCTTGTTCGAGCCGGCTGCATAGCCCTTGAAATGCAGGCCGGTTTCCTTTTCGAACGCGGGGCCCACGCTCTTCTCCATGAGGTTCACGAGCGAACCTGCATAGAGCACGTTGACATCGGATTCGTCGGCGAATGCGTTGGCGCTTGCACCCATCGCGCCAATTACACCGCTCATCACGACGACTGAAGCCACCAGCTTGCGGACAAACATGTTCGACACCCCGTCCGTTATAAAGGCCCATATATTACGATGGACTGCTGTATTGATGTGCTTGCCCAATTCGCTATTTTGGCAATCAGTGCCTGTGCGCGTCACACTGACACGCCTAAACTGGGGGCCAGTTCTTTTCCCGGTTCATAGTCCTGTTCAATTGTGGAGGCCCTCATGCGTACCAGCGCCCGTAACCATTTCTCCGGCCAGATCAGCGCGGTCAAGGCCGGCGCTGTCAACGACGAAGTCACACTGCGCGCCGACGGCGGCCTCGAGATTGTCGCGATCATCACGCATGGCAGCGCCGCTTCGCTGGGTCTCGCCGCTGGCAAGCCGGCCTTCGCGCTCGTGAAGGCATCGTCGGTGATCCTCATGGTCGACGGCGACACGAGCAAGGTGTCCACGCGCAACGTCGTGGCGGGCACGGTTTCGTCGGTCACGAAGGGCGCGGTGAATGCGGAAGTCGTGCTCGCGGCCCCGGGCGGCGCGCAGATCGCGGCCATCGTGACGACCGAAAGCGTCGATCGTCTCGGCCTCGCGGCAGGCAAGCAGGCTGCAGCGCTCTTCAAGGCATCGAGCGTGATCGTCGGCGTAGACGGTTGATGCGCTGCGAACGCACGTGAACGCAATGACACAGGGCAGTCAGGACCCCGCCACGCCGCCGCCGCCCGATTTCGATGCGCTGGCCGCCGCGCGCTGCGACGCCCTGACGGGGGCGCCAGAGGCGCCGCGCACGCCCGACGCCTGGCTCTTCGCGCGGCTCGTCGCGGCGCGCGATGTGCGCGGCGAATTGCCGTTGCCCGGTTTAACGCGCGCGCAGATCGACGCGCTCGGGGCGCGGCACTTCGTGTGTGCGGTGACGAGTGAAGCGCCGCACACGCACGTTATGGCGGATGCGTCGCATGCTGCATTTGCTACGGCAATGCAGGCCTTTCTCGTTGCGCTTGCCGCGCCGCAAGCCGACCCCGACGACGTGCGTTGCCTCGCCGCGATCATTGCCCACGCGTGCCTGCGACCCGATCATTTGTGGCGCGATCTCGGCCTGCGTGGCCGCGATGACGTGACACGCATGCTGGAGCGCTTTTTCCCTGCGGTCGTGGCGCGCAACGTGGAAGGCTTGCGCTGGAAGAAACTGCTGGCGCGCGAACTTGCGCTGGCATCGGGCGCCACGCCGGGACCGGCACCCGGTTGTCCCGGCTGCGAGGATTTCGGTTTCTGTTTTCCTGCTGGCCATTAGCCATCCAGAGGGGAACGGCGCGCGAAACGCATCGTGTATGCTTGCGCGCATGACCAAGTCCCCCAACGCTCAACCGCACGCAGACGCTCCCGCGCCCGCACAGGCGCAGAAACCGGCCCAACCCGAGGTGCGTTTTCGCATGCGCATCATTCAGGACGGCACGATCGCGCTCGGGCCAGGCAAGGTGTCGCTGCTCGAAGCCGTTCGCGAACATGGCTCGATCTCGGCTGCGGCGCGCAGCATGAACATGTCGTACCGCCGCGCGTGGCTGCTGATGGATGAACTCAACCGCGCGCTGGAGTCGCCGGCCACGGTTTCGGAGCATGGCGGGCAGAGCGGCGGCGGCAGCATGCTCACGCCCGTGGGCGAAGAGATCGTTCGCTTGTATCGCAGCATCGAGGCGCGCGCCGCAGCGGTCTGCGAGGCCGAGATCGAAGCGCTCGTCAAACTCGTGAAGGCCTGACGCAATATGACGTGACGCGGCGGCGCAGTGCCGCCAACGCCAGGCGCCTAGCTCCGCGCGCTCGTACCCCGACGTGGGGCGCAGCGTGGTGATCGTGGCCGCGAAGCCGTCCGTGCCCGCCGGCGCGGGTGCGCGACGCGCCTGCGGTATCGGTGTTGCGCTTACGAGGCGCCGACTACTCGCCAATTCCTGCCTCCGTCTGCTGGATGATCGTTCGATGTATTCCATAGGATATAACGACTCGGAGAGCGAGTGCATGAATCGCGCGGCCCCTCGTGTTCCTGTGGCGCCACGCCGCATGAACTAAAATTGCCGCTTTGCGCCTCGCTTGTGCCTGGTTGCGCACGCACCCGACTTTTCGCTTTCTCCCGCTGTTCAATGACCACACCCTCATCGGAGGCGGCGTCCGACGACCTGCCCAGTCTTTCGCGCAATCGCGGTTTCCAGCGCTTCTATGGCGCGCGCGTGCTGTCGTCGCTCGCGTTCCAGATGCTCGCCGTCGCCATGGGCTGGCACATCTACGCGCTCACGCATAGCGCGTTCGCGCTCGGTCTCGTCGGCCTCGCGCAGTTCCTGCCGATGTTCTGCCTCACGCTCGTCGTTGGCCACGTGGCGGACCGGTACGACCGCAGACGCATCGCATCCGTCTGCCAGCTCATCGAATGCGCCGCCGCGCTGACCTTCGCGGCCGGCACGGTCGGCAGCTGGCTGAGCGCGCCGCTCATCTACGCGCTCGCCGCGTGCGTGGGCGCGGCGCGCGCGTTCGAGTCGCCCGCCATTTCGTCCTTGCTGCCCGGCGTCGTGCTGCGCTCGCAGCTGCCGAATGCGACCGCGTGGTCGACCTCGGCGAACCAGACTGCGAACGTCGTCGGCCCGGCACTGGGCGGCCTGCTGTACGGCATCGGCGCGACGCCGGCCTACGCGGCGTGCTCGCTCGCCTTCGCGGCGGCGGCCACGCTCTCGGGCACGATCCCGCTGCGCGCCAAACCGCCCGCGCGCGCGCCCGTCACGCTCGAATCGGTGTTCTCGGGCATCGCGTTCATCCGTTCGCAGCCCGTCATTCTCGGCGCGCTGTCGCTCGATCTGTTCGCGGTGCTGTTCGGCGGCGCGACGGCACTCTTGCCCGTGTTCGCCCGCGACATCCTGCACGCTGGGCCCATCGCGCTCGGTCTCCTGCGCTCGGCGACGGCCGCGGGCGCGCTGGCAGGCTCGATCTGGCTCGCGCACTTTCCGCTGCGGCGGCGCCCGGGTCTCGCGATGTTCGGCGGCGTGATCGTGTTCGGCTGCGCGACGATCGCGTTCGGGCTGTCGCACAACATCGTCGTGTCGCTGATGGCGCTGGCGGTGCTGGGCGCTTCGGACGTGGTGAGCGTGGTCGTGCGCACGTCGCTCGTGCAGCTGCGCACGCCCGACGAAAAGCTCGGCCGCGTGAGCGCGGTGAATTCGCTTTTCATTGGCACGTCGAACCAGCTTGGCGAGTTCGAATCGGGGCTCACGGCTGGCTGGTGGGGCGCGCAGCGCGCTGTGCTCGTGGGCGGCGTGGCGACGATCTGCGTCGCGCTGCTGTGGATGCGGCTCTTTCCGCCCCTGCGCGACACGCGCTCGCTCGAGCGCGAAGAGGCGCACGCCACGGCGAGCGCGAACTGATCGCGCGAGCGGCCGCCTGCGGCGCCCCGTCCCGCCGGTGCCGCGCGCCGGGGTTTGCCGTTATCCTTTCTCCAGGGCCCGCTCGCAGCAGCGGACCCCCGTTTTTCTCATCCACCCATCAAGTCATGCATCCATCGACCATCGCCCCGAGGAGCGCCGCATGCGCGTAGGGCGCCCCGTCAAGGCGCTGCCGCAGCCGCTGTGCGACTACTGCGGCGCGAAAGCGGTGCTCGCGCGCTTCGCCGACGAGGCCTACCCATATCGCGACGATCACGGCCCGCTCTGGGTCTGTACGCCCTGTGAGGCCTGGATCGGCGTGCCCGCGCGCAGCACTCGCAACGTGCCGCTCGGCCGGCTTGCCAACGCCGCCCTGCGCGACGCCAAGAGCCGCCTGCACGACGCGCTCGAGCCGCTGGTGGCCGCGAAGATGCGGCGCGACAAGGTCAACGCCTTCGAGGCGCGCGGCAAGGCCATCCGCTGGCTTGGGGAGCAGCTGGGCTTCGACCTGCCCAATCCGTCGATCCACCTCCTGAGCCTCGAGCAGTGCGAGCAGGCCATCGCCCACATCGAGGCGTTCATGGCTGCGCGGCGCGTAGAGGGCGGGGGCGGGCGCGAACCGCGCTGAGCCTGCCACGGCCGACCGGTTGGCCGCCCCTCAGGCGATGCGCGGCGCATCTCTGTCACTGATCGTTACATTCGATTTGAGGGTCGGCGCTTAACCTTCGGCGCGCCGTGCCGTTATTGCACGGAACAGACTCTTACTTGCCCTTCCATGGCCAGGACCATCCCTTTTCCGCAGCGCTCGCAAGCCGGTCGCCCCCGACGCAGCAAGTCGATGTTGCTGCCGATCCCGCGCGCAGTCGCCAACGAGCTTGCGCTGCAGGTGCATCTCGGGCTCGCCGCGCTGCGC
Source organism: Paraburkholderia sp. CNPSo 3281 (assembly GCF_024206515.1). Classification (NCBI taxonomy): domain Bacteria; kingdom Pseudomonadati; phylum Pseudomonadota; class Betaproteobacteria; order Burkholderiales; family Burkholderiaceae; genus Paraburkholderia; species Paraburkholderia sp. CNPSo 3281. Next base: position 52,019 of record NZ_JAMBPS010000006.1, on the reverse strand, counting down.
CGCGGCGGCACCGGCGACGACGCACGCGCCTTGCTCCATGCTCACGTGCTCGCGCAATCGATTGCGGAGGCCGGATATGGCGTGCTCGAGCCGGAACAGGTGCGGGCGGCCGATGCCGCGCTGATCGCCTGCTTCGAGCGCGGCAACACGGGCGGCGGTTGGCAACTGGAAGAAGCGGGCTTCGAGGCGGTTGCGCAGCTCGTGAATGTGTACGACCGGCAGTTGCAAAGCGCGCCGCTGTGGGCGCTGACCGAGGCAAGCGAGCGGCTCGAGCGCATGGGCGACGGCGAAACCAGCCAGCAGGCCTTGCGCAAGAGCGCGTGACGCGAGGGATGAGGCACGCCGGGTACACCCCTTGCGGCCAGCTTCGATAATCGTCGTCGCACAGCGGCAGTGGAAGTATGGTGAAGTGAACGATCCCTCTTTGCGAGACGAGCCGGATCGAGGGCGATGGACGGACGGTTGCCGGCGATGCATCCCCAAAAAATGCATGGCCGCTGCGGTCGCGCCTGGGACGCACTGGAGCGAACCTGGGGCTAGCCCGACGCGGGCCCCCAGCGGGCGCTGTGGCGACATTGGCACGAGATTTGACGCGGGACGCGAATCGTGTTGACTTCGGACAGGTGGCGCGCCTAAAATTCGCCCGTCTTAACAAAAGGGGCTGACGCCTTGGACAGTAGCAGTTGTCGATCTTCGAACAGTTTCGCTGCCTGACCGGCAGGACGTCCGCGCTCCCTTTCTTTCAGCCGCCGTCTTGCCAGCCAGGCAGATGGTGCGCGTCCAGCAGTAACTCCTCGTGCACTCTTGAATAGCGTCGACCGACGCCGCAGCGCCTTGAACGTATCGAGCGCCGCGGATGGCCGACATCGCGCCGTAAGCCCGCCCTGATCGATGCGCGCTTGCGGCACGGTTCGTTCGTTGCGCCCTCAAGCGCGACGCGTGGATCGACACATGCGCGCCTTGAGGCCCTAGAAGCCGCTTCGCGTTCGAGCCGACGGCTCGATGCAAGCCCCCGGGGTCAGCCGCCGTGACGATGAGGAGTTCCGATGTCCGACAGTGACAGTTATCCGTTATGCCGCTTCCTTTTGAATTGCATTGAGGAAAGCGGGCAGACGCGAGCCGCCGCGCGCTGAACAAAGCGCGCTGCCGGGTCTGCTGGCTTTCCTCCCCAACGCGTCCCCCGCGACGCCAGGAGAACCAGTATGAACTTCGGCCTTCTTTTGCCGCATCTGTCGCAACTGCAACAAACGCAGGACACCCTCCATCCCGATGTGCTCGGCGCGCGCGAGCGCCCCGCCGCCCTGCCGGAAATCGCGACTCGCCGCGCGCTGGCGAGACCTGCGGGCGCGCGTGTTTCGGGTCTGAATCAGACAAGCTGTAACGGATCCCCCGCGCGTATGCCCAGCCGGCCCGGCCGGCCGTACGCGCCGCGCGAGGGATTCGCGCAATAACCAATCGCCGGTGCTTCGACATGAACCAGTTCAACCACACATTGCGAACGACCCGCCGGGCAGCGCGCGCGTGCGCCGGCGTGCTCGTGCCCACGCCTGTTCTCGCTAACGGAGGCCGCTAATGGAGTTCAGCTTCAACCTGAACCGCACGGCCAACGCCTCGGCGTGGCGCGTGCTGCCGAACCGCTGGGACTTCGTGGCGTTCCCGCTGATGATCGGCCTGATCGCGATGGCGGCCGTGGGCTTTCACGAAACGATGGCGCCCATCGCGACGTTGAAGGCGCAGCCCATCTCGCTCGATCCCGCGAACCTGCCCGAGTACGCCATGCGCACCACGCTGCGCATGCTCGCTGCGATGGTGGCGTCGCTCATCTTCACGCTCGTGTACGGCACACTCGCGGCGAAGAGCCGGCGCGCGGGCCAGGTGCTCGTGCCGATTCTCGACATCCTGCAGTCGGTGCCGGTGCTCGGCTATATCTCGTTTACGGTCACGTTCTTTCTCGCGCTGTTTCCCTCGCGCGTGCTGGGGGCCGAGCTCGCGGCGATCTTCGCGATCTTCACGAGCCAGGCGTGGAACATGACCTTCAGCTTCTACCAGTCGCTGCGCACGGTGCCGCGGGATCTGGACGAGGTCTCGCGAGGTTTCCACCTCACGGGCTGGCAGCGCTTCTGGAAGCTCGAAGTGCCGTTCTCGATGCCAGGCCTCATCTGGAACATGATGATGTCGATGTCGGGCGGCTGGTTCTTCGTGGTGGCCTCCGAAGCGATCACGGTGGGCAACAACACGATCACGCTGCCGGGTGTCGGCGCGTATCTGGCCCAGGCGATCGCGGAAAAGAACCTGCATGCCGTGGGCTGGGTGATTCTCGCGATGATCGTGGTGATTCTCGCCTACGACCAGTTCCTGTTCCGCCCGCTCGTGGCGTGGGCCGACAAGTTCCGCATGGAGAACACGAGTTCGGGCGACGCCCCGGAATCGTGGCTGCTCGACCTCATTCGCCGCACGCGCCTCATTCACCGTCTGCTCGTGCCGATGGGCTTCCTGCTCGCCACGCTCGCGCGCATTCCGTTGCGCGTGCAACTGCCGAAGTCGCTGCCCGTCGTCACCACGATGAGCAAGCGCTCGCGCATTGGCGATATCGTCTGGGCCGCGTTCGTGATCGCGCTGACCGTGTTCGTGGTGTGGCACGTGGTGGCCTATGTGCGCACGGGCGTGACGCTCGATGAAGTCTGGCACGTGTTCGTGCTCGGCCTCATCACGCTCTTTCGCGTGCTGCTCCTGATCGCCATCGCTTCGGTGATCTGGGTGCCGCTCGGCGTGCTGATCGGCCTGCGTCCGGCGCTCGCCGAGAAGGTCCAGCCGCTCGCGCAGTTCCTCGCGGCGTTCCCGGCGAACCTGCTGTTCCCGGTGTTCGTGATCGTGATCGTGCGCTTTCACCTGAACCCGGACATCTGGCTCTCGCCGCTCATCGTGCTCGGCACGCAGTGGTACATCCTCTTCAACGTGATCGCGGGCGCAAGCTCGTATCCGAACGATTACAAGGAAGCGGCCACGAACTTCCGCATTCGCGGCTGGCAATGGTGGAAGAAGGCCATGCTGCCGGGCATTTTCCCGTACTACATCACGGGCGCGATCACGGCTTCCGGTGGCGCATGGAACGCGAGCATCGTCTCAGAGTTCGTGCAATGGGGCGACACGAAAGTCGTCGCGCACGGCCTGGGCGCCTACATCGCACAAACGACCGCCGCCGGCGACTTCCCGAAGATCATTCTGGGCATCGCGATGATGTCCCTGTTCGTTACGTTGTTCAACCGCGTGCTCTGGCGTCCGCTGTACACGTACGCCGAGTCCCGGCTGCGCCTCGATTGAGATGGAGTGACATCATGCTGAATCCGAAAATCGTCTCATCCGACCTGCTGCCGATGCGGCCCGCTCCCGGCCAGGAAGTGCTCGCCGTCAAGCATGTTTCGCGCGGCTTCGCGAAGAAAGAGGACGAACGCCTCGTGCTCGACGACGTGAACCTCTCGCTGCGCGAGGGCGAGATCGTCGGCTTGCTGGGCCGTTCCGGCTCGGGCAAGTCCACGCTGCTGCGGATCATCTCCGGGCTCATCGAGCCGACCGAAGGCGAGGTGAACTGGCTCGGCAAACCGCTCGAAGGGCCCGCCGAAGGCGTGTCGATGGTGTTCCAGACCTTCGCGCTGTTCCCGTGGCTCACCGTGCTGCAGAACGTGGAAGCGGGCCTCGAAGCGCAGGGCGTGGGCGCGCGCCAGCGCCGCGAGCGGGCGCTGGCGGCCATCGACCTGATCGGTCTGGACGGCTTCGAAAACGCCTACCCGCGTGAGCTTTCGGGCGGCATGCGCCAGCGCGTGGGCTTCGCGCGCGCGCTCGTGGTCGACCCGACGCTCCTGCTCATGGACGAGCCGTTCTCCGCGCTCGACGTGCTGACCGCCGAAACGCTGCGTACCGATCTGCTCGACCTGTGGACGCAAGGCCGCTTGCCGATCAAGTCCGTGCTGATCGTCACGCACAACATCGAGGAAGCGGTGTTCATGTGCGACCGCATTCTCGTGTTGTCGTCGAATCCGGGCCGCGTGTCGGCCGAGATCAAGGTGCCGTTCAAGCATCCGCGCAACCGTCTCGACCCGGCGTTCCGCAAGCTCGTCGATGACATCTACGCGAAGATGACGGCGCGCGAAGCCGCCGAGGCCACGACTCGCCGTCTCGAAGTGGGCAGCCGCCTGCCGGACGTGTCGACCAACATCATGGCGGGTCTGATCGAGACACTGGCGGCCGCGCCGTATCACGGCCGCGCCGACATGCCGGAAATCGCGCGCTCGCTGCATCTGGAAGTGGACGACCTGTTCCCGATCGTGGAAATGCTGCAGCAGCTCGGCTTTGCCGACGTGCGCGAAGGCGACGTGCTGCTCACGCCGCCCGCACGCGTGTTTTCGGAGATGGGCACGCAGGCGCGCAAGCTCATGTTCGCCGATCACCTGCTGCGCAACGTGCCGCTCGCGGCGCGGATCAAGAAAGTGCTCGACGAGCGGCCGGGCCATCGCGCGCCGCGCGTGCGCTTCGAGCAGGAGCTCGAGGACGTGCTTTCCGATGTCGACGCCGAAGAAACGCTCGATACCGTGATCGAGTGGGCGCGTTATGGCGAGGTCTTTTCGTACAACGACCAGTCGGAAATCTTCAGTTTCGAGGACGTCGAGGCGTAAGGCCCACGTCGTCGCAAAAACAAAAACGGGCGGCGAGGGTGACACCTCAACCGCCCGTTCTTTTTACCTTCAGAATCTGCTGGCCTTATTGTCCGATACCGATCAGCTCGATTTCGAACGTGAGGTCGCTGTTCGGCGGGATCGGGCCCACCGCGCGATCGCCATAAGCGGTCGCCGCCGGGCAGGTCAGCTTCGCCTTGCCGCCGACCTTCATCTTCTGCACGCCCTGCGTCCAGCACGGAATCACGCGATTGAGCGGGAAGGTCGCCGGGCCGCCGTGCTTGTCGGAGCTGTCGAATTCAGTGCCGTTCGCGAGCGTGCCGCGATAGTTCACGCGCACGACGTCGGTGGCGGCGGGTTGCGGACCGGTGCCTTGCTTGATGTGTTCGACGACGACGCCCGACGGCAACTTGTCGATGGTGTTGGCGGCGAACGCGGTCGTTGCAACGGTGGCAGCGGCGACCAGGGCAATCAGTGATTTCATGAGATGTCCTCGTTGAATGGCAAATCGATTATATCGGGCGCGCGGCCTGGGTCCCGGTTTATGACGGTGATGAAAAGGTGAGCTTCTTCGGGACCCACCGCGACGCGCGAGCAGCGCACCATGCCGCCGCTCGCAGACCCTTGATTAGACGGATAACTTTGCGCTGAAAGCGTTGCGCCGCGACGTGGATTGCGGCGTATCGGTGAGCTTTTTCGGGAGATAGATCGAGCGAAGCGAAGGGTGAGGCCGGCGCGCGTGAGCCGCGCACCGGCCAGGGCATCGACGCATCAATTCGGCTTACCGCTCGACGACGCGTTACCGTCGCCCGATGCGCCGGCGCGGCCATTGCGCGGCTTGCCGCCTTGCGAAGCCGCCTTGGAAGCGCCGCGCGCTTCCGCCCGCCCGCGATCGTTGTCGGCGTCGTCGTGATCGTCACTATACGTATGCCCTTCGACGTCGTCACCGCGCGCCATGCCCACGAGGAAGTTGCGCTGCGGATTCGCCAGCTCGATGCCGCGTTCCGTAAAGCGCAGCAACACGCGCTTGTTGAACTCGCGCTGCACGCCCCAGCGCGCCGAGTCCTTGCACTGAATCTGCCCGACGAGCGTCACGGTCGCGCCATCCACCTGATCGACGCCCCAGTACGCGAAGTCGCTGAGGATGCCGTTCTTGAACGCGTCTTCCTTGCGGATCTCGGCGCCGATGTCCTTGAGCGTGTCGATGGCGCGCTGCAGATCCGCGCCATGCGCGATCTGCACCTTCACCGCCGCGTTGCCGATGCCGCGATTCGTGTTGTTCACGGTCGTCACGGAACTGAACGGCACGGTGTAGAGCGAGCCATCGCCGCCGCGCAGGCGCACGGTGCGGATCGAGAGAAACTCGACCGTGCCCGAGACGCCTGCCACCGTCACCCAGTCGCCCACCTGCATGGCGTTTTCCGTCAACAGGAAGATGCCGGTGATGAAGTCCTGCACGAGCTTTTGCGAGCCAAAGCCGAGCGCCACACCGAAAATACTCGCGCCCGCAATGAGCGGCGCGGTGTTCACGCCGAGCTGCGAGAGCGCGGTGAGCCCGACCACGACGAGGATCGAAACGAGCAGCGTGGTGCGGAACATCGGCAAGAGCGTGCGCAGGCGCGCGGCGCGCACGAAGTCGCCGGCGTCGGTCCACGTGTTCAGGCGCCGCTCGGCCGCGCCGTTGGCGAACTCCCAGATCGCGACGGCGGCGACGATGGCGATCACGATAGTGAGGAGTGCCGATCCCAGCAAATGCCCGATCGGCGCGAGCGCGAGAATGCGTGCGGGACGCAGGCCCCAGACGTGCAGCAGCAGGTCGAGCGTCACGATCCCGATCGCCACGACGACGATGCGCCGCAGCGCCGGGTAATAGCGGTACGCACGGCGCTGGCCGAAGCTCATCTTCTCCTGATCCTCGCGCAACCCGAACGCGCGGCTCAATGCGCCGAGCAGCACGATGGCGCTCACGCGCGCGGCGAGCAGCACGACGAGCGAGAGTCCACCCGCGCGCAGCAGCGCCGCATAGCCGCCGCGCAGATCGAGCGCCCAGACGAACCAGAGCGCCAGGACGACGAAGAGCGCCACGCCAACCCAGATGTCGGCGAACCATTGCATGAACCAGGCATACGAGCCATGGCGCGCGGCGGCGGCGCGCATGGCGTCGGCCACGGGGCGGCGCAGTTGCAGGATCATCACGGCGAGCGCGAGGTGGCCGACCAGCGTGACGACCTTCACGAGCGCGAGATGCGCGTCCTCGGTCATGCCGAGCGGCACCGCGCCGCCAAGCGCGCCGCCCACGCCGCCGATCACGACGATGCGCACGAGCCAGCGCTGCGCGTAAGCGGCCCAGTCGTCGGGCAGCGGCACGAGGCGCAGCGCGGCGGCGTCGGGCGCGAACAGCAGCTTGCCGAACATCACGATCACGCGGCAGATCACATACGTATCGACGATCTGACCCACGGCTTCAGCGGGCGCGGCGTCGTCGGGGCCGAACAGCGACAGCACGCCCGCGGCGCACAGGCCGAAGGCGACCACGGGCACGACTTCGAGCAGCATCACGAGCAGCGCGCCGGGCAGGCGCTGCAAGAGGCGCCAGTGATGCGCGCCGCGCAGCGCGTGGTATGCCTCTTTCGCGCGGTCCGCGGCGGTTTTGGGCGAGGCGCCGGCGTTGTCCTCGGCTTGCGCCGCGACCACGGTGGCCCGCGCCGCCGCGTTGGCGCTCGCGTTCGCATCGGGGCCGGCGTTCGGGTCGCTGTCCTTGCCGCCCTTGCCCTCGGCCGGCTCCATGCCGGCGGCTTCGCGCAGGGCGTCTTGCTGGGCGTCGGCTTGCGCATCGGCGGCTTTCGCTTGCGCGGCGAGCGCGACGCTCGTGCCCGTCGCTTCAGGCGTTTGTGGCTGTGCCGTTGGCGTGCCGCCTTGCGGGGGTTCGGCGTCCTCGCGCTGTTTCGCGGCCTGGTGCGCGGCAATCGCGCGCTCCGGCGTAGCGACGACGCGGCGCAGCACCGTGGCGAGTGCGAGCGCGGGCACGAGCGTGAGCAGCAGCACGCGCAGGAGCGCGAGCAGCAGCGCGTGGCCTTGCGGCGTGTTCAGATGGTCCTGCCACCAGTTGCGCGTGGACCAGAGGCCGAGCAGCGTCGCGAACGTATGGTTCAGATGCTGGCCGACCGTGCGTGCGCCGTGCGCGGCGTGATCGGCGATCTGCACGACCAGACCGTTGGAGCGCAGCGCGCCCGCGAGCGGCGTCGAAGCGGACGTGGCCGCCGCCGCGCCGGAGGCCGCGGCCGGTGCACTGGCCGGCGCGCTCGCCGAGGCGGGCACGGCGAGCGCGCCGGCGGCGGCGATGGCCCGCAGCGTGTCTTCCATGTGGCCGCGCTGCACGGGATCGTCGAGAACCCGGAGGGCGGCTTGCGCCTGAGTGGGCGTGAGCGCCACCGGGGCGGCGGGGTTGGCCGCGTTGGCGTCAGTGGCGGGCGCGGCAGGCTGGGCGGGACGCGCGGGGCTCGCGCCGGGCTTGAGCGCTTCGGCGACGGTGGCCGGTGTCGCCGCCGTCGCATTCGACGCGCCGAGCGCGAGCGTCAGGCCGGCAGAAACGGCGAGAACGGCAACGAGAGCATGCAGGCGCGACGTGCGCGGGAACCGAAAGGCAGAAGAAAGGGACATCCTTGTCATTGGCTTACGGGTCGCGACTGCGGCGACCCTTCAGTGGCGGCGGAGGAAACGACAGCGGGACGAAACGCGCGGCTGGAAGCGCATTGGCGCGGCGTACAGCCTGTCGCCGCCCGATTCGTCGGAACGTTCGACGCGCTGCCGCAATTTTGGTGCCCACTTTGTGCGTAGGTGGGCCACATGGCGTTTGCGGAACCGCCAAAAACGGCGCGGCGCGCGAAACGTAAGTGCTGACTATGGCGGGAGTATGCCTCTTTTACCTTACGAACGCGGATGAGACGCGCACGCCGGGCGCCGATAAAAGGGACGCTTCGACGCCGTACGCGATGCGCCGCCTACGCGGGTTTTGATCAGTGGCGCGTGCGCCCGGGCGAATGCTACCGTTGCACGGTCCACATTCAGGCCCGCCAGAGGCCGACGAGGAGAGCCATGAATAGCGTCAGCATGACCGGAGTGCGCAAGGGCAAACTGAGCCGCACGCAGTTGATCGTCGCCGCGACCATCGGCAATGCGCTCGAATTCTTCGATTTCACCGTCTACAGCTTCTTTGCGCTGACCATCGGCAAGCTGTTCTTTCCCACCATGTCGAGCTACGGGCAGTTGCTGGCCTCGGTGGCGACCTTCGGCGTGGGCTTTGTCATGCGGCCGCTGGGCGGCGTCGTGATCGGCGCTTATGCCGACCGCGCGGGACGCAAGCCCGCCATGACGCTCACCATCTTCATGATGGCGCTGGGCTGCATGCTGATCGGCCTCGCGCCCACCTACGCGCAAATCGGTGTGGCCGCACCGGTCTTGATCGTATTCGCGCGCTTGCTGCAGGGGTTTTCCGCTGGCGGCGAAGTGGGCGCTTCCACCACGTTGCTGATCGAGGCGGGCACGCCCGCCAATCGCGGCCTGCTCGGCAGCTGGCAGTTCGCGAGCCAGGGGCTGGGCGTTTCGCTCGGCGCGCTAATGGCGGGACTCCTTACGACTTTTCTCGCCGCCGACATGCTGCTCGCCTGGGGCTGGCGCGTGCCTTTCCTCATGGGCGTGGCGATCGCGCCGCTCGGCATATGGATTCGCCGGCGTCTGGACGAACAGTTGCCGCAGCAGGCGAGCGCGGTGCGCATGCCGGTGCTCGCCGTGCTAAGCGACCACTGGCGGCGCGCGGCGCTCGGCATCTTGCTGACGATCGGCTCCACGGTCACAGCCTATGTCGTCACGTTCTATATGCCGACGTATGCGATTCACGAACTGAAGGTGCCCGCGCCCACGGCCTTGCTGGCGGGGCTCGTTTCTGGCGTCGTGACCTTTCTGGTTGCGCCCGTATCGGGGGTGCTCTGCGATCGGTTCAGCCGCCGCGCGCTGATCTTCTGGCCGCGCGTGGGCGTCTTGCTGTTGATCTACCCGGCGTTCCTGTGGCTGGCGAGCGGCCCGGACGCCACGCGTCTTTTGATCACCGTAGGCGGCCTGAGCGTGCTGCTGGGGCTGCAGGCCGCGCCCTCCATCACGATGCTGCCTGAGATGTTCCCGCGCGCCGTGCGTGCGACGGGCATGGCGATCGTCTACGGCATCGGCGTGGCGATTTTCGGCGGCTTCGCGCAAACCGTTGCCACCTGGCTCGTGAAGAGCACGGGCAATCTGCTCGCGCCCGCGTGGTACGTGATGGCGTGCGTGGCGATCTCGTGCCTCGCGTTGCCGTTCATTCGGGACCTCACCGGCAAGCCGCTCGAGGATTGATGTCTAGCGTTTCTGGCGGCCCGCTTCGAGATTCGCGTCGAGCTGGCGCGCAAGACCGTAGAGCATGCCGAGCGACGGCGCCGCGATGCCCACGCGCTGCGCCAGTTCATATGGCGCGCCTAGCAGGGCTTCGACTTCGAGCGAGCGCTGCGCTTCTACGTCTTGCAGCATCGAGGTCTTGAACGCGCCTAGCTTGCGCGTGATCGCGTTGCGCTCCTCGATGGTCATCGCGAGGCGAATGCCGAGCGCTTCGCCAATCGCACGCGCCTCGGCCATGACCGCGCTCACGAGCTGCGCCGTGAGCGGGTCGTCGAGAAGCACGTCGGCGGTCGAGCGCGTGAGCGCACTGATGGGGTTCATCGTCATATTGCCCCAGAGCTTCGCCCAGATATCGGCCTGAATCGGCGCGGCTTTCGTGACCTCGAAGCCAGCCCTCGCAAGCAGATCGCGCGCTTCCTGCGCACGCGCGGCCATGGGCGCCGATCCTTCGCCGACGATCAGATGATTGCCGCCGCCCTTGCGGATCACGCCCGGCCCCGCAATCGACGACGATAGATGCACGACGCAGCCCGAAGCCTGCGCGGGCGGCAGCGCCTTCGAGACGACACCGCCCGGATCGACCGCTTCGAGCTGGCCGTTCTCGTGCGTGCCGCCGAATCCGTGGAGGAACCACCAGGGCACCCCGTTCATCGCCGAGACGATATGCGTGTGCGGGCCCACGAGCGGCGCAAGTGAAGCTGCCGACTGTGCGAGCGCCTGACCCTTCAGGCAAACGAAGACGATGTCTTGCGCGCCGAGCGTTGCGGCGTCGTTCGTGGCGTTGACGGATTGCGTGTAGCGCGTGTCGCCTTCGATGATCGTCAGGCCGTCGCGGCGAATCGCTTCCAGATGCGCGCCACGTGCGAGCAGATTCACGGCGATGTCCGCGCGCGCAAGACGCGCCGCGATCAGGCCGCCGATCGCACCGCCACCGACGACGGTGAACTTTTGATTCGGGGTGTTCAAACTCTCACTCCTGATAGGAAGGGTCGATGCGCGTGACACGACGGACCAGCGCGTCGAGCACGTTTTGGCCCGCGCCATGTTCGGGCGAGAACTGCAATGCGTCGCGCGTCGCGCGTTCGGTAATGGCGGGCGAGATCGGCAGCGTCTGGCCGCGCATCGAATCGGTCACGACCTGCACCTCGCACGCGCGATTGAGCGTCCACAGCAGCGCCAAAGCGTGCGCGGGGGTCACACCATGCGAGAGCAGCCCGTGGTTGCGCAGGATTAGCAGCCGCTTGTCGCCCATCGACTTCAGGATGCGCGATTTTTCTTCGGCGTGCACGGTGATGCCTTCGAAGTCGTGATACGCGACCATGTCGTGCAGCTGCGCCGAATAGAAGTTCGTATACGCGAGGCCGCCTTCCATGCACGCCACCGCGAGCCCTGCCGTGGTGTGCGTGTGCATCACGCAATGCGCGTCTGCCACGTTTGCATGAATCGCGCTGTGAATCACGAAGCCGGCCGGGTTGATCGGGTACTCGCTCGGACTCAGGACACGGCCTTCGAGATCGATCTTGACGAGATTCGAGGCCTTGATTTCCTCATACGTGAGCCCGAACGGGTTAATGAGGAAATGTTTGTGCGGCCCGGGCACGCGCAGCGTAATGTGATTGAAGATCAACTCGGTCCAGCCCATGAGATGAAACACGCGATACACGGCGGCAAGCTGCACGCGCGCCGCCCATTCCGCGGGGTCGCACCATTCGGGGCGCGTGCGCTGGATGTTTTCATTCATGACAGTCTCCTCGTGGCGGGCTCTGATCACGCCGATCCTACGCGCAAATAAATGCGTGTGCAAGCATCAAATTTTCGATGAAATGCCTGCAAAAAAGGGCTTTCATCGATGCTATCCTGATGGCGTGGCCGCATTTCGCGGCCGCTGAAAACCAGGCGGGAAGATCGATGACGGGGAAGTACAACATCGCAGAGCTGTTCACCTACCGGCTCCATGTGCTCAAGAAGCAGACCGATCGCACGATGAGCGAAGCGTTCGAGGCGGCGCTTTCCCTGTCGCTCACGGAGGCGCGGCTGCTGCTCAGCGTGGGCGCGTTCGGATCGTTGTCGGTGTCGGATGTCGGGCGCGTGTCGAATCTCGACCGCAGCCAGGCGAGCCGCGCCACCGACGTGCTCGAACGCAAGGGGCTGCTCGCCAAGACCTCGAACGAGGCGGACGCGCGCGGCGTGCTCGTGGCGCTCACGGCGCAAGGGCGCAGCACCTACCGGCGCGCCGCGACGATCTCGAAGGCGACGAACGACGCAATTCTTGCCGCGCTCAGCGAGCACGAGCGCGACGTGCTGGCGACCGTGCTGGCCAAGCTCGTGGAGAGCGGAGAAGAGGGCGAATGAAGCGCGCCCGGCGCGTGATGGGGTGAACGCGGGATGAGCGTGCGTTAGCCGCGCGCCGCAGGCTGGCGGAATCTCGCGGCCAGTTCGCTCGCGCCGCGTGCGAGCAACGACACGTCGCTGCCCACGGCGACGAACGTCGCGCCGGCTTCCAGATATTCGTTCGCAATGACCGGATCGGCCGCGAGCACGCCCGCGCCCTTGCCTTGGGCGCGCACGGTGCGAATACCTGTGCAGATCGCCTCGCGCACCGGTGGCGAGCCCGGTTGGCCCAGCAGGCCCATCGAAGCGCTCAGGTCCGCCGGCCCGAAGAATACGCCGTCCACGCCGTCCACCTGCGCGATGGCTTCGAGCTGGGCGAGCGCGCTTGCCGTTTCCACCTGGACCAGTACGCACAGTGCTTCCGCTGCGTGATGCAGATAGTCGGCTGAGCCGTTCCAGCGCGAGGCGCGCGCAAGCGCGCTGCCCACGCCGCGCACGCCGTGCGGCGGATAGCGCGTCGCGGCCACGGCGGCGCGTGCCTCTTCGGCGTTCTCGATCATCGGCACGAGCAGCGTTTGCGTGCCGATGTCGAGCAGTTGCTTGATGATGGCGGCGTCGTTGCGCACGGGCCGCACGATCGCGTGCGTGGGGTAGGGCGCGACGGCCTGCAGTTGTGCGAGCGTGCTGCGCAGATCGTTGGGCGCGTGCTCGCCGTCGATCAGCAGCCAGTCGAAGCCCGTGTTCGCAAGCAGTTCGCTCACGTACGAGTCGGCGAGCGCGGCCCAGAGGCCGATTTGCGGGCGGCCTTGCGCGAGCGCGCGCTTGAACGGGTTGGCGGGTACGGCCATGGATACGGCGTCCTGATCAGATGAAATTGAAGCCGATGCCGCCCAGCGGGCCGTAATCGGCATGGAACGTATCGCCCGCGCGCGCCGGAACCGGGGCCGTGAACGAGCCGCTCAGGATCACGTCGCCGGCTTCGAGGCGCTCGTCGTGGCGCGCGATCTTGTTGGCGAGCCAGGCAACGCCGGTTGCCGGATGGTTGAGCACCGCAGCGGCCAGCCCGCTTTCCTCCACGGCGCCGTTCCTGTAGAGCAGCGCGCCGACCCAGCGCAGGTCCACGTCGAGCGGCTTGACCGGGCGGCCGCCCAGCACGACGCCCGCGTTGGCTGCGAAGTCGGAAATCGTGTCGAACACCTTGCGCGGCGCCTGGGTTTCGCGGTCGAACTGCTCGATGCGCGCGTCGATGATCTCGATGGCCGGCGTGACGTAGGCCGTTGCGTCGAGCACGTCGAAGAGTGTGACGTCAGGCCCTTGCAGCGGCCGGTTCAGCACGAACGCCAGTTCCACTTCCACACGCGGCGCGATGAAACGGTCCGCGCGAATCTCGCTGCCTGCGGGGATGAACATGCTGTCGAGCAGCGGCGCGTAGTCGGGCTCGTCGATCTGCGACGAGCGCTGCATGGCGCGCGACGTGAGCCCAATCTTGCGGCCCTTGATCGTGTGGCCCGCAGCGAGCTTGAGTTTGACCCACTCGCGCTGGATCGCGTAGCCGTCGTCGATCGTCATGTCTGGGTGCGAGCGCGAAAAATGGCGCAGCTGCGTGCGCGTGCGCTCCGCCTCGTCGAGCTGTGCGGCCAGCTCGCAGATGGTTTGCTGATCTAGCATCATGAACTCACGTTTTTGAGCCGGGCATGCAGGTTGTTGTGCTTCCACGCGCCTTCCTCGCTGAACTCGACGATTTCGAGCGAGAGCGCGAGGCCGTGCGACGCGAAGGCTTGGGCGAAGTGCTGCTTGATCGCATCGAAGAGCGCATCGCCCGTTGCCCGGCGCACGGCCTGGGAGCGGCCCGCGCCGATCTTCAGGCAGCCATGCAGGAAGGCGTTCCCGGGATCGCCGTCGGCAACGAAGTACTGTTCGCAGCGCAGCGCGCGCGTGCGAATGCCGCCGCGTGGATAGACGCGTGCGCCGTTTTCATCGCGTTGGGCATCGAGCACGTGAGCAAGCGTTTCGCAGAGCCGGCCCATGCGGCTCGCATCGGCGAGATTCGCGCTGTATTCGAGGGTGAGATGGGGCATGGCGTTCTCCCGTGATCAAGCTGGCAGCGGCGTGACCGGCAAGATGGCGTTGATCTGCCCGGTGCCGGAGCTGCCGAAATACGGCGTGACGACTTCCGCGCGGCCTTCGTAGCGGTCCCACCCGAGCGCGCCGAGCAGCATGGCGGTGTCGTGCATGCCGCCCTCGCCCCAGCACTTTTCGTTGTACATCGGCAGCATGTCGCAGAAGGTTTTCCAGTCGCCGCGCTCCCACATCGCCACGACGTTGCGATCGGTCGCTTCGAGAAACGGGTCCCAGACCTTGTGCATGAAGGCTTCGGCCGTGCCGTTGTTGGCGAAGTGGTGGCTCAGCGAGCCGCTCGCGAGTATTGCCACCGTGCCGTCGTAGCGCTGTTCGATCGCGCGGCGCACGGCGAGGCCAAAGCGTGCGCTCGTGGCGAGGTCGTGCCACATGCACCAGCCCGCCACCGAAACCGTGCGGAAATGTTCGTCGCCGTTCATATAGCGCATGGGGACGAGCGTGCCGTATTCGAGGTCGAGCGTGGTTTCGCTATGCGCGCGCGTCTTGACGCCCATTTCGTTCGCGACATCGGCAATCAGATGGCCGAGCTGCGGATTGCCGGGATACGCATACGGCATGTTCTTGATGAAATGCGGCAGTTCGTTGCTCGTGTAGACGCCTTCGAAGCGCGGCGCACAGTTGATGTGATACTCGCTGTTCACGAGCCAGTGCACATCGAACACGACGATCGAATCGACGCCCAGCTCGCGGCAGCGGCGGCCGATCTCGCGATGGCCGTCGATGGCCGCCTGGCGGCAGCCCTTGTGGGGGCCGTCCAGTTCGGAGAGGTACAGCGAAGGCACGTGCGTGACCTTGGCCGCCAGCGCGAGTTTGCCCATTACACGCCCCAGTGCGGAATGTGATGCGAGCCGAGCGAAACACACACGTTTTTCGGCTCGAGGAACACTTCGTAGCTCCACGTGCCGCCTTCGCGGCCCACGCCCGACGCCTTCGTGCCGCCGAACGGCTGGCGCAGGTCGCGCACGTTCTGGCTGTTCACGAAGCACATGCCCGCTTCGACGGCGGCGGCCACGCGCAGCGCGCGGCCGGTGTTCTCGGTCCACACGTAGCTGGACAGGCCATAGGCGATGTCGTTGGCAAGGCGGATCGCGTGCGCTTCGTCGTCGAAGGGAATCAGGCATGCAACCGGGCCGAAGATTTCTTCCTGGGCGATGCGCATGCGGTTATCGACATCGACGAACACGGTCGGCTGAACGAAGTTTCCCTTCTTCACCGCGTCGGGCAGCGCCGGCGCGTCGAGGCCGCCGCACGCGAGCGTCGCGCCTTCTTTCGGCCCGAGTTCGATATAGCTGCGTACCTTCGCGAGATGGCCCTGGCTGATCATCGGGCCGACGATGGTTTTCTCGTCGAGCGGATCGCCCACGCTGATGCGCTTCGCACGCTCGACGAAGCGCTCGGCGAACGTCGCGTAGATCGAACGCTGCACGAGAATGCGCGAGCCGGCCGTGCAGCGCTCGCCGTTGTTCGAGAAGATCATGAACACGGCGGCGTCGAGCGCGCGCTCGAAATCGGCGTCGTCGAAGATCACGAACGGCGATTTGCCGCCCAGCTCCATCGAGAACTTCTTGAGGCCCGCGGCTTGCACGATGCGGTTGCCCGTGGCCGTCGAGCCCGTGAACGACACCGCGCGCACGTCGGGGTGCGCGACGAGCGGCTCGCCCGCTTCCTTGCCGTAGCCGTGCACGATATTGAGCACGCCCGCCGGAATGCCGGCGTCGAGCGCGAGCTGGCCGAGCATCGAGGCCGTGAGCGGCGATAGCTCGCTCATCTTCAGCACCGCGGTATTGCCGAACGCGAGGCAGGGTGCGACCTTCCACGTGGCGGTCATGAACGGCACGTTCCAGGGCGAGATGAGCGCGCACACGCCGACGGGATGAAACAGCGTGTAGTTCAGATGCGTGGACGTGGGGTAGGTGTGGCCGTCCACGGCGGTACAGACTTCGGCGAAGTAGCTGAAGTTGTCGGCGGCGCGCGGCACGAGTTGCTTGCCGGTTTGCGAAATGGTCTGGCCCGTGTCCTTCGTTTCGGTTTGCGCGATTTCGGGCACGTGCTTCGCGATCAGCTCGCCGAGCTTGCGAATCGCCTTTGCGCGCTCAGCGGCGGGCGTGGCCGCCCAGGCAGGGAACGCGTCTTTCGCGGCGCGCACCGCGAGATCGACTTCCTGCGCGCCGCCGCGCGCCACTTCTGCGAGCACGTCCTGGTTGGCCGGATTCACGGTTTCGAAGTAGTCGCGCCCGGGGTGCGCGCGGCCGTTGATCAGATGGTCGATTCGCATGTCTAACGTAGTCCGTGTTCGATTCGTTGGCGGATCAGCGGCCGTAGTCGGCGTCGCTCGCGATGGTGTTGACGAGACGGCCCAGACCGTCTATCTCGCACACTACTTCGTCGCCTGCATTCACGTTGACGACGCCTTCGGGCGTGCCGGTCAGAATGACGTCGCCAGCGGCGAGCGTCATGAAACCGCTCAAATACTCGATGAGTTCCGCGATGCCGGTGACGAAATCGCGCGTGTTGCCGTTCTGCCTGAGTTCGCCGTTCACGTAGGTGCGCAGCCCGAGCGCATTGACGTCGGCGACATCGGCGGCGTTGACGAACCAGGGGCCCAGCGCGGTGCCGCCGTCGCGGTTTTTCACGCGCAGGTTCGGGCGGTAGTAGTTCTCCAGATAGTCGCGGATCGCGTAGTCGTTCGCGATCGTGTAGCCGGCCACGTACTGCATGGCGTCCTCGCGTTTCACGTGCTGCGCGGTGCGGCCGATCACGACGGCGAGCTCGCACTCGTAGTGCATGAACGTGACGTCGGCGGGGCGGCGCGTGGTGCCGCGATGGCCGATCACGCTGCCCGGCCCCTTGAGGAACACGAGCGGCTCCTCCTGCTTCGAGAATTGCAACTCTTTGGCGTGCTCGGCGTAATTGAGCCCAAGGGCGAAGATCGTGCCGGGCTCGAAAGGCGCGAGCCAGACGACTTCGTGCTCTGCGCGCACGCGCCCGTCGGCGAGCCGCACGCGGTTTCCTTCGGGTGTGGCTTCGTGTATGGCGCCTGCATAGGCAACGCGTCCGCGCATCATGCCTGGGCTCCCTGCGCCACGCCTGCCGCGACGAATTCGATTTCGAGTGGCGCCCAGTCTCCAACGGAGATGGCTGCACGCGCACCGGCCTGAACCACGGGTGCGCCATGCGGCACGCCGAGCGTGATGACGTCGCCAGGGGCGAGCGTCATGAAGTCGGTGACATCGGCGAGCAACTGGGCGACGCCGCGAACGCAAGTGGCCGTTGTTGCATGGAAGGCCGCGCCGCCTTCGACGTTCACCGCAATGGCCAGCTCATCGGGATCGGCCACATGGCGGCGCGCGACCACGGCGGGGCCGATTACGCAGAAGTTGTCGCGCGCGCGAAACCGCACCGAAGGGCGATAGACGCTCGCGTGCGGCACGCTCAGATCGGCCACGAGCGTATACCCCGCGATGTAATCGAATGCTTCAGGTGCGGCGACGCGCGCGGCGGTTCGTCCAATCACGACGCCGAGCGACGCGCCCACCTGGACGCCTTCGCTGCCGGGCACGACCACGCGCGCGCGGTGCCCCGCGAGCGTGTTGCGCGGCTTCAGGTAGAGGATGGGCGCGCGCGGCGGCGCCTTATAAGGGGGTGCGTTCACGGCTTTACCCAGCGCTTCGAGCGCGGGGCGGTCGTTGAGCAGCGTGCCGTAGACAGCGCCGCTCACCGGCGCCCGGCAACGCGTGCCGGTGGCGAGCAGCCCGCGTATGGCAGCGGCGCAGACGTCGCGCGGCAAGGCCTCGCCTTCGACGTGCAGCAGATGATCGGCAACGGAAAACATGGCTTGGATAGGCTTCGCGGAAACACTAATATGTGAGTGATAGTGCGCTTGCTATCATCCGTCGTCAATCGTCCATGAGAATTTTTCGGGTTTCCCCCAGGGGCCCCCAGATCGTCGAATTCCTCGTTTAGCTGAAACCGCCATGTCCGATACTTCGCGTCCGACCACTCGCGTTGCGCACCGCAACCTGCCCATGCTGCTGTTGCGCGCACGCGAAAAGATGATGGAACGCTTTCGCCCGCTCATCACGTCGCACGGCCTCACCGAGCAGCAGTGGCGCGTGATACGCGCGCTCAACGAAAGCGGACCGCTCGAGCCGCGGCAGATTTCCGACCTGTGCACCATATCCAGCCCGAGCATGGCGGGTGTGCTCGCGCGCATGGAGGCGCTCGGCCTCGTCACGAAGGAGCGTTTCGCCGACGACCAGCGGCGCGTGCTCGTCTCGCTCACGAAGAAGAGCCATCAGCTCGTGAAAGCGATTTCGAAGGAACTGGAGGCGCGCTACAAGGCGCTGGAATCGGAGGTGGGGCCGGAGGTGGTCGAGCGGGTGTATCGCGCGATCGACGATCTGCTCGCCGGCCTGGAGGCGTGAGCGTGGCGCGCTCGCGGGCAAAGGTGAGGCTTTTCGGGAGGGGTCCGCGCGGATCGTTCGGACCGCGTAGGAGGGCGTGACGGGACTACGCGAGCGCAGCGAACGCCTCGTCGAGTTCGGCGGCATTTTGCGGACGCACCACGCGCGCGACCTCCACGCCGTCGCGCAGGAAAATGAGCGTGGGCCAGAGTTTCACGCGAAACGAGCGGCCTAGCGCGCGGCCCGGTCCATCTTCCACTTTCAGGCGACGCACCTGCGGATTGCGCTCGAACGCCGCGCCGATCAGCGGTTGCGCACCCTGGCAATAGCCGCACCAGTCGGTGCCGAATTCGACGACGGCGGCCCCGCTGAGCGAGTCGATTTCCTTGCGGGCGGGCGCGTGCGTTGCGTAGTTCATCGTGTGATTCCTCGTATTGGCATCTGCAGATATCCACGTACGATACCGCATCGCGCGGCATCGTTCAGGCTTCGCATTGAGCGCCCGCATGGACGTTCGCGCGAGAGGTGAGGCTTTTCGGGAGTGAGCCGGTGGGCACGTGTTGACGCACCGTGAACGCAATGGCGCGCGCGCGTGGGTCGTGCCGTCACGAGCAAAAGTACCTTGAAAACAAGGGCGAAACGCAAAACCAGCGCGTGCTGCGGTGAGCGCGAACCGATCGGCAGGCGCACTCGAAGCGGCGTGAATCCACGCTTCGAAGCACAAAGGTGAGCGCTTACGGGAGAGGCTGGCGCGCGCCATCGGGGATCACGCGAAGCGAGGCGAGGCACCTGCCAAGCCATCGTGCGAAACCCACATTAGCCCTGATTTCAAGGCGTTTTTTATTCGCCGGGCACGACGAAGCGACAAGCCTTCGCGCTCGCGGCCGCGGCGCGTGGGCGGCAAAGGTGAGAAGATTCGGGAGTGCACTTTGCGTTGCCCCTCGCGCTGCCTGGCCTCGAATGGACGCCCGCACCCGATGGGTATATAACATTAAAAAGTGCGGGATTCTTTTGACTACTGCTCACCAAGGGAGATCGAGTTCATCATGACGAGCGACGACAAGCAAAAGCAGGACGCTCAAAAGCCTGGTGCCGGTTCATCGCAACCGGATCTGGAGAGTCTGAACGCCGCCTTCAGTCACGTCGACGAAGGTGTGAAATCCGGCAAGATCGCGGCGGGCGCGGCGAAGGGCCTCGTCTTCAGCCTCGTCGAAACGCTGGGCGCGCTGGTGGGTGACCCCGACCTGCCGCAACACGCGCGTTCGGGCTACGAAGGGTTGCTCGAAGCCGCGCGCGAGCTGCGCGCCAAGCTGGAGCACTAGTCGTTCTCAACGCGTGCGGCGGCTCTGCCGGGTCGGCAGCCGCACGCTCACGCAGCCAGCAGGGCGGCCGCGAGGCCGTCCGGCGCTGTGCCAATGCGTAGCTCCGGCGTACCGTGCCAATCCGCGCAACGCTGCAGCGCCCGGCGCAAGTCGGCCACCAGACGGCCGCTCGCGCGCACGCCGGGCTCCAGATGCAGCGACTTCACCTCGAACACCTGCTGCGCCCGATGCGCCTTTGCGTCGATGCGCCCGACCAGCCGCCCGCGATTCAAGATCGGCAGTACGAAGTAACCGAATTTGCGCTTCGCAGCCGGCACATAGCATTCCATGGCGTAATCGAAATCGAATAGCGCGAGTGCTCGCTTGCGGTCCCACACCACTGGATCGAAGGGCGAGAGCAGGGTCGTGACCGTGGAGGCGAGCTTGCCGCTCGCCGCTTCGTCGATGAGCGCCGCGTGCTCGCGATGCACGAACGCGTCGTGCTTCCAGCCCTCCACGCGCACGGGCAGCAACTCGCCCGCGTCGGCGAGTGCGTGCAGGGCGTCGGCATACGGGCGGCGCGGCAGGCGGAAGTAGTCGGCGGCCCAGTCCGCGCGGATCACGCCGAGCGCGCGGCAGGAGCGCAGGAGCAGTTCGCGTTCCGCTTCGGCGCGTGGCGGCAGGTCGCGCGCGTCGTTCCAGTGCGGCAGCACGCGCTCGGCGACGTCATACACACGCTGGAAGTTGTGGCGCTCGGCCACCATCAGCGCGCCGGTTGCGAACAGCACTTCCAGATGCCGCTTCTCCGGCTTCCAGTCCCACCAGCCGCTGCCTTTGGCGCCCTCGGCGCGCGCGAAGTCGGCGGAACGAACGGCGCCCTCGGCGCGAATGCGCTCGAGCAGCGCGTCGATCTCGTTACGGTATTGGTCGTGCCACTCGGCCGCGTATTTCCAGCCCATGCCGGAAGGATCGAGCATGCGATGGCGCAGCAGCCCGTAGTCTTCGATGGGCAGGAAGCAGGCCTCATGCGCCCAGTATTCGAACAGGCGCCCTTGGGCAAGGTGCGCATCGAGCCAGGCCGGCTCGAACGCGCCAATGCGGCTGAACAGCACGAAATAGGGACTGCGCGCGACCACGTGGATCGTGTCGATCTGCAACTGCGCCATGCGGCGGATCGCGTCGAGCACGTCGTCCCGGGTCGCCTTGCGGCGCGGCGGCGCGAGCAGCCCTTGCGCCGCGAGATGCAGCGTGCGGGCCGCCGCGAGCGGCAGAACTAGCGAGGAACCGGCTTCGGAAACCGTGGGCGCTTCTGCAACCTCCACAGCGCGCTCACGCATGGACGCCCGCAACCGCCGTCACCGGCCGCAGCGTCGCGAGCCGTTGATGGATCTGCGCGACCACGGCCGCACCTTCGCCCACCGCCGCGGCCACACGCTTGGTCGAGCCCGCGCGCGCGTCGCCGATCGCGTAGACGCCTTCCACCGAAGTCGCGAGGCTGCACGACTCGTTGTCGCCGGTCAGCACGAAGCCGTGTGGGTCGAGCTTCACGCCGCACGCTCGCAGCCAGCCAGTGTTCGGGTCCGCACCCGTGAAGAGGAACAGGTGGCGCGAATCAAAATGGTCGACGCCCTCCGGGCACGGCATCTTCAGACGCACCGCAGCGAGGCCGCTGTTGTCTTCGTCCAGGCCGCCGATCTCGCTGTGCCCATGCACGCGTACGTTCGAGAGCGAGGCGATACGGTCGATCAGATAACGCGACATCGTCGATTCGAAACCGGCCTTGCGGATCAGCACGTCGATCTGGCGCGCGTGCGTGGAGAGATAGACGATCGCCTGGCCCGCCGAATTGCCGCCGCCCACGAGCACGATGTTCTCGTGCTTGCAAAGCTTCGCCTCGACCGGCGAGGCCCAGTAGTAAATCCCGCGCCCCGTATAGCGATCGATACCCTCGATCGCGGGCTTGCGGTACACGGCGCCGCTGGCGATCACGACCGTATGCGCGCGCACGTCGCCGCTGCAGGTTTCGAGCCGGCGCGGTTCTTCATCGCAGATCAGCTTGCGCACCGAGACCGGAATGGCCACGTGCGCGCCGAACTTCTGCGCCTGCACGAACGCGCGGCCCGCGAGCGCCTGGCCGGATATGCCCGTGGGAAAGCCCAGATAGTTTTCGATGCGCGAGCTGGCGCCCGCCTGGCCGCCGGGCGCGCGCGAGTCGAGCACGATCACCGAAAGGCCTTCGGACGCGGCATAGACCGCCGTGGCGAGACCGGCCGGGCCCGCACCCACCACGGCGACGTCGTAGACGCGCTCGCCGTCCAGCTCGGGCAGGATGCCGAGACACGTGGCCAGTTCGGGGGCACTGGGATGGCGCAGCACCGACCCGTCGGGGCAGATCACGAGCGGCAGGTCTTCGCAGCGCGCAGCGAAACGCTCGATCACGCCGCAAAGCATGCCTTCGTCGCGCTCGTCGAGCACGGAATACGGATGGCCGTTGCGCGAGAGGAAGCCTTGCAGCGAAACGAGCGTGGGATCGTCGTGCTTGCCCACGAGAATCGGGCCGCCCGCGCCCTTTTCGATCAGCGAGACGCGGCGCAGGATCAGCGCGCGCACGATGCGCTCGCCGAGTTCGGCTTCGGCGACGATGGCCGCGCGCAGCTGCTCCGGCGGAATCAGGATCGCGTCGACGGGTTCGAGCGCTGTGCCGTCCACGAGCGCCGGGCCCCCCGAAAGCTGGCCCACTTCGGCGAGAAAATGCCCGCGCCCATGCTCGACGATGAGCCGCTCGCGGCCCAGTCCGTCGCGCTGGGACACTTTCACCGAACCGGAGAGCAGCACGAACATGCCGGGGCCGGTTTCGCCCGTGCGAAAGAGCAACTCCCCTGCCGACCAGTGGCGCTCTTCGCCGAAGCGCGCAAGGCGCGCGATTTCGTCGTCGTTGAGCTCGGGGAACATCTGGTGGCGCCGCGTGGAGAGCGTCGAGAACGGCGCTTCGGCGGGTTGCGGCTGCGTGTCGGAGTGGCGGCTCGCGGAAGGAAGTTCCGTGGATTCGGGAACTTCGGCTTCGGTGATCGTGCCCATCTGGCGGTTCTCCTCGTGCGGGCGGCTCGGGAGCGGGCCGCCCGGATCAGACAGCTTTAGGCGTGATGTTGACCGGGACGTCGGCGTGGGCGTGCAACTGGAGCGACTCGAGCGTGCGGCCGGCATCGCGCCACGCATCGAGACCGCCGAGTAGCGGCACCACATCGGTAAAGCCGGCCTCGGCGAGCTTCTTCGCCATCCAGGCCGCGGAAATTTCATTGGGGCACGAACAGTAGATCACGAGCTTCTGGTCGTTCGGATACTTGCCGACGATCTCTTCGAGCCTGCGCTCGTCGGCGAACAACGCACCCGGGATGATGTACGGATCGAGCTTGCGCTTTTCTTCTGAACGAATGTCGAACACGACCGGCGGCGGCTTCGCGCCCATCGCGCGGTAAAGGTCTTCCACCGTAATGCGCGCGTTCGCGAGCTTTTTGATGAGCTGGCGGCGGCGCTGCCAGCGGTACGTCGCGTAGAGCACTAGCAGCACGACCACCACGACGAGGGCGAAGCGGCCAAGGCGGCTCGCGCCGCTCATCAGCATGTCGATCTGCGGCGCGAACATCACGCCGATGAGCAGGCCGGTGCCGGACCACAGCGCCGCGCCAATGCCGTCGAAGCCGACGAACTGGCGGTATGGCACGCCCATCGCGCCGGCCATCGGCACGGAAACGAGCGACAGCCCCGGCACGAACTTGGCGACGGCGAGTACGCGCACGCCCCAGCGGCCGAAAAAGCGCTCGGTTTTTTTCACGCAGGTGTCGCGCGAGAGCGAGAGCTTGCAGAGCGTCTTGAGCGTGTTGCCGCCGTAGAGGCGGCCGGCCATGAACCACACGCTGTCGCCGATCAGCATGGCGAAGATGGCGAGCCCGAGCACCGGCGCGACCTGCTGGCCGATCGAACCGGGATGCATGGCCGCCATCGCGCCGAACAACACGAGCGCGGGCATCGCGGGCACGGGCAGCCCAAGCGATCCAGCGAGCACATTGATGAACACCAGCGCAGGCCCGTATTGCGCGATGAGGTCATGTAGCATCGACTTACTTCCGTTGCGCCTTGAGGCGAGGAACGGGAAAGATAGGAGGGTAACGTAAAGATTATGAACGCATTTCGAAGGCGTGCAAGCGACCCCCTGCACGCGCGTGAGAATGCCTGCCGAGTGGGGCAGGCATATGAAAAAAGCGCCGGATTGAAAAGAGTGAAACGCGAGGTGTTCGCGAGATGCGCGCGTTGAGTGGAATGCGACAGAACGCGGCACACACGAGACTGCGCGTGCCGCGTTCGTGGCGCCAGTTTCCGTGCGCTTAACGCGTGTGTGATTCCCCGGGCAACTCGGCGCCTTGTGCGCGAATTGCCGCGATCAGCTCGGCCGGCGTGATTTCGTAACGCACTTCGCGATGGATGCCCGGCTTGCGCTCGTCGACTTCGACCAGCAAGAGGCTTTTGCCGTCGGCCGCCGATTCGAGGCGCAGTGAACGCAGTTCGCGTCCGGTCGCGTCGTCATGCTCGGTGAGCAGGGTCATGTTTCCGGAAGACCCGGTCGTGCGCATTGATGTTGTCCTCGTGCGTTGGATGGTCGAGCCATTGTACGGGGTCGGCTGCGCGGCGTGTTTATGCAAGTGAGCGCAGACACACACAGCGAGATCGCTGTGCCGCGACCCTGGCCAGCCAGTGTAACGCGACTCGCCGCCGCAACGCCCGTTTTTGCGCGCCCTGCAACGGGCCATGCGAAATGCGTTGCGCGTTGCACCGCTGTCATGGTTGCGAAGCAAAGCAATGCCAGGCGGCAGGCGTGCGCGCCAGAAAAAACGGCCCACCCGGGCAGCCCGGGCGAGCCGTTGAAACGCCGTTGTTACTCGGATCAGCAAACCGTGGTACGGCTTGCTGACGGTTTTGATGGTGCCGCCCGCGCGCCGCACTGTCGAGATGGGACTAACGCCGATCTCTCAGACCAATAGACGCGGCGGTTCGACTGCGCTGGCGGCGAGGCGTGCGAGCCGGTCGTTATGCCGCGATGTCCTCGGCCGCTTCGGCAAGGTTGACGCTCTGGCGGCGCGCCGGGGTGCGAGCGGGCTTCGAGCGCGTTGCCGCCTCCGCGCCCGCCACGGTGAAGAGACGCACGGCCTCGTCGAGCACGTCGGCCTGCTCGGCGAGCCGCTGCGCCGTGGCGGCGGCCTGCTCGACGAGCGCAGCGTTCTGCTGCGTGGCGCTGTCCAGGTGCGCGACGGCCTGATTGACCTGGCGGATACCTTCGGCCTGCTCGCCGCTTGCGTTCGCGACCTCGGTGATGATCGAAGAGACGCGGCTCACGGCTTCGTCGATCGAGCGCATCTGCGCAGTCGTGTTGCCCACGAGGCGCGTGCCTTCGGTGATCTCGTTGACGCTGGCGTCCACGACCTGCTTGATCTCCCTGGCCGACGCCGCGCAGCGCTGCGCGAGCATGCGCACCTCGCCCGCCACCACAGCGAACGAGCGGCCGGCCTCGCCCGCGCGCGCGGCTTCGACAGCGGCGTTGAGCGCGAGGATGTTGGTCTGGAACGCGATGCCGTCGATCACGCCGGTGATGTCGCTGATACGGCGCGACGCGTCGGTGATGCCCGTCATCGTGCGCTCCATTTGCGCGGCGATCGAGCCGCCCTCGGCGGCGGCCGACTGCGCGTCGCGCGCGAGATCGAGTGCACGGGCGCTGGCTTCGGCGTTGGCCTGCACGGTGGTCGTAAGTTGATCCATCGTGGCGGCGGTTTCTTCGAGCGATGCGGCCTGCATTTCGGTGCGGCGCGAGAGATCGAGATTGCCACTCGAGATTTCGTGCGCGGCGTCGAGCATGCCGTCGATCTGCGAGCGCACGTCGAACACGATCGCCGTGAGATTGGCCTGCAACTGGTTGAGCGCCTGGAGCACGTCGCCGAGATCGTCGTCGGTGGCGACCGCGAGCGTGGCCGTGAGGTCGCCCGCGGCCATGCGCGTGGAGGCCGTGGTCATCTGCGCGAGCGGCGCGCCGAGGTGGCGCGTGGTGAGACGCCAGGCGCCGAGCGCACCCACGCAGGCCGCGCCGAATGCGCCCCAGAACGGCAGCGGCGGCAGGCCCTGCCAGGCGGCGAAGCCGGCCGCGGTGAACACGGCGGGCACGGCGCCATAACCGAAGGCGATACGCGTGGCGATAGGCACGCGCAGGAGCGCCTGCAGCGCGCCCACCAGGCCCGTGCGCACAACGGACCCGTGGCGCAGCCGCACACCTTGCAGACGGCCGTCGCGCATTTGCGCGTAGAAGGCATCGGCCGTGCGGACTTCCTCGCGCGTGGGCTTCACGCGCACGCTCAGATAGCCGACCACCGTGCCTTGCTCGGAGACGGGCGTTATGTTCGCGCGCACCCAGTAGTGATCGCCGGACTTGCGGCGGTTCTTGACGATCGCGGTCCAGGGACGGCCTTCGCGAACGGTCTCCCACAAGTCGGCGAACGCTTCGGCCGGCATGTCGGGATGACGAATGATGTTATGTGCCTTGCCGATCAGCTCTTCTTTCGTAAAACCCGACACCGCGACAAACGCAGGATTGCAGTACTGAATGCGGCCCTTGAGGTCGGTGGCCGAGACGAGCATCTGCGAAGCGGGATAGTCGAATTCCTGTTGCGTGACGGGTTGATTGTTGCGCATGAGATTCCTTCGATGGGGCCGCTTGAGACCCAACAACACAGCGAGGCATAACGGCATTTCCCTTACAAACTTTAGGGATTTGCGCGCGTGAGGCGCGTATGAGCCGATCTGCGTGCAGAGAGAAAATCCGTTGTGCTATCAATGGATTGGCGCGGATGTTGGGGGGTATATGCACAGACTTTTCCCCGTTAACTGTGGACAAGTCCAGTGCCTCCAAAACGTGCAACTTCTCTGTCGCGCGGCGCATTGGCGTTTGCGATCAGGGACTTAGGGTCTCTGTCCAGAAGTTGTGCACAGGGCTGCCAACAAAATCTGTGGAAAAGACGGGGCGTTTCGAGGCGCTGCGAGACGGTGTTGCCGCGATTGGGAACGCTGTGGGTTAACCGAAACGCATCAACGACTTGATGCGGTCTTCCAAGGGTTACACACAGGGCTGCCAACAAAATGTGTGGACAAGTCATGGCGCGCGGAACGGTTCGTGTTGCCAACGAATCCGGCTTCGACGGCAGCGCGTCGAACGGCGCGCCTTCACTAGCGTGCCGTTTTCCTACTACGACAGCGAGCAACACACGATCGGCTATGCGCAGGACATCGCGCTGAAGATCGTCGACGAGGTGAAAAAGGAGCTGAAGCTCGACAAGCTCACGGTCAAGGAAACTCCGATCACTTCGCAGAACCGCATTACGCTGGTCCAGAACGGCACGATCGATATCGAATGTGGTTCGACCACGCACACCAAGGAGCGCGACAACCAGGTCGCGTTCACGAACAGCTTCTTTCAGTACGGCGTGCGCCTGATTGCGAAAAAGGATTCCGGCATCAAGGATTTTCCCGATCTCGCAGGCAAGACGGTCGTGACCACGGCGGGCACGTCGGAGGACCGGCTGCTGCGCGAGATGAACAACGACAAGAAGATGGGCATGCAGCTCATCGCCGCCAAAGACCACCCGGAGTCTTTTCTCAACGTGAAGACGGGGCGCGCGGTCGCGTTCGTGATGGACGAGCCGCTGTTGTACGGGGCGCGGGCCAAGGAAGCGGACCAGCAGGACTACGTGATCACCGGTACGCCGCCGCTCTCGGAGGTTTATGGCTGCATGGTGCGCAAGAACGATCCCGTCTTCAAGAAACTCGCCGATGGCGTGATCGCTAGCCTGCAGACTTCGGGTGAAGCCCAGCGGCTGTACACGAAGTGGTTTACGCAGCCCGTTCCGCCCAAGGGGATGAACCTGAACTATCCGCTGTCCAACGAAAATCGGGCGCTGTTTGCGCATCCGAACGATCGGGCGCTCGACTGATCGCAGGTATTCAATGCGGCGGCCGCAACCGGGCGGCCGCCTCGCATGGCCGCGTAGATGTGAAGGTTCGAAGTCCAGACGACTGCGCCAGGCTTCTCCAGCATAAAGAAAATCACGCCGTAGTGAATCAGTGTCCGCGCCAGTCGCGGCGGCGCACGAAATCCTTCTGCTCTTCGGTCAGCCCGGCCTCGTCAAACGAGCGCTCCGGGTCGGTATCGGCGTGCCAATTCGATCGTCATTCGCAAAAAAACACATTTACCTTGATGTCGCCAGCGGTGTCGCTAAAAGCCAATTCCATTTGAAAGAAAATTCAAAATATGGAATGATATCGATTCTCATTACGGTTGACCCCTGCCCAACCCCAACCAGGTCTATGCGCTGCTCTTAAACCGCTACGAAGGCGGCATGACGTCCGGCAGTCCGGTGGATGGCGCAGTGCGTGTGCTGCCCAACGGCGTGAAAACTGCGCACCGACGTTTCCTGCACGCTTTTTCTCTCGTCGCCCGACGAATACGACGGTGGCGAACTCGGCTTCACATTGCTGCTGCTGTTGATCGGTCTCGGCATGCAGGAACTGCTGGCGCGCCTGCCGTTTCTCAAGCGCGCGCTCGAATGGGCGGGGGTGGCCTTCCTGCTGTACGTTGCGACTCTGGAGTGAAACATGAGCTTTTCCGATACCGCCGAGATCGACGCGCCGGTAACGCCGCGCACGCGTCTCGACGCCGAACAGCGCGACGAACGCGCGAAGCGCTCGCGCCGCGCGACCTTCATCAAGTGGCTGCGCAAGGTGCACGGCTGGGTGGGCCTGTGGGGCGCGGCGCTTGGCCTGCTGTTCGGCGCAACGGGGTTCGTGCTCAACCATCGCGCCGAGCCGCTGCGCATTTCGCCGGGCGCGCCGCAAGTCTCGACGGTGCAGATTGCCGTGCCCGACCCCGCGCCCGAAACGCCGCGTGAGATGGTGAAGTGGTTGCGATCGCAACCGGATCTGAAGCTGCCCGCGCGCACGGGCCGCGTGCAGAAGGAGCCTGAGCACAACGTGGCCTGGGGCGATCGCCAGGTCGTGCAGCCCGAACATTGGCAGATGATGTTCACGTCGCCCGCCGAGAGCGTGATGGTCGAGTACTGGGTGGGCAACGACAAGCTCACGCTCAAGCGCAACGACAACTCGCTCGTCTCGACGATCACGAACCTGCACAAGGGTACGGGCATGAGCGTCGGCTGGGTGCTGTTCATCGACGGCTTTGCCGGGGCGCTCATTCTGCTTTCGCTCACGGGCGTGCTGCTGTGGACGGAGCTGAACAACCGCAAGACGGTGGGCGCCGTGCTGCTGTTCGGCTCGATTATCGTGTCGGTATGCGTGGGGCTGGCGTAAGCCTCGATGAGTGAACCCGGCAACGGGCGCGAACGCCGAGGTTCGCGCCCGTTCTATTTCAGTCTTTCACGCCGCGCTTGCGCAGCAAATAGGTGTCCATGATCCAGCCGTTCGCTTCGCGCGCCTGGGCGCGAACGCGGACGATTTCGTCTTTCACGTCTTCCAGCTGGCCCGCCATCAGGATCTCGTCAGGGGTGCCGACATAAGCGCCCCAGTAGATATCGAGTTCTTCGCCCGTGAGCTGCGCGTACGCGTTCTGCGCGTCGAGCATGACCACCGCGCTGTCCACGTCCTGCGGAAAACCGCCCTCCGCCAGCCGCCTTCCCGTCGTGATGCTCACCGGCTTGCCGATGAAGTTGAGCGGCACGCGATGCTTCGCCGCGAGCGCCTGCACGCTGCTAATGCCGGGAATCACCTCGAAGTCGAACGCGAGCCGACCATTGGCCAGGATCGAATCGAGAATGCGGATCGTGCTGTCGTAGAGCGACGGGTCGCCCCAGACGAGAAACGCGCCGCATTGGCCATCGGTCAATTCCTCTTCGATCAGGCGCTCGAATACGTGCTGCTTGTCGCGGTTGAGCTCGTCCACGGCGGCCTTGTAATCGAGGCCTTCGTCGCGGCGCCGCTCGGGGCTCGTGGCTTCCACGATGCGATAGTCGTGGTCCTTGATGAAGCGAGCGCAGATTTCCTTGCGCAGCGCGACGAGCTTGTCCTTGGCCGCGCCCTTGTCCATCACGAAGAACACGTCCGCGGCGTTGAGCGCCTCGATTGCCTGCACGGTCAGGTACTTCGGATCGCCCGCGCCGATGCCGATGATGAGGATCTTTTTCACGTTGCAGTTCCGGAATGTGCGTCGTCGGTGCGGCGCAATGATAGCGCGAGTTCGGCGCGGTACCGCGCTCGCGGGCAGGGCAATTTTCTTCAATACGCGGGCGGCGCGCGCGTCTACCCTCGACGCTTGTTGATCGCCCACGCGCGTAGCGAGGAAAACCGTGAGCACTGCCTTGTCGATGGCCGCCTTCGCGCTGGCCACTTCCATCACCCCTGGACCCGTCAATATTGTCGCGCTGAGCGCGGGCGCGCGCTACGGGCTGCGCGCGAGCCTGCGCCACGTCGCCGGCGCGACCGTGGGCTTCACGTTGTTGCTGCTGCTGATCGGTCTCGGCATGCAGGAACTGCTGGCGCGCCTGCCGTTCCTCACGCGCGCGCTCGAATGGGCAGGCGTGGTCTTCCTGCTGTACGTCGCGTACCGGCTCGCCACTGACAATGGCCGCATCGACTCTCCGAGCGCGGCGCGCGGGCCCTCGCTGATGGTGGGCGCCACGATGCAATGGCTCAATCCCAAGGCGTGGCTCGCCTCGGTCGCAGGTATGGGCTTATATGCGGCCTCCGGCGAGAGTGCGCTCGTCTGGCAGTTCGCCGCGATCTATTTTGTGGTGTGCTACGTGTCGATCGCGTGCTGGGCATGGGCGGGCGCGTCGCTGCGCCAGGCCTTGCGCGAGCCGTCGCGCGTGCGTTTCGTAAACCGCGCGATGGCGTTGTTGCTGGCGGGCAGTGCGGTCTGGCTCGTGCTTGCCTGAGCGCACGGCGGCTACGTTAGCCGCGATATTGGCCAGGCGTCGCGGCAACGAACTGGCGGAACGCGCGCTGCAGATGCGCTTGATCGGCGAAACCCGCCTGCGCCGCGACATCTGCAATGGCGTGCCCGCGACGCAGTTGCGCGCGGCTGAACTCGATCCGGCGGTTCACGACATAAGCGTGCGGCGTCATGCCGTATTGCTCGCGAAACGCCCGGATCAGGTACGAGGGCGAAAGATCGGCGGCGGCGCAGATCTCTTCGAGCTTGAGCGTGCGCGTGTAGTTGCCGTCGATGAATTCGGCTGCGCGCGCGAGGCGCTCGTTCGGTTCGCGTGCGCTGACCGGCGCAGGATTCAGTGACTGCTGGAGCCTGGAGAAATAAGCGACGACGGCGCATTCCTTGCGCAGTGCCGACTCATTCGTATCGACGAGCAACGCGTAAAGCGCGTTGAGCCCGTCGAACAAATCACGCTCCCAGCTCAAGGTTTGTTCGAACGGGCGAAAGCCTTCGTGGGCTCCGAAGCCCAAGTCGTGTTGCAGATTCGCGAGCCACGCCGTGTCGAGATAGAACATGCGGTAGGCCCAGGGCTCGTCCGTGGCCGGGTTGCATGCATGCACGACTTCCGGATTGATGACCACCACCGCGCCCGCGCTGATATGCGAGAGCGTGCTCCCGTTCAGGTAGGTGCTGCGCCCGCCCGTGACCGCGCCGATCGAGAACGTGCTGTGTGCGTGACGGCCGTAGCGTACTTTGCGGCCGTCGGCGATTGCGCGGACTTCGATGAACGGCAGCTGTGCGTCACGCCAGAAGTAGGGTTGTGCGTCGGACGTCGTGGCTTGCGGCATGGGAGACCTCGGAGTGATGCTGCGCGCATGAAGCGACACAGGTGGTCCATATTAGCGCAACGCGAGCAGGCAGGGGGGACGTGATAGGCTTGTTCGAATCGCGCGGCTTATTCCCTTTCCATTGCCAGGCACTGCACATGAACGAAACGAAGCCAACGAATGCGACGAATACAACGATTCGCCCCTTGACCGAGCAAGACGCTGAGGCGTTTCACGCCATGCGTTTGTACGCGACCGAAAATTATCCCGCCGGTATCGTCCCGACCTATGATGAGGAATCGAAGCGCACGCCCGAAGAAAGCCGGGCCCGGGTGCGCGCCACCGGGAACCAGGTCGTATTCGGCGCATTCGTGGGCGACACGCTCGTCGGCATCACCGGCCTCATGCGCGAACCGCGCCGCAAGCTCGCACATAAGGGGCTCATTTGGGGCGTCTTTGTCGATCCTGCATGGCGAGGCGCCGGCATTGCAAGGCAATTGATGGAGGGTGCCATCGCTCACGCCCGCACGCTAGGCTTGCTCCAGGTGCAACTGGTGGTGAGCGTGCTGAACCCCCGCGCCCAGGCGCTCTACCGCTCGTGCGGCTTCGTGCGCTACGGGGTCGAGCCCCGCGGCCTGTGCATCGACGGCGAGTACGCTGACGACGAACTCATGGTGCGCTTTCTCGACGACCCCGCCGTGCCCGACTGAGCGGCACGCCGTCGCCGGTCAGTGCGCAACGGACCGCGAACGTCAAGTGTGGTGTAACGCACAGTGCGCTCGGGCGAATTGTGCATGGTCATCATTTCGTCATACCTGAACGTCGATAATCCATCGCGAATAAATTGGCCAACGTGTCCCGAGCCGCGCAACCATAGCGCGGCCGGCGTGACGAAGGCCCGGGGATTTCGACATGACCATTCGTCACCGCATCACGCTACTCATCGTCCTGATGTTCGTCGCGCTGTCCGCCATCGGCGGCTACGCGGCCTGGCAGGCCCGCCGCAGCGCCACCGACGTCCGCCAGGTTACCCAGGGCGTCGTGCCGAGCGCGCTCGCTTCATCCGACCTCGTGTCGCTCGTGAAAGACGTGCAGCTCGCGACCATGACGCTCGTCTACGCACCCGACGCCACGGTCGCGTCGCTCGCGCAAAACGAACTCAAGGACAAGGAAGCCGCGTTGCGCGCCGCGCTCGACGTGCAGCGCAAGGCGGCAGCCAGCCACGCACAGGAAGGCCTGGTTTCGCAGGCGCAGGAAAGCCTCGCGAACTACTTCTCCGCGATCGACGACACCGCGAAGATGAAGGCGAGCGGCAAGAACGAACTCGCGCAAGCCTATCTCTTCGCGAACGTCGCGCAGTACCGCGACGAACTCGAAGGCATCGTCACGACGATGCGCGTGGAAAAGAACCGCCAGAAGGACGACGCAATCCGCACCCTCAACGGCACGCTCGACACCACGACGAGCGCCATTGCTGGCGTGACGGGCGGCGCGGTGCTGTTGCTCACGCTCATCGGCGCGCTGCTCTACCGCCAGATCACGCGGCCGCTCTCGCGCATGCAGGCCATGATGAGCGAGATCGCGTCGAGCCAGGACTTCACGCGCCGCGTGCCCGTGGCCCGCATGGACGAAATCGGTCATTCGATCGTCGCGTTCAACGGCATGATCGAGAAGATCCAGCACAGCTCCGCGCAGCTCAAGCGCAAAACCGCCGACATTCAGGCGATGCTGCAGAACATGCAGCAGGGCATTCTCACGGTGGTGGAAGGCGCGACGATCCACAACGAATATTCGGCGTATCTAGAGGCAATCTTCGAAACGAACGAGATTGCGGGCCGTTCGCTCATGGACCTCGTGTTCTCGCACACGGATCTCGACGCCGACACCCTCGCGCAAATCGACGCCGCCGTGCACGCGTGCCTTGGCGAAGACGACGTGAACTTCGCCTTCAATCAACATCTGCTCGTGAATGAAATCACGCGCACGCTGCCCGATGGCCGCGCGAAGGTGCTCGACCTGAGCTGGTCGGCGATCACCGACGAAAACGACGTGGTCGTGCGCCTCATGCTGTGCGTGCGCGACGTGACGGAGCTGCGCGAACTCGCGGCTGAAGCGGGCGAGCAGAAGCGTCGCCTCGAAATGATCGGCGAAATCCTCGCGGTGAGCGAAGAGAAGTTCCAGCATTTCGTCGAAAGCTCGGCGGGCTTCATTCACGAGAACGAGCACATCATTCGCCAGCACGACTGCGCGGACACGAGCGCGATTGCCGCGCTGTTCCGCAACATGCATACGATCAAGGGCAATGCGCGTACGTACAGCCTGCAGCATCTCACGGGCGTGGTGCACGAAGTCGAGCAGCGCTACGACGCATTGCGCCGCGAAGACACGAGCCACACGTGGGACCAGCAGGCGCTCATCGACGATCTGGAACGTGTGAAGACGGCGCTCGAGCACTATTCGAGCATCAACGAAGTGAGCCTCGGGCGCGGCCCGCGGGCGGCTGGCGCGCAGAACGGCGCGGCGAGCCTCACCGTCACGCGCGAAGCGATCGAAGAGACGCTGCGCATCGTCGATCGCACCGACGACAACGATTTGCCCGCACTGCGCGCGATGCGCGCCGAACTACGCGCCACGCTGCGCGCCATCGGCACCGAGCGCGTGGCCGATGCGCTTGCGGGCGTGACCGGTTCGCTGCCCTCGCTCGCCCAGGAACTCGGCAAGGTCGAACCGGTGGTGCGGATCGCGGACAACGGCTATCGCCTGCGCAGCGAGGCTGCCGGCACGGTGAAGAACGTGTTTATGCACCTGCTGCGCAACTCGCTCGACCACGGCATTGAAATGCCGGCGCAACGCCGCGCAATCGGCAAGGACGAGTCGGGTCATATCGACATCGACGTGAACGTGCACAACGGTGCGCTGCAACTGACGCTCGCCGACGACGGCCGCGGCCTCGCGCTCGCGCGCATCCGCGGCATTGCGGTGGAGCGCGGCTGGCTGCAAGCGGATGAAGCGATGAGCGACGACGTGATCGCGGCGTTCATTTTCCGCCCCGGCTTTTCGACCGCGGCGAGCGTGACCGAAGTCTCGGGCCGCGGCGTGGGCATGGACGCGGTACGTGATTTCCTCGAGCGCGAGGGCGGCGCAATCGAACTGCGCTTTACCGATGACCGCCAGGGCGCCGATTACCGGCATTTCCAGACCGTCGTGCGTTTGCCGCAGCAGTGGGCCGTAAAAGTGGCGGATGCAACGCAGGCAAAGCAAGAAGAAGCGCTGGCGGGCTAGCGCATCGCGGGGGTGGCAGTGGTCTTACCGTATTTGATCGAAGGCGCGGCGCTCGTCGCCCTGGCAGCCGGCGTGGCCGTCGCGTGGGGCAAGCGTACGCAAACGCAGGCACGCGAGGCAGCGCGCGCGCAGGACGTCGCGCACGCGGCCGCGCTCGCACAGGCTCAAGCGCGCTACACGGCGCAGCAGGAAGACGCCGTGCGCGAGCACGAGGGGCTGGCTGCGCAGATCGAGTCGCTGCGCGCGGAACTCGCGCAGCGCAGGTCCGTGGCCGACGCACTCGAAGCGGCGCTCGCCGGCGAGCGGTCGCAGCGTGACGACGCCATGCAGCACGCGGCGCGTATCGCGAGCGAGGCCTCGCGCCTGAAGCTCATGTCGTCGACGTTCGAGCGCTGGCACGAGCAGATGATTTCGCTGATGGCGCAGAACAACGACATGCACAAGAAGAACCAGGAGCTGTCGTCGATCGTGAGCCATGTGCTGATCGTCTCGCTCAATGCATCGATCGAAGCGGCACGCGCGGGCGCGGCCGGCCGCGGCTTCTCGATCGTGGCGGGCGAAGTGCGCTCGCTCGCCACGCGTTCGCAGGACCTTTCGAAGAGCTATCGTGACAGCCTGAACCGCAACGACCTCATCACGGCGGCGACGTTTCAGGACATTCAGGCGGGCGGCAAGATGATCGCGGCGACGCTGGCGAGCGTGGAAGCGTCGTCGCAGCAGCTGCATCACCAGCTCGAAGCGACGCGTGCAGGGGCGCACGCATGATCGGCACGCACGCGAAGGACAGCATCGAGCGGATTTTTTTCGCGGCTGCGCGCATGCGTCTCGTGACCGACGCGCAGCACAGCTGCGAGATCGAGCCTCGTGTGGGCGAGGCGCCCCAGGGCGAGCATCTGGTCGTGCTGACGATTTCGTCGATGCAGTTCCGCCTGCTGTTGCTCCTGCACTTCGAAGATGACGAGCGTACGCAGCGCTATTACGTGGGCGACGCCTCGCGCGCGCTCACCGAATGCTTCATGGAGTTCTGCAACCTGTGCTGCGGGGCCATGAACCAGCAACTGGTCGAGCATTTCCCCGACCTCGGCATGTCCACGCCCTATGCGCTCAGCAGTGGATGCCTGCCGTATCTGCGCGAACTGAAGCCGGATTACGTGCAGTCGTATGCGCTCACGATCGATCACGACGTCCGGCTCGGCGCCACGCTGTGCGTTTGCACACAAGCGCCGCTCGATTTCGTGGCGAGCACCGCCGCGGTCGAGGTGCACGACAGCGCGGGCGAACTCGAAATGTTTTGAAGGCAGAGAAAGGAAACATGAACGCGAACAAGCCAGTCAGCAAGCTGTTGCTGCTGGAAAGCGATACGGAGCGCGCCGAGGCGATCGCGCAAACCGCAGCCGCACACAATTGCGTGTGCGTGCCGGTTCGACGCGACGCTCTCTCGGCGGCGCTGAAGACGCATTACGACCTCGGCGGCGTGCTGCTGGGCGAGGACTTTGGCGGCTCGCTCGACGCCGCGGCGGCGGTGGCCGTCGCGCTGGAGGCGGAGCGCCCCGAACTGCCCGTCGTGCTGCGGCGCGCGGCAAACGGGCACGGCGATGCATTGCCCGAGCCGTTGCGCCGCTTGCCGTGCGCCGGCTGGCACGAAAGCGATCCCCAAACGCTGATCGCTGCGCTCGAAGCGCACGTGTTCTCGCACGACTATCCGGACCCGCTCGTGGACGGCATCACCGACATGACGCTCGGGCGCCTGCGTGGCCTCTTTGCCGAACTCGAAGTGAACTGGGACACGCCGAGCATCGTGCGCGACCGCATCATCTTCGGCGAGGTGTTGACGCTGATTCCGATCGAGACCGCATGGTGCCGCGGCTGGCTTCTCATGCAGACCGAGGAGGCGCCGCTGATCGAGCTGCTGCCGCCGCGCGCGGGCCGCGACGAAGCGAGCGACTTCCGCGACGTGAACGGCGTGCTCGCCGAACTCACGAATCTCGTGTGGGGGGCGTTCCGTAACCGCTATCTGGGTAACGCGCACGCTGCCGACGAGGCGGGTTGGGGCCGCGCGCAGGTGCAGGTGCCGCTGCTCATCAATCATCGGCGGCGCTATCTGTCGTTTGGGTCCGACAATCCGCAGTTGTGCATCAAGTACCGGCTCACGTGCCCGAATACGGGCCGCGAAGTGGTGATCGACCAGCGGTTCGTGTTCAGCCTCGGCTGGTCGCGCGAAGGGTTTGACGAGACGGCCGCGCAGGCCGCCGCTGCCGCCGTTGATGAGCAGGCCAGCGGCGAACTCGAATTATTTTGATCAAATGCGCGCCCTACGCGGCGCAACAGAGAGGGACAACATGGCAAAGATTCTGGTGGTGGACGATTCGAGCACGGTGCGCGACGAAGTGGCCGGCTTTCTGCGCAAGAACGGTCTGGACGTGGACACGGCCGTGGACGGCAAGGACGGCCTGGCGAAGCTGCGTTCGAACCCCGGCGTGAAGCTCGTGGTGAGCGACGTGAACATGCCGAACATGGACGGCCTCACGATGGTCGAGAAGATCCGCAGCGAACTCGCGAACACGGCCGTGAACGTGGTCATGCTGACCACGGAAAGCAGCCCGGCCATGAAGGAGCGCGGCAAGGCGGCCGGCGTGCGTGGCTGGATCGTGAAGCCGTTCAAGGGCGAAGCGGTGCTGGAGACGTTCCGCAAGCTCGCAAGCTAAGCACAGCGCATGCAATAAGGCCCCGGGGCCATTGCCGGGGCCTTCAGACCCGACATCACGCCGCGATGGCGTGATCGGTAGCCGTGGCAGGGCTCAGCAGCACCGGAATCGACTTCGAGGTCGGTGTGCCCGCGCCGTCTGCAATGGACGAAAGCGGCACGAGCGGATTGGTCTCGGGATAGTACGCGCCGAGGCAGCCGCGCGGAATGTCGTACTCCACCAGCATGAAGTCCTCGACGTGGCGCTCCACGCCGTCGTCCCACACGCTCGTGATGTCCACGTGCTGGCCCGGCTCGAAGCCGAGCATCGTCATGTCTTCACGGTTCGCGAACAGCACGCGGCGCAGGCCGTACACGCCGCGATAACGGTCATCGAGACCGTAGATCGTCGTGTTGTACTGATCGTGCGAGCGCGTTGTCATGAGCGTCATGAGACGCGGGCCGTGCTCGGCGCGTGCGCGGTGAATGGGCGTATCGAGCGCGATGGCATGCACGACGAACTGCGCCTTGTTGCTAGGCGTTTTCCACACGCGGTCGCGCGAGGCCACACCCAGGTGGAAGCCGCCGGGGTGCTTCAGGCGCTCGTTGTAGTTCTCGAAGCCGTCGAGCACTTTTTCGATGCCGTCGCGGATCTTCGCGTAGTCGGCGGCGAGGTCGAGCCAGTCCACCTTGTCGCTGCCGAGCGTGGCGTGCGCCATGCGCGCGACGATCGCGATTTCCGAAAGCAGGTTCGTCGAAGCGGGCCGGTTCATCCCGTAAGAGATGTGCACCATGCTCATCGAGTCTTCGACGCTCACGCCTTGCGGCACGTCGTTCTGCAGGTCGATCTCGGTGCGGCCGAGCGTGGGCAGAATGAGTGCGTCGCGGCCGTGAACCAGGTGGCTGCGGTTGAGCTTCGTGGTCACGTGCACCGTGAGCGCGCACGCGCGCATCGCTTCCCACGTGCGCGGCGTGTCGGGCGTGGCGATCGAGAAGTTGCCGCCCAGACCGATGAACACCTTCACGTGGCCTTCGAGCATCGCGTGAATCGTTTCGACGACGTCATAGCCGTGCTCGCGCGGCGGCTCGAAGTCGTAGGCCTCGCCGAGACGGTCGAGAAACGCCTGCGTGGGCTTTTCCTCGATGCCCACCGTGCGATCGCCCTGCACGTTCGAATGGCCGCGCACGGGGCACAGGCCCGCGCCGCGGCGGCCGATATTGCCGCGCATCATCATGAGGTTCGAAAGCAACTGGATCGTCGCCACCGAATTCTTGTGCTGCGTGAGGCCCATGCCCCACGTCGAGATGACGGCACGGCCCTTCACGTAGATATCGGCGAGCTTGAGCACTTCTTCGTTCGGCACGCCCGCTTCGGCCACGATGGTGTCCCACGATTCGGCGCGCAGGTCGGCGGCGAACGCCTCGAAACCCACGGTGTGCTCCGCGATGAAATCGACGTCGAGCACGCGTTGAGTGCCTTGCGCGAGCGCTTCGTCGTCGAGTTCGAGCACGCGCTTGGCCACGCCCTTGATGAGCGCGAAGTCACCGCCCACGCGCGGGCGGATGAACACGGAGCTGATCTGCACGCCCTTGGGCGAGAGCATGTCGAGCGTGTGCTGCGGGCTCGCGAAGCGCTCCAGCCCGCGCTCTTTCAACGGATTGATCGAGACGATGGTCGCGCCGCGCTTCGCGCAGTCGCGCAACTCGCCGAGCATGCGCGGATGGTTCGTCGCGGGGTTCTGGCCGAAGATGAGCAGCGTGTCGGCGTGCTCGAAGTCGTCGAGCGTGACCGTGCCCTTGCCGATGCCCACCGTGCCCGGCAGGCCGCGGCTCGTGGCCTCGTGGCACATGTTCGAGCAGTCGGGGAAGTTGTTCGTGCCGTACATGCGCACGAAGAGCTGGTAGAGGAATGCGGCCTCGTTGCTCGCACGCCCCGAGGTGTAGAACGCAGCACGGTTCGGGTCGTCGAGCGCATTGAGGTGCTTCGCGACCAGCTTGAACGCGTCGTTCCACTCGATCGGCACGTAGCGGTCCTGCAGCGCGTCGTAGACGAGCGGATCGGTCAGGCGGCCGTGCTGCTCCAGCTCGTAGTCCGACTGCGCCATCAGCTCGCTAACGGTGTGCTCCTGGAAGAACTGGGGCGTCACGCGCTTGCTGGTCGCCTCCGCCGCCACGGCCTTCACGCCGTTCTCGCAGAATTCGAACGTGGAAGCGTGCTCGCGGTCGGGCCATGCGCAGCCGGGGCAGTCGAAGCCGTCGGGCTGGTTCTGCTTGAGCAGCGTGCGGTAATTGCCGCCCGTCACCTTCTCCTTGATCAGGTTGATGGCGACCTGCTTGAGCGCGCCCCAGCCGGCGGCGGGGTGGTGATACGGCTCGATGCGACCTTGCGGCTTCTTCATGATGCGGTTGGCTTTTCGTTTTCCAGGGCGGTCTGCCCGATGACCCAAGGCTACTGTGTTCCTGTGCCCCCGGAGATCACAGAAAAACCAAAAAGCAAGGGATACAGTTGCGGCGTTTTGTCATAGACTTGCCGGGATCGGCCTCGCGCGCGTGGCCCCACCCCTTCGCCTGATCGGACGCAACCCGAACGTGACCCGCTACGAGCAACTCGCCGACGATATCGAAGCCGCCGTGCGCCGCGGCGTGTTCGGGCTTGGCGAGCGCATTCTCTCCGTGCGGCGCGCGAGCCAGCAGCACGGCGTGAGCATCAAGACGGTGCTGCGCGCCTATGCGCTGCTGGAAAGCCGCAGCGTGATCGAGTCGCGGCCGCAATCGGGTTATTTCGTGCGTGCGCGCGTGGGTGCGCCGCAAGGGCGCGGCGTGGTGGGTGCACAAGGCTCCCAGGGCAAGGACGCCATTTCCCCTGGGAAGCCGCGCCGCGCGAGCGCGCCCAGGCAGCCCGTGCCCGCCAATGTGGATGTGAGCCGGCTCGTGCTTTCCACCTTGCGCAGCATCGGCGCGCAGGACGCTGTGCCGCTCGGCTCGCCGTACCCGGACCCGGCGCTGTTCCCCTGGCGGCGCATCAACCAGTACGCCAACGCCATCGCGCGCCGCCATGCGAGCTGGAACCTCATCGACGACCTGCCGCCCGGCAACCCCGAGCTGATCCGCCAGATCGCGCGGCGCTACGCCGAAAACGGCGTGAGCGTCGATCCCGAGGAAATCGTCATCACCGTGGGCGCGACCGAGGCGATCAACCTGAGCCTGCAAGCCGTGGCCAAGCCGGGCGACACGGTGGCCGTCGAATCGCCCACCTACTACGCGATGCTGCACGCCATCGAGCGTCTGGGCATGCGCGCGATCGAAGTGAGCACGCACGCGGATACCGGCATCGACCTCGACGCGCTGGAGCGCGTGCTGGCGCGCCAGAAGGTCGCGGCCTGCATGGTGATGCCGAACTTCCAGAATCCGCTGGGTTTTCGCATGCCCGACGCGAACAAGGCGCGGCTCGTGGCGCTTGCCGAGGCGCACGACTTGCCCGTGATCGAGAACGACGTCTATCAGGAGCTGTACTTCGGGCAGACGCGGCCTTCGACGCTCAAGCAGTTCGACACGCGCGGCCTCGTGCTGCATTGCGCCTCGTTTTCGAAGAGCCTTTCCGCCTCGTACCGCATCGGCTGGGCGCTGCCGGGGCGCTACCGCGCGCAGGTCGAGAAACTCAAGTTCCTCAATACGCTCACGACACCCTCGGTTCCCCAGGTGGCGCTGGCCGACTACTTGCGCCACGATGGCTACGACCGGCACCTGCGCCGCGTGCGGCGTTTCTACCGGCAACAGGCGCGGCTCATGCGGGCGATGGTCGAGCGCTTCTTTCCGGCGGGCACGCGCACCTCGGAGCCGCAAGGCGGCTACGTGCTGTGGGTGGAACTGCCGCCGCGCGTCGATTCGATGCGGCTCTATCAGGCGGCGCTCGCGCAGGGCATTACCATCGGGCCCGGCTACATGTTCTCGATGCGCAACGAGTACCACCACTACATCCGGCTGAACTACAGCTACCCATGGAACGCGCAGACCGAAGCCGCGCTGAAGACGCTAGGCGAAATGGCCGCGAAGATGGCATGAGGAGACAGGCGATGAACGCAGACAAAGAGCGCGAAGACGACGACGCAGACGAGCAGGGCGTCGATCCGGTGCTGATTGCGGTGCTCGAGCAGTTGTGGCGCGCCGAGTCCGAGAAGCGTGAGCATCACGAGCGGCAGGGCCGAGCGTGGTCGCTCGCGAAACTTTCGAAGCAGGCTGGCGTGCCGATGAGCGGACTGCGCAGGCAACTCACGGCGCTCGTGGACAGCGGGCTGGTGGTGACGACGCAGGCCGAAGATGGAACCGGCACGGCGAGTCTGTCGGATGAGGGGCGCGCGTTTTGTGCGGAGGTGTTCGGCGAGGGCGAAGCGTAGCGCGACGCTTTGCTCGTTCATAACCCGGTGTTGCCGTTGTCGGTTTGCGACACGGTTCATGCGCAACGGGTCAATACATCTAGGACAAATCTGAAACTCCTGCGCAATCGCCGCTTTGACAATTTTTGACGTGTTTTGAGATAGCCGCCTGACCAGAATCGCCTGACCAACTGAAAGTGTCGGGCGATGATGAACAAGATTTACAGGCTGGTGTTCAGCCGTGCGCGCAACATGCTCGTCGCAGTCGAAGAGAGCGCGACGGCATGTGGCAAGCGGGGGAGCGGCGAGGCCGCCGTGGCGGCGGCCGTGTTGCTGCTGACCGGGACGCCGCTGCTCGCGCACGCCCAGATCGTTCCTTCGGGCGCCCATGCACCCGGCGTCATCAACACGCCCAATGGCCTGCAGCAGGTGAACGTCAATCGCCCCTCGGGCGCTGGCGTGTCGATGAACACCTACTCGCAGTTCGACGTCCAGCAACGCGGCGCGATTCTCAATAATTCGCCGACGATCGTGAACACGCGGCTGGCGGGGCAGATTAACGGGAATCAGAACTATGCTGCGGGCCAGTCGGCGCGGATCATCGTCAACCAGGTCAACAGTGCCAACCCTTCGCAGTTCAATGGCCCACTCGAAGTCGCAGGTCGGCGTGCCACGGTGGTGCTGGCAAACCCGTCGGGGATTTCCGTCAACGGTGGCAGCTTCATCAATACGAACCGCGCCGTTCTGACGACCGGTGTCCCGCAACTCGACGCAAACGGCGCGCTTACGGGCTACAACGTCACGGGCGGCAATATCGCCGTACAGGGCAACGGGTTTAACGCGTCGAATGTCGATCAGGTGGATTTACTGGCAAGAGCCGTGCAAATCAATGCGGCAGTCTATGCCAACAGCCTGAACGTCATCGCGGGCGCGAACAACGTCAATCACGATACGCTCGCGGCGACACCGATCGCGGGCAATGGCGTTCCTGCACCCGTCTCGATCGACGTCAGTCAGCTAGGCGGTATGTACGCCGGCAAGATTTATCTGGCATCCAACGAGCACGGCGTGGGCGTGTCGAACGCGGGCGTGATTGCCGCCCAGGCGGGCGACTTCACGCTGAGTTCGGATGGCCGCGTCCTGCTCACGGGCAGCACGACTGCAAGCGGCAATGTCGCCCTGAACTCGAATACCGGTATTACGAACACCGGCACCACTTACGCGCAGGGTTCGCTTGCAGCGAATAGCGCAGGCGATCTCACGAATAGCGGCACGC
The DNA here is from genome assembly GCF_024206515.1 of Paraburkholderia sp. CNPSo 3281. Classification (NCBI taxonomy): domain Bacteria; kingdom Pseudomonadati; phylum Pseudomonadota; class Betaproteobacteria; order Burkholderiales; family Burkholderiaceae; genus Paraburkholderia; species Paraburkholderia sp. CNPSo 3281. Next base: position 8,335 of record NZ_JAMBPS010000006.1, on the reverse strand, counting down.
TCGCTGCGCAGCGCGTGCTCAATGTGGGCGCGGGGTCGGTGAATTCGACCGGTTCGCTCGCCGCGGGCGTGAACGGCGATGGCGTGGTGACGCAGGCGGCGAATTTGAATGTCGTCTCGTCGGGCGCGCTTGCGGCCAGGGGTCACAACGTCGCAGGCGGTGACGCGACGCTTTCGGGTGCATCGGTGAATCTCGCAGGCAGCGAAACGGCGGCGGACGGCAACCTGTCGCTCAGGGCGAACGCAGGCGATCTGAGTCTCTCGGGCGCGACGACGAGCGCGCAGGGTGCGGTGAACGCGCAGGCCACGGGCGCGCTCGTCAACGACCACGGCGCGATGACGGGCGGTGCCGTGACGCTCGACGCGGGCAGACTTTCGAACCAGGGCGGCAACGTCTCCGCACAGGGGTCGCTCAATGCGACGGCGGCAGGCGATGTGTCGAACCAGGGCGGTGTGCTCGTCTCGCAGGGCGCAATGCAAGTGCGCGGCGGCGGATCCATCGCCAACCGCCAGGGCACGATGCAGAGCGCGATGGGCTTTTCGCTGTCCGGCACGTCGCTGGACAACACGGCAGGCCGCATTACGTCACTGAACGGCGACGGCCTGAACCTCGGCATGACTGGCACGCTGCTGAACGGCCTGGGTGGCGTGATCGGCGGTAACGGCAATGTGCAGATTAGCGCCTACACCTTCACGAACGCGGGGCAGGTCAGCGCACTGCATAACGCCATCCTGAACGCATGGAACCTGAGCAACGGCGGCTCGGCGAGCGCGGGCGATGCGTTGACGGCTACGGCGACCGGGTTGCTTTCCAACGCAGGCGGCACGCTTTCGGGTACGACAGTGACGGCCACGGGTGCATCCATCGACAACGCGAAGGGCAACATCGATGCGGATACCGTAGCAGTCTCGACGCCGGGAGACATCAACAACGAAGGCGGCACGATCACGCAGAGGGACACCAGCGCGCAGACCGTGAGCGCGGGCGGCAGACTGGACAACTCGAACGGCGGGCAGATCGCGTCGAACGCGACGAACCTGCGCGTAACGGGAGCAGCGGTTGATAACGACGCAGGCGCGATTGCGCACGCCGGTACGGGCACGCTGACGGTCAGCGCGGGCAACGGCGCGGGAGCGGTCTCGAACGCCGGTGGTGCGATCACCAGCAACGGGAATGTCATGGCCCAGGCGGGCTCGTTCAACAACACGACGGGTTCGGTCAGCGGTCAGCGCGGCGTCGCGGCGACGGTCAGCGGCACGCTGGACAATACCGGCGGCAAGGTACTGTCGAACACGGACCTGAACGTCACAAGCGCCACACTCACGAACGATAACGGCCAGCTTGGCGCGGGCGCCAACGGGACGATCCACACCGGGGAGATGACGATCAGCGGCGGCAAGGTCGTCGCGCCGAACCTCACGATCTCGAGCGCCAGTACGCTGGACAACAGCGAAGGCGATATCGAGGCGAACCAGCTCGCGCTCTCGGCCACCGACCTGCTGAACCACGGCGGCACGATCACGCAATACGACGCCGTGCAGATGGCCCTGAACATCAGCGGGACATTCGACAACTCGTCGCGCGGCACGCTGCAAACCGGCAGCACCGACTTCTCGCTCACGCCCGGGACGCTCAACAACAACGGAGGCTCGATCCTCCACGCCGGCACGGGCACGTTCACGATTGCACCGGGCAACGGCGCGGGTGCGCTCTCGAACGTGTGCGGCAGGATCATCACGGCGGGCGAACTCGTCGCGAACGCGGGGAGCGTCGACAACACGTCGGGCGTATTCGCCGCGCAGGGCTATCTCTCGGCCACCATCGTGGGTGTCCTGAACAACACGCAGGGTGTGGTGCGCTCGCTCGCGTCCGCTTCCATCGACAGCGGCGGTGCGCTCACGAACGTGAACGGTCAGATCCAGTCCGGCACCGGGGCCGTAGGCGACGGCAGCACGCTCGCCGTACGGGCTGCGTCCACTGACAACAGGCGCGGTGTCATCGGCAACCTGGGCAGGGGCGACACGACTGTCCGGGGCGGCAGCGAACTCCTGAATGCGGGCGGCCAGGTCACGGGCAACGGCAGTCTCGACGTCAATGCGTCGTCGATCCTGAACACCCAGGGCGCGCAGGTGAGCGGCGCGAACGTCACGGTGACGGGCGATAACCTGGACAACGCCAGCGGCGCAATCGGCAACGTCACGGGCCTGACCGGCGATGTGACGGTCACGACTACGGGCGCGATCAACAACTCGAACGGCCAGATCGGCGCGACCCGCGACCTCGCGGTGAGGGCATCGACGCTCACGGGCGGCGGCGCGTACAGCGCAGCCAATGACGTGGCGATCAACATGCAGGGCGATTTCGCGCCCGCGGCCGACGTGCAGTTCAACGCCGGTCACGACCTCACCTTCACGCTGCCAGGAACGTTCACCAATGCGGCGCTGGTGGAGGCGGCCAACAACCTCGGCGTCAACGCGGACGATATCTTCAATAGCGGGACCATGATGGCGGGCGGCACGCTCACCACGCACTCGGGCACACTGCAGAACACGGGCGCCATGGTGGGCGGCAGCGTGTCGCTGAATGCGAACCGCGGCCTGAGCAACGTGGGGCCAACTGCGCTCATCGGTGCAACTGACAGCAACGGCACGCTGGAACTGCTTGCGAACGATATCGAGAACCGCGACGACACCACGGCGACCGACTCGCAGGCGACGACCGCGATCTACGGGCTTGGCAGGGTCGTGCTGGCGGGCGGCAAGGATGCGAACGGGAACTACACCAACGCGGCGCTGATCCGCAATCAGTCGGCGCTGGTCGAGTCGGCGGGCGATATGGAGCTGCACGCCGGTCAGGTGACGAACACGCGGCGCGAGGTGACCGCAACTGGCTTTAACCAGCCTGTCGATCCTGACCTGCTGGCGCAGCGTGGCATCAGCCTTTCGGGCCGCACGGGCAAGGTCAACACGCCGGACCCGAACAGCATCGGCGGCGTGTACATCGACCCGCCGCACGGCGGCCAGATGAATAGCGACTACATGTACACGTCCTATACGGGCGTGGCGGTCGCGAACCTGATTGCGGGCATCAGTCCGCAGGCGCAGATCGTCTCGGGCGGCAGGCTCGACACGTCATCGGTCGGCACGTTCCAGAATGACTGGAGCGCGGTCGCGGCGGTTGGCGACATTGCTGCGCCCATGACGCTCGACCAGGTTAGCTGGACGGGACAGGCAGCGCCTGGCGTGCAGGTCACGTACTCGGGGTTCTACCACTACCGCAACTATGACGGCAGTATTCCCGACTGGACCTACTCGTTCTGCGCAAGCAAGTGCAACGCGCCCGCAGATATCCGCAACTACGCGTTGCCGGGTTACGAATCCAGCTTCGTCGCGGGTGGCACGCTTTCTGGTACGGGCATCCGCATCGACAACACGGCAGGCAACGCGGGCATTCCCTCACTCGGGCTTGCCGCTGGCCAGTCGCTGACCGGTGTGGATATCGGCGCGGTGAGCGGTAATGCCGGCGGCACGAAGGGCGGCACGGCCTCGGTCAAGGGCGGCGGGAGTATGGTCGATCCAGTCATCGCGAGCGCGACCGCACAGAACGTACTGCAAAACCTCACGATCCCCCAGGGCGGTCTCTTTAGGCCGGTGAGCACGCCCGGTGTGAATTACCTGATCGAGACGAACCCGGCGTTCACGAACCAGAAAGCGTTCATATCGAGCGACTACTACCTGCAACAGCTTGGCCTCAATCCGCAGACGACCGAAAAGCGCCTGGGCGATGGCTTCTACGAGCAGCAACTCGTGCGCAACCAGATCACGTCGCTCACCGGCAAGGCGGTATCTGGGCCCTATACCGATCTCCAGTCGATGTATGAAGCGATGCTTGCGGCGGGCGCCTCGCTTTCGAAGTCGCTGGACCTGCCGCTCGGCATGAGCCTGTCGCCCGAACAAGTGGCGCAGCTCACGAGCAACATCATCATCATGCAGACGCAGCTTGTGGACGGACAGTCGGTGCTCGTGCCCGTGGTCTATCTCGCGAAGGCGAGCCAGCAGAACATGGACGGGCCACTCATCGCGGCGACCGATATCGACCTCAAGAACGCGCAGACCTTCACGAACAGCGGCACGGTGCAGGCGGCGAATTCGATGCAGATAGACGGCCAGTCGATCAACAACGCGTTCGGCGCGCTTACGAGTGGCGGCCTCATGGCGCTGGCGACAGCAGGCAACGTCGATTTGACCTCTGCAAAGGTGAACGCCGGGAGTCTTGTGCTCAACGCGGGCGGCAACGTGATCCTCGACACGGCCACGAAAACGCTCAACCAGGTGAGTGCGACGGGGGCCACGCGCGTGAGCACGACGATGGGGCCAGTTGCGAGCATGAACGTGGCGGGCGCTGCGGCGATCATCACAGGTGGCACCTTCGAGCAGCACGGGGGCAACCTCAATGTTGGCGGCAACCTCGGTATGGCCATAGGCGGCAACTACGATATCGGCACGGTGCAGACGGGCGAGCACAAGGTGGTCGAGCGCGCGAATGGCGTGTCGGACACGAACATCAACAGTGTGACGGGCAGCACCGTGAACGTGGGCGGTGTCTCGGTGATTGGCGTGGGCGGCGACCTGACGGCGAGCGGCGCGAAGCTCAACCTGGGCGGCGGCGGCACCATCGCAGCGAAGGGCGCCGTCACGCTCGATGCAGCGAAGGCAACCTCGACCGTCGATAGCAACAGTTCCGGCAGCGACGGTCACGGCAGCTATTCGGAGTCATCGCACAGATCGCACGATGCGTTGACGGCGACCACGCTCAATGCCGGGGATTCGCTCGCGGTGGTGTCGGGCAAGAACATCGACGTCAGCGGCAGCTCGGTCAACCTGGACAAGGGCACGCTGGCGCTTGCTGCAACGGGCGATGTCAATATCGGCGCGGCGACCGAAACGCACGTCGATAACTCGCAGGAGCAGCACAGCCACAGCAACGTGGTTAGCGGCAAGGAGGTGGCGAGTTCGCGCAATACGACCGTCACGCTTTCGCAGGGCAGCACGATCTCGGCGGATAGCGTGTCGATCTCCGGCGGCCACGATATCAACGTGAACGGCAGTACGATTGTCGGGACGAACGATGTGGCGCTCGCTGCCGCGCATGACGTGAACATCGGCACGTCGCGGGACACCATGCAGTCCTCGGGCAGCTATGCGGAGAAGCGCACTGGCCTGGGCACGAGCGGCCTGACCGTGACGGTCGGCACCAGCAAGCTCGCGACGACTGATCAGCAGTCGAGCGTTATGAACCACGCGAGTACAGTGGGTTCGATCAACGGCAATCTGGCGATCCAGGCGGGCAATACGCTGCATGTGACGGGTAGTGACCTGCTGGCGGGTGGCAACGTCACGGGGATGGCGTCGAACATCATCATCGATTCGGCCACCGATACCGCGCACCAGGCGCAGACGCAAAAGACCAGCAGCAGCGGTGTGACGATTGGCCTCGCCGGTTCGGTTGGCGATGCGATCAACAACGCGTATTCGGAAGGTCGCGCCGTCAGTCACTCAGCGGGCAGCGGCAATGACCGCGCGGCGGCACTGCATGCGATTGCGGCAGGTAGCGATGCGGCAATGGCAGGCACGGGGGTGAAGGCCCTTGCCGATGGTGGGAAGCCCGATATCGGCATCAAGGTGAGCATCGGTTCGAGCAAGAGCCAAAGCCAGTCGTCGGAGGACATCACGACGCAGCGAGGCTCGAACGTGGCGGCGGGCGGCACGGCGGCGTTCGTCGCAACGGGCGACGGTACACCCGGCAGCGGCAACGTCACGATTGCCGGTTCGAACGTGAGTGCGAACGACGTGCTGCTGGCCGCGAAGAACCAGGTGAACGTGGTCAACACCACGAACACCGATTCGACGCGCAGTTCGAACAGCTCCAGTAGCGCGAGCGTTGGCGTGCAGTACACGCTGGCCGGCGGCTTTGGTGTGTCGGCTGCGATGGCGAACGCGCACGGAGACGCGAACAGCGACGCGGCGATCCAGAATGCCTCGCACGTGAACGGCGTGAACAGCGTGACGGTGATCTCGGGCGGCGACACGAACGTCACCGGCTCACAGATCAACGGCGGCAAGGTGATCGCGGACGTGGGCGGCAACCTGAATATCGCGAGTGTGCAGGACGTGACGAACAGCGCCGCGCACCAGAGCAGCGCGGGCGGCGGCTTCACGATCAGCCAGGGCGGCGGCAGCGCGAGCTTCAGCGCGCAGAACGGCCATGCGGACTCGAACTATGCGGGCGTGAACGAGCAGGCGGGGATCAATGCGGGTAATGGTGGCTTCGATATCAATGTGAAGGGCGATACGGACCTGAAGGGCGGCGTGATAACGAGTGCGGCAGACGCAGCACAAAACAGCCTGACAACCGGGACGCTGACGTACAGCGATATCGCAAACCACTCGCACTACGATGCGACGAGCAACGGCATCAGTGCGGGCGTGGGGGTTGCAAATACGGGCAAGGCGGTAGGCCCCGGCTCGGGGTCGAACAGGGGCGGCGTGGCGCCGATGCTGCCGCAGAGCGACAGCGGATCGGCGAGTGCGACCACCCGCAGCGCCGTGAGTGCAGGTGCGATCACTGTGACGGACGGGGCAAACCAGAAGCAGGACGTGGCAGGCCTGAGCCGTGAGACGACGAACACGAACGGTAGTGTGTCGAAGCTGCCTGACGTAAGCGCCCTGCTGAACCAGCAGGGCGACCGCATGAACGCTGCACAGGCCGCTGGGCAGGCGGTGGCGCAGCGCATCGGGGACTACGCGGATGCGCAGGCCAGGGCGACGGGTGACTCCGCTTGGGCTGAAGGCGGCAGCAAGCGTGCGGAGATGCAGGCGGCGGGCGCGGCGGTCGTAGCGGGTCTGGGCGGCGGCGTGGGCAGTGCTGTCGCGGGTGCAGCAGGCGCGGGTATTGGCTCGAAGATGGGGGGCGAGCTGAACAAGCTCAGCGAATCGATTGCGGCGTCGAACCTGACCGGCGATGCGAACATGAACGCCGCGCTCGGCAACATCGTCGCGAACGTCATCGCGACAGGCGCGGGTGCGGCAGTAGGTGGCGCGGGCGCGTTTGCCAGCTCGACCGTGGACCTTTACAACAGGCAGTTGCATGAGGACAGCAACGCCAAGGAGCAGACTCTGGCGAAAAAACTGGCCGACGAAAGCGGCGGCAGATACACCGAGCAGGACATCGAAAACCAGATGGCGCGGATGGACCTGACGGTGAATGGCCAGACTGAGTCGGGAGGTGTTCGGGTAGCCACCGGCGCACAGCCGCAGGATGGAACCGACTGGCAGTCCTATGGCGTGAACAAGGCGGGGCAGCAGGTCTGGGCACAGACTTTGGGACCAGGCGATCCTGATTTGCAGGCGTATATTGCAAGCGGTGCACGGGGCAGTGGTCTGTCGTACCAGGCCACGGCCACGGGTTCAAATCCTGGACTGGTGAGAGCGCCGGACTTCGTGAATTTCCAGGTTGATTACTTCGTGGGCAGTGCGTGGGGCACATTCTCGCGGGACGGGAATGCATTCTTCGGTTACGGTGTAAATATGGCGTTACCAAACACAGTTAACGCTGCGGCGAGTGTTCAATTCGGCTGGCTAAATCAAGCGACAGTTAGGCCGGGTCAGACGAATAATTTCTTGTCCGGATATGCGGGTAATGGAACCGCGGCATTTGGTGCTGTGGGCGGCGGCGTTGTTTATTCGCCTGGTAATGGAACTGCAACAACTGTCGGCGCGGGCGTTGGTGTGAACGTTGGAAAATCAAACAATCCAGCGAGTACCGGTATGGGCTACACAGTGGATCAGGGCCAAACAGGGATCAGGTGGTAACTATGCCAAGCTTCCCAGGGCAGACTCCAAAGACGCGAGCCCAGAAAATCGTCTGGTGGTGCGTCTTCACTGCGATGATGGGTTTTATCGTGTACGTGGTACTCAAAAACATCTTCTTCCGTTAAAACAACAACCCCGGCCGCGGCCGGGGTTGTTGTTTGTGGAGTGGTTCAATCCGGCGTGATGACGAGCCTGCCGTGCTGAACCTGGATCCTCACGCGCTGACCGGGCGGGAAGCCGGCCTGTTCAAGCCACATGCCGGCGATGCGTAGCCACGGAAAAAACCTGGGTGTCCGCCAGGGTCGGCCGGGTTTGGGTGAGGCGCGCCAGCGCATGATCTCCTGGACGGTGGCGTGTCGCTCGGGATGAGCGTGCAATGCATTAAGATTGGCATCAGCCATGGTCAACTCCTGCTGTGAGTTGGTGGTGGTCAGCGGGCGGTGAGTGTTGACGCACTCATCGCC
>NZ_JAMBPS010000050.1:0-57316 GCF_024206515.1 Paraburkholderia sp. CNPSo 3281 | reverse complement strand
CAAGTTCCTTTTTCTTTCCGAAACGGGGGCTAAATCGGTGCCGAACTGGGCGCTGCCCGACAACTTCAAGAACCACGGCAACTATGTCATCAGCCTCGCGAACGTCACGCGCTGGCTGGGCCAGCAGGCGGAAGCCCTGGGCGTGGAAATCTTCCCCGGCTTTCCGGCCGCCGAAGTGCTCTACAACGACGATGGCTCGGTCAAGGGCGTCGCCACCGGCAACATGGGTGTCGGCAAGGACGGCGAGCCTACCGGGAACTTCCAGCTCGGCATGGAGCTGCACGCGAAGTACACGCTGTTCTGCGAAGGCTGCCGCGGGCATCTGGGCCGTCAACTGAACGAGAAGTTCAAGCTCGGCAAGGATTCGGATCCGCAGGTCTACGGCATCGGCATCAAGGAACTGTGGGAGATCGATCCCTCGAAGCACCAGCCCGGCCTCGTGATCCACACCGCGGGCTGGCCGCTCGAATCGGACACCTACGGCGGCTCATTCCTGTACCACATCGACCACAACCAGGTGATGGTGGGCTTTGTCGTGGGTCTGGCGTACCAGAACCCGTATCTCTCGCCGTTCGAGGAATTCCAGCGTTACAAGACGCATCCGGAAATCCGCAAGTACCTCGAAGGCGGCAAGCGCGTGTCGTACGGCGCGCGCGCGATCACGGCGGGCGGCCTGATGTCGCTGCCCAAGCTCGTGTTCCCGGGCGGCGCGCTCGTGGGCGACGACGCGGGCTTTTTGAACGCCTCGCGTATCAAGGGCAGCCACGCGGCGATCAAGACCGGCATGCTGGCCGCGGATGCGGCGTTCGAAGCCGTGCAGGCGGGCCGCCAGAGCGATGAACTCGCGGCTTACCCGGAAGCGTTCAAGCAGTCGTGGCTTTACACGGAGCTGTACAGGGCGCGCAACTTCAAGCAGTGGATGAGCAAGGGTCTGTACCTGGGCACGCTGATGGTGGGCATCGAGCAGAAGCTGCTGGGCGGCAATGTGCCGTGGACGCTGCATCACCAGCATCGCGACCACGAGATGCTCAAGCCCGCTTCGCAGTGCAAGCCGATCGAGTATCCGAAGCCTGACGGCAAGCTCACGTTCGACCGGCTCTCCTCGGTGTTCATCTCGAACACGAACCACGAAGAGAACCAGCCTGCGCACCTGACGCTCAGGGACGCGAGCGTGCCCGTGAACGTGAACCTGCGCACCTACGCGGGCCCCGAAGCGCGCTTCTGCCCGGCCGCGGTGTACGAGTTCATGAAGAACGACGACGGCAGCGACCGCCTGCAGATCAACGCGCAGAACTGCGTGCACTGCAAGACCTGCGATATCAAGGACCCGACGCAGAACATCGTGTGGGTCACGCCCGAAGGTGGCGGCGGCCCGAACTATCCGAACATGTAAGCAGTACGTGGTTAAGTCTCAGAGGCAAGATCCTGCATGAAACTGATTCGGTCTGTCGAGGAACTGCGAGCTCAATTGCGCGGGCAAAACCGCACGGCCTTCGTGCCGACAATGGGCAATCTGCACGAAGGACATCTTTCGCTGATCCGTCTGGCACGACAGCATGGAGATCCTGTCATTACCAGCATTTTCGTGAATCCGCTGCAGTTTGGACCGGGTGAAGATTTTGAGCGTTATCCGAGAACGCTTGAGGCGGACCTGGAGAAGCTTCAGAAGGAGAATGTCTACGTCGTCTTCGCCCCTACGGAACGGGACCTCTATCCGCAGCCGCAAGAGTATCGCGTGCAGCCTCCTGGTGGGCTTGGCGACATGCTCGAGGGGGAGTTCCGGCCGGGCTTCTTTCAAGGCGTTTGCACAGTCGTAATGAAATTGCTGTTATGCGCGCAACCGCGCGTGGCGGTGTTTGGAAAAAAGGACTATCAACAGCTGATGATTGTTCGGGAAATGTGCAAGCAGTTCGCGATGCCCACGGATGTTGTGGCCGGCGAAACCATCCGCGACATAGATGGACTTGCGCTGTCCTCTCGCAATCGTTTCCTGACGCCGGAGCAACGCGTGGAGGCCACTACGCTACATCGGCTCCTCAACAGCGTGCGCGAGGACATTTTGAGCGGTCGACAGGATATCCAGCGAATCGAACGGAGCGTGTTCTCAACGCTGGTCGATCGCGGCTGGAAACCCGACTACATCTCGGTCCGAAAGCAGGCCGACTTACGCTCTCCAATGGAGTCGGATGTCGTCGATCGAAAGCTCGTCGTGCTGGCGGCGGCGCGCCTCGGCAGTACACGCCTTATTGACAACCTTGAGATTTGAACCCTTGATGCTATGCCTTGCCACGGTGACTGGAGGGTAGGGCGAGAGCGCAACTCGAAGGCGCACCCTGCGCCTGCCTGACATTGGCGTTTCGTTATGACTGAACCAGCAATTCATTGCGGCGGCTCTCGTAGGCAATCGGTGCTTGTGACCGGAGCGGGCCGGCGAATCGGTCGCGCGCTCGCCCTTGGTTTTGCCGCGCGAGGATGGGACGTTGCCTTGCACTATCACGAGTCGAAGCGCGAAGCGCAGGAGGTTGTCGATCAGATCGCTGCGCGAGGCGGAAGAGCAATTTCCCTTTGCGCGGATCTTTCGAAAGAGGAACAGGTGAGGCAGCTTGTGCCCGCTTGTGTGCAAGCGTTCGGACGACTCGATTGCGTTCTGAATTGCGCGTCGCGGTTCGAGGAAGATACGGCCCAGACCTTTACTTACGATCTCCTGCTGGCGCTCATGAAGATCAACGTCGCTGCGCCGCTGGCTTTGGCGCGTGAACTCTACGATGCGATACCGGACTGTGCAGTTGCCGACGAGGCGCAGCGCGGCGTCGTTGTCAACGTTCTGGACCAGAAGCTTTACAACATGAATCCAGACTACATCTCCTATACCTTGACGAAAGCAGCGTTGGCGAATGCAACGATAGCGCTTGCGCAGGCGCTAGCGCCGAAGGTCAGAGTGGTCGGATTGGCCCCCGGACTTACGCTTGTCTCCGGCGATCAAACGCAAGAGCAGTTTGAGACAGCTCACCGAAAGACCCCGCTTCGGCGCGGGTCGCGGCTTGAAGACATCGTCAACGCAGCCGTCTATCTTGCCGAGGCCCGTGGAGTGACAGGGACGACCTTGGTCGTCGACGGAGGTCAACATCTTGTATCCAGCCAGCGCGACGTGATGTTCGCGAAATTTGAGTAGGCTTGCGGGACAAGGCCTCACATCTCGCGGCAAAGAGGGCGGATAGCTGTGCAGCGCGACAAGAGAACGCGTAGAAGACCGAGGGGACACGGTGAAGCGAAAAGTACAGGGACTCGTAACACGGGAAAAGATCCTCGACAGCGCGGAGATTTTATTTTTCGAGGGTGGCGTCAGCTCTACGTCTCTTGAAGACATCGCTCACGCGGCTGGTATGACCAGAGGCGCAATCTACGGTCACTTCTCAAACAAATGGGCCCTCGTGACGGCTTTGTTCCAGCGATCAGCTTTGCCTCTGGACCCGTTCACAATTCCGCCTGAGAAGTCGAACGGGACAACGCTTAGCGCTTTGCGCTCAAAACTTGAAAGGAGATTGGCCGACGTCCTTCACACCGGCACACAACGGCGCCTGTACTCCATCGCATTCTCCACTGCGAAATCTGAAGGAGGTACCGTTGTTTCTACATCGACGTTGGGGGAAGCTGCGCGAATCGCGCAGTCATCTATCGAGTCTGCGTTAAGGCTCGCCGCGGCAGATCGTGGCACCACTGATCACGTCGACTACGCCGTGGAAGCGATATACATTCACTCACTATTGACGGGTTGCTTTCACCTGAGTTTGCTCATGCCTTCGCATCAGGGCGCGGAGCAAGCCCTTGCGTCGGCTGTTGTAGCAAGGGCGCTTTCGACCCTTCTCTGACAATCTTGGCGGCCCGTTCTCTTACTACTTCTTCCAGTAGCTGAGCTGTTTGCCGGTCAATGATCGATGTGATCCAGTTGAGCCGATGTGTATCGATGGATTCCCAGCCTAGAGAAAGCATCCTCGATCGCCGTGTGAGGTGAATTGCTACGAGCTGGCCGGTAATGGTCAGGGCGCTCTTCATGGCGCGGGAGCAGGCGGGCCTGGGACCTCAGTTTCCCAACGCTCAATTGCACGATCGTATCTTTTGCATTCTGCTGATGCTGAACGAGATCAATCCGGTCAAGCCGATTTATTTCCCGCCCATTAAACCTCCGAATTGAAGAGGCTTGACAGCCGAGTCCTCATAGAAGCGGACATCTGAAAATGGCTTTGACATCAATTAGGGTTCGAATGACCGTTCGTTTTCAATGAGCCTCACTGCTGGCGAAGCTCCGGAGCCGGCACCGCACCGACGCAAAATACATAGGACCGCAAACTAAGCTGCGACTGTTATATTTATGTATCGTCGTGACGACGCTGTACAGCAACCCGCCTGACGATGTGGCTGGACGGCGACGAGCAATCCAGCCACCCACCTGAGCCGGCTAACTTCATCCTGACGGCCAGGTTCGTGCGGGTTACAGAAGCGTCGCATGATGGCCTTGCCTTGTCAGCAGCGACACGGCCCTCCTGTCAAACGAGTAGAACATTTCCCCCCCGAGCCATTTGCCGTCCCAGGCTATGACCCCGTCGGCAAAATCGCCGCCAGCCTCAAGCAGATCAAGTCCGGCCTCCGCCGCAGGCCGGTTGGCGACGACGTTGCGCGTATTCAGGATCGAACGGATCGCTGCCGCGATATCGGGCCGGTCAACCTTGTATGCGCTGCGCAGCACCGAGACCAACTCGCACAGTGTCTGCAGACTCACTGCCACCATGTCTGCCGTGTCCAGAAGCATGACGGCCCTGGCCGCCTGCTCTTCGTCGTCGTCAACGATCGTGCGCAGCAAAACATTCGTATCCACCGCGATCTTCACGCTTTACCCGCCCCCGCCCTGGTGCCGGCTTCAGCAATCGCGTCGTTGATCTCCTCGATGCTCAACCGCGCACCGTTAGTCTTTCCCTTGAGGACGCCCCGAAGTTGCTGGAATGATCCCCCGGGCCGCGCGGCCCGCAGTTCGGCCCGGCCGTCAGGCAGCAGGTCCAGCTCGATCTTTTCACCAGGCTGGATGCCCAGGTGCTGCAGGACTTCCTTCCGGAACGTAACCTGACCCCGGCCGGTGACAGTCAATGTGCTCATCTCTCACCTCTTCAGTAATACGCACACTGTAATGCATATTTGCATTACCTGCTATCAGACTCCTGGCACGGCAGCCGATTTGGCCGAAGGAATTGCGAGCGCGTCGATGCGGCGATTCTCGGCCTTGTCCTCCATGCGCTTGCCCTCCATGTCGACCGTCCAGAAAGCAGGCAAAACGTCGCGTGAGCCCGGCGCTGACATCGGGCCACCAATGAAACTACCCCCCCGTATCCGGAACGCTGCCGTCCTCCCGGCACGTCCGTTGCGGCACCGAAACGGTAACGGGGCGCTGCATTCGCTGCCGCGCACACCGGTCGCGAATGAATTCGACGGAGTATCCATGGCCAACGTGCTGTTCGTTGACGACGATCCGGAAAACGTCTGGCCGCTTGCGCTCGCGCTGGAAAGTCACGGTCACCGGGTGAGCGTTGTCGCTGACGCCAGCGCTGCCATGGCTTTCATGCGGCGGGAATTCGTTCAGTGTCTCATTACCGACTACCAGATGCCGGACATCGACGGCATCAGGCTGTGCCAGATGGTGCGAGCCTCGCCCACCATCGCCGGGTTGCCCGTCGTACTGCTTTCGGCTGCGCCGGAGCCGGATGGGTGCCCCCGGTGCTGGTCCCGGTTCCTGCGCAAGCCAGTGCAGGTGGGCCAGCTGATCGAGGCCGTGGATGCATATATCGCGGAGCGTCTGACCGTCGCCCGCCCTCCCTGCCGCCACGCCGCGGGCAGATTCCAGTATCTGTCGGCTGCGAGGTGGGCGCCCGTGAATAGCGCCTGCGGACCGTAGCGGGGAGTCGGCAAGGGTAGGACCAGATGGTGCCGTTGGCCGGCCGGTCCGCAGGCGGCCCCTGTCGCCGCGGCCATCGCCGTCGCGCCGGTCACGTCGCCATGTCACGATGCCAGAAGGTGTCGGAGCTGCTCGAGGTCCACCGGTTTGCCCAGATGCTCAATGAAGCCTGCCTGAATGGCGGCGGTCCGGTCGTGGCTCGAGACGTGGCCAGTCAGTGCGACGAGTTGAAGACCGGTTTGGTTCGCCATTGACCGAATGCGGGCTGCAAGGGCATAGCCATTCATGCCAGGCATTTCGATATCGACGAGGGCGAAGTCCGGTCGCCATTCTTCGAGAATCTTCAGCGCCTCGGCGCCGTCGGCGGCCGACCGCACCTCGTGACCTTCGAGTTCGAGCAGTCCGCCGAGGGCAAATCGGGCGTCCGCATTGTCGTCCACTAGCAGGACACGCCGCCGAGGCTGCTGACCGGTTGCCAGCCGGCCACCGCATTCGCCGACGATGTCGCTGCGGCGCAACGGGATCGTCAGGCGGGCTTCCGTTCCGAGGCCGACCCCGTTGCTGGTGATATCGACTACGCCGCCATGCAGCTGCGCGAAGCGCTGGGCCAGCGCCAGCCCGATGCCGAGGCCACCATCCTCCCCGGTGCGCGCCCGCGCGAACTGGGCGAAAGGCTCAAAGATGTGCGGCAACGACGCCAGCGAGATGCCGATGCCGTTATCGCGAACTACCACCGCGACGTGGGGTTCGCCGTTTCGCATGAGCCGTTCGACACTGACGGCAATATTTCCGCCCGGCGGGGTGTAGCGCACGGCATTTGACAGAAGGTTCGCAATGATCTGCGTAAGGCGAACCGGATCGGCAATCAGGCACAGGCCTTCTGGGGGAGTGGTTACGGACAGCGTGTGATGCCGCTCAAGCCGTCTTTCCTCCACGGCGCCCACCGCGTCGGCGAGCACGTCGTTCAGGGAAGTTTCGACTGGCGCGATGGTGAGCTTGTTGTGGTCCAGCCGGCTTGCGTCCAGCAATTCGTCCATTAACCTCTCGAGGTGCCGGATCTGCCGATGGGCGACAGCGAGATACCCACTGAGCGGCTCGCGGCCTTCGTTGACGACCTGTATCGCGTCGATTGCATTCCGGAGCGGACCGAGCGGATTGCGAAACTCATGAGCGAGGACGGCGATGACCTCGGAGTAGCGCTGCGTCTCGCGGCGGCTGCGGTCACGTGCTCGCACGAGCTCAAGCACGCCGCCGGCTACAGATGCCAGGTCCGTCAGCACACGCTGGTCTTCCTGGGTAAACCGGCAGTCCTCTTCGAGCGACGCCACCCACATCGCTCCCACCCGTCGGCCGCCGGATACGATGGGCAGTATCAGCGCCTCATGCACGACGCCGCACGTGCTCGCGAGAGCAGGAAAGTCGGTGGCAAGGGCTGTGAACAGCAGCGGCTCGCCGGCTTCAACCACTAAAGCGCAGGGGCATTCGCTCCATGGGGTAACCAACCCGCTCAGATGCGCGAGCCGGCCCGCAACTGTGCGCCACCGGAAGACGTTTTCCTCTCCTGCGCGCTCTAGAAGGCTGATGCCCGCCGTCTGCGCGCAGCATAACTCCATGGCGAACTCGGCTGTTTTCTGCAGGAGGGCATCACGCGAATCGGTCTGCGCGCTGGCGAGCGCAAGCAGGGCGCGGCATTCGCGCTCATAGTCGGGCTTTCTTGCCGCCCGGACGGCGAGGTTAGCCAGTGAAATACCGCCGAACCGTGTTCGCATGGAATCGCTGCCCTCTCTGATCACACCAATGCAGACGGACTTGCCTTCCGGCACACCTATTAGAGGATAGCCCGTTCCGGGCGGGCACCACCCTGGAAACGCGTCTGCAGTGAGGTTTGTCTCACAGCAACAACGAGGGAGGACGCACCGGTGCGGGAACTCCCCAAAGCCCCGAAGCGATAAGGGAGTATCGCCGCTTGGGGCGGCAGCCTGAGCGTTCGAGCAGCCGATCAGCCGTCAATCGCGACGATGCCGCGCGACATTGGTCATTCGCGCCAGCGCGCGGCCTTCGCCGCGTCGCTGGACCGGATCGCGGCTGTGGCTTGAGCGGCCACTCATCGCTGCTCGCCGGACGTTTCGTCGCTGGGCACGTCAACAATTGTTCCCCGGAGCGACTTCCGCGGCCCGCGCCACGACGTCCCGGGACATGCCAAAGCGAGCCGAACGCGAGGCGCGATGTGGCTACGATGACACCCATTTCGGGCCGTCACCCGCGTTGGCTGAACCGGACGTGCCGCACCGTGTTTTCCGCCGTCGGCGTTTCCACAGCGGCTCCGCTTTTGCGAAGGCGTTGTCAAGTTGGCTGCTGTAGGTCAATGTATCGACACACGCGTAGTTATCCTCATTAGATAACTGTCTGAACCGGGTCTGAGACGGTCCAGCCACGCCATGTTGCGAGACGCTCTTTCAGGATAGCGCGATGACGAGCAGCGTTCGTCTGATGTCTTGGTAGCGCGAAGTGCTGACGGATCGGGCCGAAGCACGAAAGAAAAGCCTGCGTGCGACGCGCATCGCGAAACCCGCACATCTGGCGTTCCCGCCAACGGGTCGGCTGGTGGCTGTTCTCGGCGCGGTTGTTCACGCGTGCGGCCGCTTTGACGAAAACGTGCTTTACCTGAGCAAGCTCAGGGATATCAGCCTTCGCCGCCGTGATAAAGCGATTTCATCTTATTCATCACTTCATTTTACCGCCCCATCTCCAGCAACCTGACAGTGCCACTCCCCGTGTGTCCTGTCATCGCGAGCGCGCTTTTCCTGTGTATGCGCCAGAGAGGAAATGGCCATAAGTCGTCGTAGTTGCAGCAGAAGGAACGACCGACCGCGATTGTTGCGCGTGCCGACCATGGCGCAATGCTCGAGCAGCGCGCGCGTAGCGCACCGTGAAGTATTACTCCCGAATTTCCTCACCCAATTGATATGCTCTGCGTCGTCCTTCCCATCAGGAAATCTTCATTGGCTTCCGCAACTTCCCGAATGTAGTCCCATAGCGCCTTGACGCGCGCCAGCTCGCGTCGCTCCGGCGGAGCCACCAGCCAGAAGGTGCGAGTGATGTTCACCGAATCGGGTAGCACAGGGATCACGTTGCCGATCACGCTGCCAAGGAAACACGGCAGCACCCCGATTCCGAGGCCAGCTTTTACGGCTTGTGCTTGTGCGATGACGCTCGTGCTTCTCAGGCAAGGCTTAAGTGTGGGGAGCCATTTTTGCAGCGAGAACTGCTGAGGCGAGAAGATGAGGTCGTCGACATAGTCGATCCATCGATGACCGACCAGGTCATCGATCGTTCGGATAGACGGATGCTTGTCGAGGTACTCAGGCGTTGCGTACGGCAACATGCGGTACTCGGACAGCTTGCATGTCACAAAGCTGTTGGCGCTCGGGCGGTCGATTGCAACCGACGCGTCGGCTTCGCGCTTTGACAGATTCAGCGTGCGAGGCAGCGGCAGGATGTCGACAGTGATGGCGGGGTGCCTCGTGCAAAACTGGGTCAGATGCGGGGTGAGGAAGAAGGTGCCGAAACCCTCGGTTGCACCCAGCCGGATTTCGCCGGTCAATGCGACGTTGTCGCTGAGCATGCTCGACTCCACGGCCGTGACCGTGCTTTCAAGCTTTTCGACATGCTCGAGTAACCGATGGCCAGCACTTGTCAGGCGAAGCCCTTGAGAACTGCGGTCGAATAGCTTCGAGCCTGTGTCACGCTCCAGTCGCTGTATCCGTCTGGAGATTGTCGACTGACTCATCTTCAACGTGTGCGACGCCTCCAGAGCCGACTGAGACCGAGCCGCCGCCAAGAAGATCCGCAGGTTATCCCAATCGAAATGATTCATCTTTTCCTCAGCGCTTCGCTATGCAAATTTGCATAGCTCAGTTCCATTTTATCCTATATCAAATGCAGAAACGGTGAAATACCATGCTTACCAATGCATAGAAATCAGCGCCGAGTTCCCGCCGGACATTCGCGCGCAATGACACAAGATTCCTACCAGGAGGCAACCCATCGTGAGCAGTTACATCGAGCATTTCATCGCAGGTAAGCCCTACTCGGAACCGGCGGCCCGATCCGGCGCGGTCCACAATCCTTCGACGGGCGAGGAGATTGCCCGCTGTGAGTACGGCACGCGTTCAACCGTCGATCATGCCGTTGCCGTCGCCACGGAAGCCGGGCGCCGCTGGGGGCGCGCCTCGCATGCCGCACGTCAGGCGGTGATCTTCAAATTGCGCGATCTGATGATCGCCAACATGGATGTGCTGGCCGAGGCGATCGGGCGCGAGCACGGCAAAACGATCCCGGACGCAAAAGGGGAACTGGGGCGCGCCATTGAAGGGATCGAATTCGCGTGCAATGCGCCGCACGTGACCAAGGGCGAATACACCAACAACGTCGGCGGCGAAATCGAAGTGTTCTCCATGCGGCGACCAATCGGTGTGGTCGGCTGTATCACGCCGTTCAATTTTCCCATCATGGTGCCCGCCGTCATGATGACCATGGCTGTCGCCGTCGGTAACAGCATTGTCTGGAAACCCTCCGAAAAGGTTCCGAGTGCGGCACTCGAATTTGCCCGGATCTGGAAGGAAGCTGGCTTGCCCGATGGGATCTTTAATGTCGTACAGGGCGACAAGGAAGTGGTCGATGCGATTCTCGAACATCCCGGCATTGCCGGGGTCAGCTTTGTCGGATCCACTGCCGTAGGCGAATACGTCTACCAGAAAGGGACGAATCATAACAAGCGCGTGGCCGCATTCACTGGCGGTAAGAACCACATGGTCGTCATGCCGGACGCGGACCTCGAAGCCGCTGCCAGCGCTTTCGTGTCCGCCGGATTCGGGTCGTCAAGTCAACGTTGCATGGCCGTCTCGTTGCTTCTGCCAGTTGGTACAGAAACAGCTGAGCGCTTGCGCGAGATCGTAATTCCGAAGATCCGCGCGCTGAAAGTTGGCTCTTATGACGACCCTGGTGCTGATTTCGGTGCGGTTGTTTCCCGCGAATCGAAGGTGTCCGTCGAGCACGCGATCGGCCGTTGTCTCGAAGAGGGCGGCGAGCTGGTGATCGATGGGCGTGGCTTTGCGGTACCAGGCCGTCCGAATGGTTATTACCTCGGACCGACGCTTTTTGATCGGATCACAACGGACATGCATCTGTATCGAGAGGAAGTGTTCGGCCCGGTGAGAGGCATCATGCGACCAGCGACGTTCGACGAGGCGATCGATATCACCAATCAGCACGAGTATGGCAACGGTTCGGTGATCTTCACGCGAGACGGGAAGTCGGCGCATCGCTTCATGATGGAAATCGAGTCCGGCATGATCGGCGTGAACGTCCCCGTGCCGCTGCCGTCCGCCTTCTTCAACTTCGGCGGCCTGCGTCGTTCAAAGTTTGGCGACGGTCACCTGTACGGTCCCGATGCGGCGCGTTTCTATACGAAATTCAAGACCGTATCTCAGCGCTGGCCGGAACCCGACGACGGAGCACTTCCGGTTTCACTGGCATTCAATCCGAGCGCCTGACATCGCCCCCCCGAACTATCGACCGCATTCGCCACGCGCCGGTGTGGCGATCGCGGCGCAAGGTACCGCAATTGACGTACGGAAACGAAGGAACAGCAATGAAGGCAATTGTGATTGTTAGTCAGGAAGGGCAAACGCGCCCGACATTGGAGTATCAGACAGTGCCGGACCCGCAGGTCCAGCCGAATGAATTGCTGGTCGCGGTCAAGGCGGCTGGGATCAATCGGATCGACCTTCAGCGTTCGACGGCGCATGGCGGCCCGGCTGCCGGCAAACCGATGATTGCGGGCCTCGAAATGGCGGGGGACGTCGTCGCCGTCGGTAGCGAGGTCAGCGGATTCAAAGTTGGTGACAGGGTGTTGGGCATGACGACCGGAGCCTATGCCGAACTTGCCACTATTGACTACCGATTTGCCACGCCAATTCCTACGTCATTTTCGTACGACCAGGCGGCAGCAGTCGCCACTATCTATCCGACAGCCCACAATGCATTGGTGACTAATGGTCATTTCGGGGCGGATAAGAGTGTCCTGATTCAAGGCGTTGCATCGGCTGTTGGCATCGCGACCCTGCAAATTGCAAAAGCGCTCGGCGCGAAGAAGATCATTGGTACCGGCCGTGCGACCCGCAATGTCGACAATCTGATCGGACTCGGTCTCGACCGGTTTCTCGTGAATGGCACCGACGACGTTGCATCTGAGGTCACGGCGCTGACGCGCGGACAGGGCGTCGACGTCGTAGTCGACATGGTCGGCGGCCCCGCGATCTCAGACAATCTGGCCTCTGTCGCATTGGGCGGCTACATCGTGAACGTTGGCTGGGTCGGCGGAACGACCGGAGAAATCGATCTTGACACGTTGGCCCGCAAGAGAGTTTCGTTGGTCGGCGTTTCATTTCGCACAAGAACTGTCCAGCAGAAAGCTGAACTTTTCACGCAGTTCAGACGAGACGTCTATCCGCTCTTCGAATCCGGCGCAGTACTCCCAATCATTCAGACAACGTACCCGCTGGCTGAGGCGTTGGTGGCACAGGACGCGATGGCGCGCGACGAGCACTTTGGCAAGATTCTGTTGCACCCCTGAAAGTTGGCGATCGAATTCGGGTTAACTAAATAAAATTGGAGACATGATGGATATCGGGTTTATCGGCTTGGGGCACATGGGGCTTCCAATGTTGGGCAATCTGTTGGCAACTGGCCATACGGTGCGTGCTTTCGACACGTCGTCCGGCGCGATCGCGCAAGCTGTCGAGCGCGGCGCCTTGCCATCTCGCTCCGTTGCGGAACTTGCTGCATCTGCCGACGTCGTGATTACGATGTTGCCGACTCCGTCTGTCGTGCGCGGCGTGATCTGTGGTCCGGATGGTGTGCTCGCGCATGCAAGGCAGGGGGCACTCGTGATCGACTGCAGCACAAGCGATCCGCATACTGCCGCAGAGATCGAAATGATCGGGGCGGCAAGCGGCAAGACTGTTGTCGATGCACCAGTGTCAGGCGGTGTGCCGGGAGCCAAGGCGGCTACGCTGACGTTCATGGTGGGCGGATCGGACCTCGGCTTCGAGTCCGCCAGACCAATTCTCTCCGTCATGGGCAAGAACATTGTTCATTGCGGCCCTGCTGGCAGCGGACAAGCCGCCAAGCTTTGTAACAATCTCCTGCTCGGCGTATCGACGATTGCGGTGTCCGAGTCGATGTGCCTCGGTGTTAGCCTCGGGCTCGCTCCCGACGTGCTTGCACAGATCATCAACACATCGTCAGGCCGGTGCTGGGTGTCTGAGGTCTACAACCCTTATCCAGGCGTCGTTGCAGATGCTCCGGCATCCAACGGCTTTTCCGGTGGCTTTGCCTGCGACCTGATGATCAAGGATCTCAGTCTTGCATTGGATTCCGCGCACAATTCCCGACAACCGCTGCCCATGACCGCATTGTCCAAGCAGTTCTTCCAGGTATTAAGTCACCAAGGCGGCGGCAGTAAGGATATTTCCGCGGTCGTGGGCTTGTTCAAAAAATAGAGCACGCGAAGACGTGCCGAAGATACAAGATAAACACAGGAGACAAGGATGCACATCCATTTCAGAAGGACCGCCATTGCACTGGCTTGGGGTTTCGCCTGCGCTTCAGCGCAGGCGCAGCCACCGAAAATCTCGGATGATGTCGTAAAGATCGGTATCCTGACGGACCTTTCGGGAAACTACTCCGAATTTGCGGGTCCGGGTGCGGTGACAGCAGTCAAGATGGCCGTGGAAGATTTCGGCGGCAAGGTTCTCGGAAAGCCGATTGAGGTGGTGGTGGCAGACCATCTCAACAAGACCGACGTGGCATTGACAAAAGCGCGCGAATGGTTCGACACGCAGAAGGTGGACGCCATTGTTGACCTGACAAACTCGTCTGTCGCCATCGCCGTCAGCAAGTTGGCCAGGGACAAGAATCGGATAGCCATCGTGGCAGGCGCGATGACGGAGAAAATAACGAACGAGGAATGTTCTCCGAACACTGTGCACTACGTCGCCGATTCCTATGCGTTTGCGAACGGCACTGGCAAGGCTGTCCTGGATCAAGGTGGAAACACGTGGTTCATTCTTGCCGCTGACTATGCGTTCGGCACGCTGATGCTCAATCGGCTGACCGCGACGGTAACAGCGAATGGAGGCAAGGTCGTGGGGTCGGCCAAGCATCCACTCGGCGCACCGGATTTTTCATCGTTCGTGATGCAGGCGCAAACGTCGAACGCGAAGGTGATCGGACTGGCAAACGCCGGTGTCGACACGGTCAACGCGATGAAATCAGCGCAGGAGTTCGGTATCACACGAGGAGGAAAGCAGAGCGTCGTCGGTCTTGCAACGACCATCACTGACGTTCACGGCATGGGCCTCAATGTCGCACAGGGTCTTTTGCTGACGACACCGTTCTACTGGGATCTGAATGACGAAACGCGTCAGTGGTCGAAGCGCTATTTCGCCAAGATGAAGAAAATGCCCAATATGGTGCAGGCTGGAGACTACTCGTCAGTCATGCACTACCTCAAAGCAATTGAGGCGGCCGGAACGGACAATGCCAAGGACGTAATGGCAAAGATGCGGGAAATGCCGATCAACGACTTCTTTGCGAAGAATGGCAAGATTCGCGAGGATGGGCGCATGGTGCACGACATGTATCTGGCTCAGGTCAAGACGCCGAGCGAGTCAAAATATCCTTGGGATTACTATAAGATCAAGAAAGTCCTGCCGGCCAGCACGGTCACGATTCCGGTCGAACAGAGTAAGTGTCCTCTGCTCAAGAATGGACGCACGTAAAACGAAAAGGCGTAATCGATACAATCGATGATTTAGCTTCGATTAAATCACCGGCTTATCAGCGTTCGCATCGCGACGTTTTGAGAATCCAGGGAGATCGGCCGGGAGCTGAGCGCGCGCTCTCGGTCAAATCACTCATGTTGGCGCATCGATGCGCTCACTACAGTTTCGATCGATGGGTTTCACTACCGGTTTGAGGTGACTATGACTGATGTCATCCTGGAGACGCGCGGCCTGACTAAGGAATTCGGAGGGCTTGCTGCAGTGTCCGATGTCAATTTGCGTGTCCAGCGTGGCCATATCCACGCGTTGATCGGCCCAAATGGCGCCGGCAAAACAACCTGCTTCAATCTCTTGACGAAGTTCATGGCTCCAACGGCCGGGACGATTCTTTTCAACCAACGCGATGTCACTGCCGCGCGGCCGGCGCAGATCGCGCGGCAAGGCATCATCAGGTCGTTTCAGATATCGGCCGTATTCCCGCACCTTACCGTTCTCGAGAATGTGCGGATTGCGCTGCAGCGATCGCGCGGTACCTCCTTTCATTTCTGGAAAGGCGAGCGCACGTTGTCTCGACTGAATGACCGGGCAATGGATCTGTTGACCCAGGTCGACCTTGCCGATTTTGCGGATACGTTGACCGTCGATCTTCCGTATGGCAGAAAACGCGCGCTGGAGATTGCGACCACGCTTGGCATGGAGCCCGAACTGATGCTGCTCGACGAGCCGACGCAGGGGATGGGACATGAAGACGTGTCGCGTGTCACGGAGCTCATCAAGCGTGTTTCGTTGCAGCGCACGATCCTGATGGTGGAGCACAACATGGGCGTGGTGGCCGGTATCTGTGATCGCATTTCGGTATTGCAACGCGGGTCGATATTGGCCGAGGGAACTTATGCGGAAGTATCCGCGATACCTGAAGTCATGGAAGCCTATATGGGTACGGCTGACGGAACGCTTGAAGGTGTTCTTTGACGCTCAGCAGCGGCGAGTCGAGTTCACCTTGGGGAACGACATATGGAAAAAGCGCTTGAAGTAACGAACCTGAACGCCTGGTACGGAGAGTCTCATATTCTTCACGGCCTGAGCTTTTCGGTGAATAAGGGCGAGGTCGTTACGTTGCTTGGGCGCAATGGCTCTGGCCGTACGACGACGCTGCGCGGAATCATGGGGCTGACGGGTACGAGAAGGGGATCCGTCAGGATCAACGAGACAGAATCCATCCATCTGCGCACCAGCAAGATTGCCCGTTTGGGTGTCGGTTATTGTCCCGAGGAACGCGGCATTTTCTCGGCGCTGTCGACCGAGGAAAACTTGATGTTGCCGCCGATGGTTTCCAGGATCGATCGCGGCATGTCGATCGACGAAATCTACGACTTGTTCCCTAATCTTGCTGAGCGCCGGCGCAGCCCGGGAACGCGTTTATCTGGCGGAGAACAGCAGATGCTCGCCGTAGCGCGCATCCTGCGTACCGGCGCGAGGCTGCTTTTGCTCGACGAGATTTCGGAAGGGCTCGCACCAGTCATCGTGCGTGCGCTCGCATGCATGATCCGCAAACTAAAGGAGAAAGGCTACACCATCGTGATGGTGGAGCAGAACTTTCGGTTCGCCGCGCCTTTGGCAGACCGCTTCTATGTCGTCGAGCATGGGCGGGCAATCGAGCACTTCACCGCCGATGAACTGGAGAAGAAGAAGCCTGTTCTGACCGAATTGCTTGGTGTGTAGTGGGGGAAACATGGAAGAACTACTGGGAATTCCGCTGCCGGCACTGACGAGCCAATTGTTGATCGGTCTCGTCAATGGTTCATTTTACGCACTGCTCTCGCTCGGCCTTGCGGTGATATTTGGGATGCTCAACGTCATCAACTTTGCACACGGCATGCTGTACATGCTTGGTGCGCTACTGACGTGGATGGGATTGAGCTACCTGGGGCTTAACTACTGGATCATGTTGATCGCCGCGCCGATTGTCGTCGGCGTATTGGGGGGCATTTTTGAAAGGACCATGTTGCGTTGGCTTTACAAGGTCGACCACATCTATGGTTTGCTGCTGACATTTGGCGTCACGCTGGTAGTAGAGGGCCTGTTTCGGTCGATCTACGGCGCATCGGGGCAACCCTATTCAGCGCCAGGTGCGCTCGGTGGCACGCTCGATCTCGGTTTCATGCTGCTTCCTGCCTATCGTGCCTGGGTCGTCGTTCTTTCTCTTGTCGTTTGTTTGGCGACCTGGTTTGTGATCGAACGGACGAAGCTCGGCGCCTATCTGCGCGCTGGAACGGAGAATCCGAAGCTGGTTGAAGCGTTCGGCATCAATGTGCCGGTGATGATCACGCTAACCTATGCCTTCGGTGCCGCACTGGCGGCGCTGGCTGGCGTCCTGGCCGCTCCAGTAGTTCAGGTGTCGCCGTTGATGGGAACGAACCTGATCATCACGGTGTTTGCTGTCGTCGTCATCGGCGGAATGGGCTCGATCGTTGGTTCGATCCTCACTGGCCTTGGATTGGGCGTCGTCGAGGGACTGACGCGCGTCTTTTACCCGGAAGTTTCAGCGACGGTAGTCTTCATTGTCATGGCGGTCGTGCTGATGGTTCGCCCGGCGGGGCTGTTCGGAAAAGTGAATTGAGGAGTATCCAGGTGAACAAGAAAATCGGCTATTCGATCGCGCTGATCGCGCTGTTGGCCGCACCGGTTGTCATCTATCCGGTGCTGCTGATGAAGTTGCTCTGTTTTGTGCTGTTTGCCTGCGCCTTCAATCTCCTGATCGGCTTCACCGGGTTGCTCTCATTCGGACACGCCGCGCTTTTCGGGGGTGCGGGCTATGTCACCGGCTACGTCTTGCGCGACATGGGCTATCCGTTTGAGATCGGGGTGATTGCAGGAACGCTCGGCGCGGCAGTGCTGGGTTTCGCGATGGGCACGCTGGCCATCCGCCGAAAAGGTATCTACTTTACGATGATCACGTTGGCCCTCGCCCAGATGCTGTATTACTACTGCCTACAGGCACGCTTCACCGGTGGCGAGGATGGTATGCAGGATGTGCCTCGGGGATGGTTGCTGGGCATGTTCGATCTGGCCAATGATATGACGATGTACTACGTCGTTCTCGTCATCACGGTCGCGGGATATGTCGCTGTCCTTCGCATAGTGCAATCACCGTTCGGCCATGTGTTGAGGGCGATCAAGGAAAACGAACCTCGGGCTATCTCCCTTGGCTACGACGTCGACAGGTACAAGCTGCTCGCCTTTGTGTTGTCGGCTGCATTGGCCGGGTTGGCCGGCGCGACAAAAACTGTCGTGCTTGGATTCGAGACCTTGGGCGACGTACATTGGACCATGTCGGGCCTCGTCATTCTGATGACGCTTGTCGGCGGACTGGGAACGTTGACGGGGCCGGTTGTCGGTGCGCTCGTTATCATTTTATTGGAAAATCGATTGAGCGATTTGGGAGACTGGCTGGCGAATCTGACGCAAATCGAATGGTTTCGTGACCTTGGCGAATCCGTCACGATCGTCACGGGTCTCATCTTCATTGTCTGTGTTCTTCTGTTTCGGAAAGGCATCGTAGGCGAGCTTGCCAGTCGCTCACACCTCCGGCGAAAGCGACGCGCGGCAAATTCCCCGCAGGCAATGTTGGACGCCGCCGGTGAATCTTCGTAATGAATCGGTCTTCCCTTGGCATCGAATTAAGAGCTTGCTCGAACCAACGTGACATTTTTTGGAACCGTGCTTGGATCAACGATACTCGGAAGCAAGACCCAGAGGCGAGGAAGGCAAGTTACTCCGTAGATAACGAATTCGTATCTATGTGCATATGGCGGTTGCCGTGTGGATGAACCAACTGGAGGAATCATGCGGGTTTATCAGGTTGAAAACGAATGGACCATGGCTAATCTCCGCATCGGCGAGCGCCCCATTCCCGAACCGCGCGACGGGCAGGTGCGCATCAGGATGCGGGCAGCGGCCCTGAATTACCGGGATTCGTTAATTCCGTTCCATGGCTATGGGAAGCGCATGCAGGAATTGCCGCTCGTTATGCTAAGTGACGGCTTCGGGATCATCGATGCGCTTGGTGCGGGAGTTACCCGCGTGCAACTTGGCGACCGGGTATGTCCCCTGTTCTACCAAAGCTGGCTGGGTGGCGCGCCCGCTAACGAGCGCTTCCGATATAGCCTGGGCTGCGAGCAGGACGGTACGATGGCGGACTATCTCGTACTGTCGGCCGAAGGGGTAAGTGCGGCACCGGTACATCTTGACGACGTGGAAGCGGCAACACTGCCGACGGCAGCGGTCACGGCCTGGCGTTCGTTGGTCACTGAGGGGAATCTCAGACCTGGGGAAACGGTGCTCATACAAGGAACCGGTGGCGTATCCCTGTTCGCACTTCAGTTTGCCAAGCTGCTCGGTGCCCGCGCGATCGTAACCTCATCCAGCGACGAAAAGCTTGCTCGAGTGCGCGCGCTGGGGGCGGACGAAACGGTTAACTATCGCGAGAATCCCCAGTGGGGAAAGATCGCGCGAGAAATCACTGGAGGGAAGGGTGTAGATCACGTCGTTGAAGTAGGCGGGGCTGGCACACTAGAACAATCATTGCGTGCGATTCGCACGGGCGGCACGCTGAGCATGATCGGCGTGCTTGCCGGTTCGGAGCCGACGATCCCGCTTGGCCAGATCGTGACGCGCCATATCCGCTTGCAGGGCATTACAGTGGGAAATCGGGACAATTTCGAGGCCATGGCGGCTGCAATCGCACTGCATGAACTACGTCCGGTCATTGACCGGGTATTTGAATTCGAAGCGTTGCGGTCGGCGCTCGATTACATGGCAAGTGGGCAGCACTTTGGGAAAATCTGTATTCGCCATGCATCAGATTGAGCGGAAGCGGCACGAGACAAGGTGTCACCTTGATTATCGTGCAAGTTTCCTGTTAGAGCGCCCAAGCCTGGCGGGGCACTGCCTTGGCTCCCCAAATATTTTCATTTAAAAATCAGCCAGTTGCTGTCCACCTGTATTGAGTACACATATAGCAGGTGCGGCGATGCATGCGCGCAACGCGTTCGCCGTAGCAACGGCTCGCCCATGCAAAATGGGCTTCACGACGACGACAAATCCTCGGCTGCCTTTGCTTCACGCGCTCGCCATTTCGAAACGCTGCATCCGAACTCGCGGCCAAACCAGTGCGAAAAGGTACTGGACGATGAAAAGCCAAGCAGCGTGGCGACATCCGAGAGCGGACGTTCGCGGTTTTCGATATAGCGCATCACCATGTCGACGCGTACCGCATTGAGAATGGACGAATAGCTCTCGCCGTAATCGCCCAGGCGGCGGTGAACGGTGCGCCGGTCGACGCCAAGGTGCATGGCAATCCGCTCCAGCGAGCAGACCCCTGCCGGCAGCAGCGCGAAGACCAGCTTTCTTACCTGATCAGGCATGGTCGTGCCCGACTGTACCAGTAAGGTATCGAGGTATTGGCGCACCTGATGCGCCATCGCAGGGTCGTACGTCGGCAGGGACTGCTCGAGATCGGACGCGCGACACACGATGCCGTCGAAGTCCTGATTGAACTGCGCCGGCATGCCAAACACCCGTGTGCAGATCGCGAGGTTGCGTGGCGCCGCGTGCATGAAGCAGATGCTGCGCGGGCGCCACGCCGCGCCCAGAAAGAGTGAGATGGTCCGGTAGAGCACGCCGACTGCCAGCTCGATGGCCTGGCGTCGGGTACCGGCCGCCTGGATCTCCTCACTGATGATCACGAGGCCCTCGGCTTCGTCGATGCGGATCAAGAGTGCCTCGTTCTGCAGGTGCAGATAGCGCACCATCGATTCGAGCGCCTTGCGCAGTGTTGGCTCCTCGCGCACCGCGAACGCGAGCGGACCCATGTTTGAAAGCTGACGCGTTTCCGCCATGCGCAGACCCAGATCATCGATGTCAGCCGCCTCGGCCGACGCCTCCAGCAGGCGCACGACGCTATCCACGGGGATCTTCATCTCAGGGTCCAGCAGCGCATACCGGCTTATGCCCGCCTCAGCCAGTTCCTTGTACGGATCCAGTCCTACCGAGCGCGCGATCTCGATGTAGTTGGTCAGCGCAGTGCTCCGCAGCATGTACGCCATGGGGCTTTCCCGAGGTGTCCGAAAATCCAAATGAAATGTCACAAAAAAGCAAACGTCATTCTAGCCGATTTTCGATACTAGGTCCATGCCAGCCACTTGGCCCAATGCAATTCCAAACAGGAGCAGCCATGAACTTCATCGACGGATCTCTTTATCCCGAAAATCAGGAAAAACTTGTTATCACGGTCGCCCCCTATGGCCCTCAGTTTGAGGTCAGCGATTTCCCGGAAGACATTCCGGTCACGATGGCCGAGCAGATCCAGAAGGCAGTCGATTGCTACAAGGCCGGTGCCACTGTGTTGCACCTGCACGTGCGCGAACTCGATGGCAAAGGCTCCAAGCGCTTATCCAAGTTCAATGAATTGATCGCCGGCGTGCGCGAGGCGGTGCCGGACATGATCATCCAGGTGGGTGGTTCCATTTCTTTTGCACCCGAGACCGAAGGCGATATCGCCAAGTGGCTCTCCGACGATACCCGCCACATGCTGGCCGAATTGACACCCAGGCCGGACCAGGTGACCGTGGCCATCAATTCGAACCAGTTCAACATCATCGAGGCACTATCCGAAGCCGATGTCGCGGGCACCTCGTTCGCCGACCCGGCGAAGCAAATCGCTTACAGGGAGATGACCATCCCCGCTGGCCCGGCATTTCTTGAAGAGCACGTCAAACGCCTCACGGATAACGGCATTCAGATCCAGTTTCAGCTGGGTAACATCAATTCCCTGGAGACGGTTGAGCGCATGATGCGCCGCGGTGTCTGCAACGTGCCGTTGATTCTGACCTGGATCCCGATTGGTGGCGGTGCCGACTCGATGACCCCGTACAACATGACGAACTTCCTTAACGCCGTGCCGGACGGTGCAGTGGTGACCTTCGAAGCGCAGATGAATAACGTGTTGCCGCTCAACATGATTGCCATCGCGCTCGGCCAGCATGTACGTTGCGGGATTGAAGACACAATCTGGGCGCCAGATCGTTCACGCAAGATGACCAGCGTGGAGCAGGTCGAACAGTTGGTGCGCATTGCCAGGGAATGCGGCCGTCCGGTCGCCAGCGCCAGGGAGGCGCGCGAGATCTACAAAATCGGCACTTTCTACAAAGATGCCGATGAAACTCTCGCTGCAAACGGTTTTGCGCCGAACCGCAAACCGGGCCAGAAGGGCTTCGCGCGGCAAGCTTGATTCTGAAGAGGTGGCCGGTGCGGAGCCGGCCACCGGGCGCATCAGTGCCCATTCCACGGCGCATCCACTGAGTATCCTTTTCATGTGGCGGCCAGCGAGCAACAAGCCTTGCATCCGCTGGCGACCGTGGCCGCCCGGCAGGGCTTCATTGACTTCCATAGTCGGCCATTTACCTCGTGAGTTCGTTTATGAGTGCCCAGAACAAAGTCATCATCACCTGCGCTGTCACAGGCGCGATCCATACCCCGTCGATGTCGCCCTACCTGCCGGTGACGCCTGAAGAAATTGCGGATGCGGCAGTCGGGGCTTGTGAAGCCGGCGCTGCCATCATTCATCTTCACGCACGGGATCCCCAAACGGGCAAACCTGATCAGCGCCCCGAAGCATTTGAACCCTTCCTCAAATCGATCCGCCAACGCAGCCCCGCCATCATCAACCTCACGACAGGTGGCTCGCCCTACATGACGGTTCAGGAGCGCATGCTCCCTGCCAAGGTCTTCAAACCGGAAATCGCGTCCATGAACATGGGAACGATGAACTTCGGTTTGTTCCCGATGCTGAACCGTTTCAAGGAATTCAAACAGGATTGGGAGCGGCCGTTCCTCGAAGGCAGCAAGGACCAGGTGTTCCGCAATACCTTTGGCGATCTGGAAACCGTGTTCGAGGAGCTTGGGCCCAACAACACACGCTATGAGTTCGAGTGCTACGACACCGCTCACCTCTACAACCTGGCGCACTTCGCACAGCGAGGCCTGATCAAGCCGCCATTCTTCATCCAGACCGTGTTCGGCATTCTGGGCGGTATCGGCACCCACCCGGACGATGTAATGCACATGAAGCGTACTGCCGACCGCCTGTTTGGCGACGCCTACCGTTGGTCTGTGCTGGGCGCCGGCGTAAGCCAGATGAAGATCGCGGCGATGGCAGCTTCCATGGGGGGGCATGTGCGCGTAGGTTTGGAAGACAGCTTGTGGCTTGGCAAAGGTCAATTGGCCAGGACCAATGCGGAGCAAGTTACCAAAGTACGCCAGATTCTCGAAGGTCTGGGCCTTGAGGTGGCAACGCCCGACGAAGCGCGCCAAATCCTGCAACTCAAGGGTGCAGACCAGGTAGCGATTTGATACCCGCGTAGACGTCTCGAGGCTGGCTCGAGGCCGCAAGGTGCGGCATGCATGAAGCAGATGCGACGCGGGCTCCGACCGTCTGCATTTCCGCCTCAGTCAGTTCCCTGTACGGATCCAGCCCAAACCGGGCGCGTGGTCTCGACGTAGTTGGGCAGGGCGATGCTTCGCAGCATGCACGACATAGTGCTTTCCCCAAGTGTCTTAAAAACTAAAAATAATGTCACAAAAAAGCAAATTTGTTTCTGCCTGATCTTCGATACTACGTTCCATGTTATCCCGCGGGTCCATTGTGGCGGGCCGGAACACATAGAGAAACAAACACGGAAGCTCTCGACGCAAGAGCGTCCTCTCTGGAGACAGTCATGAATTTACTCCCCGGCACACAGTCGGACGGCGCCGGCGACGACTACCTTGTCGGCCGGACACACGCATGGTTCGCGTTCGCAATGACATTTGCCCTGATGCTGTTCGACTACATCGACCGTCAGGTCGTCGTATCGCTGTTTCCGCATCTGAAACTTGCCTGGAACCTGTCGGACAAGCAACTGGGCGCGCTCGTCTCGGTCATCTCCATTGTCGTCGCAGCAGGCGGCATTCCGGTTGCGCTGTGGGCGGACCGCTTCAGCCGCGTCAAGAGCGTCTTCGTGATGGCCGCGCTGTGGAGTCTTGCGTCGATTTCTTGCATGTTCACGCGCAATTACGGCCAGATGTTTGCCGCACGCGCACTGGTTGGCGTAGGCGAGACCGGCTACGGTTCAGTTGGCGGCGCATTGATCGCGAGCCTCTTTCCGCAGCGGCTGCGCGCGACCCTGCTGGGCGCTTTCTTTGCGGCTGCCTCGATCGGCTCCGTGCTGGGTGTCGTGCTGGGCGGTGTCATTGCGGCACGCTGGGGATGGAGGTCGGCCTTTGGTGTCGTTGGTGTGCCGGGACTCGTGCTGGCCTTCCTGTACCTGCTGGTTCCGGATTACAAGACGGTCGCGCTTGCACCCAGCACGGGGAATGCTCCTCAGACCGCGCAGAAGTTCTCGACGCAGATCGTGAAAGCGCTGCGAAGCTCCCCGGCGATGTGGTGGACGTGCCTCGGCGCCGCCTTCCAGCTCATCGTGGTCTCCACGATCTGGGCTTGGCTGCCGAGCTATTTCGTTCGCTACCATGACGCCCGGCCAGATCAGGCCGCCATCCAGGCGGCGGTAATCGTGCTGTGCGGCGCGGCGGGATCGCTGGTGTGGGGATTCGTTGCCGATCGCCTTGCCTCACGCAGGCCCCGCAACAACCTGAATCTGATGGTAGTCCTGCCCGTTCTCACCACGCTGGTCCTTGCCGCCGCTTTCGGCGGCGTGGTTCCGGCCAGCCGGGAATACGCGGTAATCGCGCTCGGAGGGTTCCTGATGACGTGCACGTTGGCACCGTCGGCGAGTGTCGTGCTTAGCGTGATTCATCCTGGTTTGCGTTCCACCGGGGCTGCGCTCCTCTCGCTGTTCCAGAACCTCTTTGGCCTCGCGGTGGGTCCGTTCGTGACGGGTGTGCTGTCCGATACCTGGGGACTCAAGGGCGCGCTCGCCATCATGCCGGCGTTCGGGTTGCTCGCCATGGTGTGCTTCCTGTTTGCAAGGCGGACCTATGAAGCGGAGGTGGAGGCTGTGACGACGGCGGTCCATCTGGAAGCCGCGGCCGCGCCTGCCGGCGCGCATACCGCGCTCTCTGCTTAATGACGCAAGAATTGACCGCCATCATCCGCGAGCGCATCAATGTCGCGCTGTCGGCACGCGGCGAGAAGCAGCCGGGGCGGGCGCAGCAAGCGCTGCTCGCCCCCCATCGGCGATTTATTTGACATCACGGAATACAGGAGCAGCACATGGCAATGGCAATCCGCTTTTACGAAACCGGGAGCCCCGAGGTTTTGCGTTACGAGGATATCCAGGTGGGCGAGCCCGGGCCTGGGCAGGTGCGCATGCGTAACGAGGCGGTCGGGCTGAACTTCGCGGACATCTACTTCCGCACCGGCCTGTATCCGGCGCCGCTGCCATCCGGTATCGGCACCGAAGCCGCCGGCGTAGTCGAGGCGATAGGCCCGGACGTCACCAGTGTCGCCGTGGGCGACCGCGTGACGTACACGGGCGTGTACAACACGCTCGGCGCCTACACGACGGAGCGGATTATCGATGCCGCGCCGCTCATCAAGCTGCCGGATGCGATCAGTTGTGAGACGGCCGCCGGCATGACGATGCGAGGCTTCACCGCCTCGTACCTGATGCGCCGCATCTACGCGTTCAAGAGCGGCGACACCATCCTGCTGCACGCAGCGGCAGGTGGCGTGGGCCTGATCGTGTCGCAATGGGCGAAGCTGCTTGGACTGACCGTGATCGGCACGGTGTCGAGCGAGGCCAAGGCCGAAGTCGCGCGCGCGCATGGCTGCGACCACATCATCAACTACAGCCAGGAAGACGTGGCGAAGCGCGTACGCGAGTTGACGGGCGGCGTAGGGGTGAACGTGGTTTTCGACAGCGTGGGCAAGGACACCTTCGAGGCCTCGCTGGACTCGCTCAAGCGCCGTGGTCTCCTCGTCTGCGTGGGGACGGCTTCGGGTCCGATTCCGCCGTTCAACCCGCACATCCTCGCGCTCAAGGGGGCGCTCTTCGTGACGCGCCCGGCGCTCGCCGATTACATCGCCGACCCCGCGGAGCGCGCGGAACTCGCCGGTGAGCTCTTTGGCCATGTTGCGGCCGGCCGCATCAAGATCGGGATCAACCAGCGCTATGCGCTCGAAGACGCCGTCCAGGCGCACCGCGATCTCGAATCCCGCAAGACGACCGGTTCATCCGTCTTTGTGATCTGACGTCAGGAATGCCAATATCATGCGCATCGAACAACTGACTCATGCTCTGGGCGCGGAGCTGACAGGAGTCAATCTGGCCGACGCTGTCCACGACGACGGATTGTTTGGCGAAATTCGCGCCGCACTGTTGCAGCACCGCGTGCTGTTTCTGCGCGACCAGGAACTTGGTCGGGCAGAGCACGTCGCGTTCGCGCGGCGCTTTGGCGAACTCGAAGACCATCCCGTCGCCGGGAGTGACCCCGATCACCCGGGTCTCGTGCGTATCTACCGCACGCCGGAACAGCCGAACGACCGCTACGAGAATGCGTGGCACTCGGACGCCACCTGGCGCGAAGCTCCGCCGTTCGGTGCCGTGCTGCGCTGCGTGGAGTGTCCGCCGGTGGGCGGCGACACCGTGTGGGCAAACATGGTGCTCGCCTACGAGAAGCTCCCGGCGCATGTGAAGGCAGACATCGCCGACCTGCGCGCCCGACACAGCATCGAAGCCACGTTCGGCGCGAACATGCCGC
This sequence comes from Paraburkholderia sp. CNPSo 3281, assembly GCF_024206515.1. Classification (NCBI taxonomy): domain Bacteria; kingdom Pseudomonadati; phylum Pseudomonadota; class Betaproteobacteria; order Burkholderiales; family Burkholderiaceae; genus Paraburkholderia; species Paraburkholderia sp. CNPSo 3281. The sequence continues at coordinate 30,766 of NZ_JAMBPS010000050.1, read as the reverse complement.
TCGAGAAGCGGCTCGCGCTCAAGGCGCAGTACCCGGACGCTGAGCACCCGGTGGTACGCACGCACCCGGAGACTGGCGAAAAGGTTCTCTATGCCAACGTCTTTACGACGCACTTCACCACCTTCCACACGCCGGAGCGGGTGCGCTACGGCCAGGACGCCAACCCGGGCGCCGCGGACCTGCTGCGTTACCTGATCAGCCAGGCTTACATCCCCGAGTACCAGGTGCGCTGGCGCTGGAAGCCCAACAGCGTGGCGCTCTGGGACAACACCTCGACCCAGCACTATGCGGTGATGGACTATCCCCCGAGCCACCGCAAGATGGAGCGAGCCGGGATCATCGGCAGCAAGCCATTTTGATCAACAGTATGACGTAGCATTTTTCGGTAATCGGATATGACACCCACCGTCCTTATCGTGCCCGGACTGCGCGACCATGTGGCCGGACACTGGCAGACGCTGCTCGAAGCGAGTCTGACCAATGCGGTCAGCGTACCGCCGCTGGACGCCGACAAGCTCAACTGTGCCGCGCGGGTAGCCGCGCTGGACCAGGCGCTTGCCGCTATTGATGGTCCGGTGATTCTGGTCGCGCATAGTGCGGGTGTCATCACGACCGTGCATTGGGCGCGACGCCATGAGCGCCGTATTCACGGCGCAGTGCTGGCCACGCCCCCCGATCTCGACACGCCAGCGCCGGAAGGCTACCCGACAAAGGACGTCCTTGATGCGAACGGATGGTTGCCCGTTCCCCGTGAACGGCTGCCGTTTGCGAGCATCGTCGCAGCGAGCCGGAACGATCCGCTGGGTGCCTTCGATCGTGTCTCGGATCTTGCCACGGAGTGGGGCAGCCGGCTCGTCGATCTGGGCGCGGTGGGACATCTGAATCCGGCATCGGGGTTCGGGGAATGGCCGCTCGCGCAATCGTTGATCCAGGAATTGCAGTGAGAGCCCAGTGGGCGTGAACACCCCGGCGCCCGCCCAACTTCCCGTTAAAACCCGTCAGTCATGTCACGTCAGATACCGGTCGCATCAGTCGACGAACTCACCCCCGGGCGGCGCAAGCTTGCCTTTGTCGACGGCCGCAGCGTTGTCCTCTTCAACATCGAGGGGAACGTCATCGCCATCGAGAATTCGTGCCCGCATAACGGGGCGTCACTCGCCAATGGCCCGCTCGATGGACATGTTCTGCGTTGTCCGGCCCATGGACTGCGTTTCGATCTTCGCGCCTGCCCTGACCCGGATGCCCCAGGCTTATGCCCCACGCGTCTGCAGGTACTGGAGCGCGATGGACACTTCGAACTACTGATCGAAGATCAGAGTGGTCCGGAATAACACAACACCGGTTCCACCCGAAGTTCTACCGATCGAAGACGCAGGACGAGCGACGTGGACAGCAGTCGACGCCGCCACCCAAACTCATCCCGACTTGAACAGACATATCTGCCTCCAGAGGAGGAGACAAGCATGCACGCAAACGAAACGCTCATCACGCCGACGCCTTCGGCCTATTCGTACCCGCTTGTGATCAAGCAACTGCTGCTCAACTCGCTGAGCCTGTATGGGGATCAGGAAATCGTCTATCGAGGCGAACTGCGGTATGGCTTCCGTGAATTCCACCAGCGGATCTGCCGGCTCGCCAACGCCCTGAGTGCGCTTGGCGTTCATCACGGCACGACAGTCGCGGTCATGGACTGGGACAGCCATCGCTATCTCGAGAGTTACTTCGGCATTCCGATGATGGGCGCAACGCTGTTTACGGTAAACGTTCGCCTGTCGCAACATCAGATTCTCTATACGCTGAACGACTCCCGGGCGGAAGTGGTGCTGGTCCACGCCGATTTCGTCCCGATGCTCGAGCAGATCCGGGCGGAACTGACGTCGGTTCGTCACGTGATCGTGCTCGCGGACGGCGAACCAGTGCCGCAAACGGTCATGGCGTTAGCGGGGGAGTACGAGGCGCTGGTGGCCCGCGCGCAGCCCGAGTTCGAGTTTCGCGACTTCGACGAGAACACCCGTGCGGCGATGTTCTATACGACCGGGACGACCGGCGACCCGAAGGGCGTGACCTACAGCCACCGCAACCTTGTCATGCACGCAATGGCGACGGCCATGAGTCTGTGCGCGCCGCGCGAGGGGCAGCGGCTGCACCGGGAAGACGTCTACATGCCGATTACGCCCATGTTCCATGTGATGGCCTGGGGCATGCCCTACATCGCGGTGATGCTCGGTCTCAAGACGGTTCTGCCAGGACGCTACGTGGCGGAGCGGCTGCTGGAGCTGCGCGAGAAGGAACGGGTCACGTTCTCCCACTGCGTGCCGACGGTGCTGCAAATGCTGCTGCAGGCCGCACGCAGCGCGGGCAAGAGTTTGTCGGGGTGGACGCTCATCATCGGCGGGTCGGCGTTCTCGCCTGCGCTTTGCGACGCAGCCCTGGAACTGGGGGCCGACGTGTTCTCCGGATACGGCATGTCGGAGACCGGCCCGATCGTGGCGCTGGCGCAGCTGCCGCCCGGATACAAGTCCGCGAGCCATGAGGAAGTGGTGCGGCTGCGTTGCTCCACCGGGCGCCCGGTGGCGATGGTCGATTTCCGTGTGGTCGACGGGAGCATGAAGGACGTGGCGCGCGACGGGAAGTCCCACGGCGAGATCGTACTGCGCGCACCGTTTCTGACGATGAGTTATGCCAACAAACCCGAGGCGTCGGAGCAGCTGTGGGACGGTGGTTACCTCCATACGCAGGATATCGCCGTAACGGGTCCGGACGGTTTCGTGCAGATCGTTGATCGCATGAAGGATGTCATCAAGACCGGCGGCGAATGGGTCTCATCGATCGAACTGGAGCGACTGATTGCTGAGGTAGTGGGGGTGCAGGAGTGCGCGGTGGTGGGCGTGGCGGACGAGAAGTGGGGAGAACGCCCCGTGGCGCTCATCGTGCGCCGCCCGGAAGCGGGTGTCACCACCCAGGCCGTTCGCGAACACCTGATGACCCATGCGCAGGCGAACCGCATCAGCCCTTATGCGGTGCCTGAAGCGGAGCGCATTGCCTTTGTCGAGGAAATCCCCAAGACGAGTGTTGGCAAGATCGACAAGAAGCGCATCCGCGAATGGATTGAGTGAGCACCGGATTTCACACAACGCGGGGCGACAACGGATCGCTACGCATAACTAAATCAAATGGAGACAACATGAAAGTCAAACTCGCCGCTGCCGCGGCACTGGCAGCATTCGCTAGTACGACGTACGCACAATCGTCGGTCACGCTCTATGGCGCGCTCGACTCCGGTCTGCTCTACCAGAGCACGTCCGCGTCGTACGCGGCGGCGCCGTTTCTGCCGAACACCAAACTGAACGGCAACGCAGGCCATGTGGTTCAGCTCAAGGACGGTGGCATTTACTCGAGCATCTTCGGTATGAAGGGCTCGGAAGACCTGGGCGGCGGGTACGCAGCCAACTTCAAGCTCCAGGGAGCGTTCAACAGCTCCAACGGCCAGCCGGGCAAGTCCGGTACGCCGACTGCAAGCTCGATTTTCACCCAGGTCACAACCGTCGGTGTGTCGGGCCCGTTCGGCAAGATCGACTTCGGCCGCCAGTTCGCGCCGATGGCCTACGCGATGGCCGAAACGGACGTACGTGGTGCGCAATACTTCGGCAGCGTCCTGACCGCCTGGCTGACCATGAACACGATGTCGGGCTGGACCGGAAGCAACTCGAACGCCCAGATAGGCGCGCTGTATGACGACAATGCGATCGTCTACAACTCGCCGTCATTCTACGGTGTGTCCGCAGCGCTCGAGTTCGCGCCCGGCGGCGTGGCAGGGCAGGCCCAGGGAGGCACGCGCGAGTCCGCGGTGCTCAAGTATTCAGGCTTTGGTCTAAACGCAGATGCCGTCTACTACAACGGGCACGATGCCAATCCGTTCTCATATGCCGCCGCCGGTAACCCTGCGACTGCCCAGACCGGTATCCCGCCGACTGGACAGAACAACAACCGCTTCGTCTACTTCGGCGCGAAATACACGTGGCACGATATCTCGGTCTCCGGTTCGTTCAGCAACGGTCGCAATCCGGCCAACTCGAATGGCGTTCCGAAGGCATTTGTTGTCTCAGGTGATTTCGACATGTGGACGGGCGGCATTGGCTACCGTTTCTCCCCGGCGCTTAACTTCACCTCGGGTGTGTACTACCTGAAGGACAACAAGAACAGCGCGAACCACTCTACTGCCTACGCAATCGGCGGCGACTACAGCATCTCGAAGCATACGCTGGTTTATGCCCAGGCCGGCTACGTGTCCAACCGCGGCCAGATGAACCAGGAACTCATTTATGGGACGCCTGTAGCACCGGGCCGCAACACCACGGCCGTCAACATCGGCCTGCGCCATACCTTCTAGGTCGCGTCTGGGATTGGGTCGGTCCCGCACTGGCCCACCGTGGCGAGGTCTGCCAATCAACCCGAAGCTGGCGTTGGAGTTGCTTTGATATTTTTGCGTCACCTGCGATCTCGCAACGGGCGCGAGCAGGCCCTCGACGCGCCCAGCCTGTCGGCGCGATGGCCGACCGGATAACAGCGTTTCACCCAGCAGCAGCAACCACAGGAGTATGTAATGAACACGACTACCAGGACCCTCAGCCTGGCGCTCTGCACACTGCTCACCGCGGCGTCCCTGATCGCGTCGGCCCAACCCGCAGCCAGCGAGCCTGGCGCCACGGCCGCTGCGACGTCTGGCACGGCGGCGCCCGCTACGCCAAGTAACACCAGGCTGCGCCGCGCAGTGTACACCGCGATCGCGAAGCACAAGGAAATCCACGGCGGCAGTATCGGTGTTACCGCCAAAAATGGAGCGGTCACGCTGAATGGCTCGGTCACCGATGCCGCGCAGGTCGACAAGGTCGCCGAAATCGCCAGGGGCGTTCCTGGCGTGACCTCGGTGACAAACAAGCTGACGGTCCAGAAGCCCCTGGGCGGTATGTAAGGATGAACGGTACGCCGGGGGTACGTTAGTCCGCCGGCGCCCATAGTGGTGAGGCGAGATTCAGGCGATCTCTCATATTATTCGGATTACATATTGAATTTTTGATGCCGTTGATTTTCAGGGGGGTTCTTGTAATGCAACGCGGTGTAGTTGTTGTGAGTGGCGTGCGCACCGCCATTGGAAAATTTGGCGGCAGCCTGAAGGATTTGTCGACGACCGAACTCGGCGCTCTGGTGGTGCGCGAAGTGCTCGCTCGCGCCGGGGTGGCGGGGGATCAGGTCGGCCACGTGGTCTTTGGCAATGTGATCCCGACTGAGGCCAAAGACCTCTACCTCTCGCGCGTGTCCGCGATCAATGGCGGCGTGCCACAGTCGACCCCGGCCTGCAACGTCAATCGCCTGTGCGGCTCGGGGCTGCAGGCGATCGTCTCCGCCGCCCAAACCATTTGGCTCGGCGATGGCGATGTCGCCATCGGTGCCGGCGCCGAGAACATGAGCCGCGCGCCGTATCTTTCCACCGACACGCGCTTTGGCTCCCGCATGGGCGACAGCAGCCTGGTGGACATGATGCTCGGCGCGCTGAACGATCCGTTCGACACCGTGCCGATGGGTGTCACCGCCGAGAACGTGGCGGAAAAGTTCGGCATCACGCGCGAACAGCAGGACGCGCTCGCAGTGGAGTCGCACCGTCGGGCGGCGCGTGCAATTGCCGAGGGCCGCTTCAGGGACCAGCTCCTGCCCATCAAGTGCAGGGTAAAGGGCAAGGAGATCGTGTTTGACACCGACGAACACGTGCGCGCGGACATCGATCCCGCCGACCTGAGCGCCATGCGCCCCGTCTTCAGAAAGGAAAACGGCACCGTCACGGCCGGCAACGCGTCAGGCATCAACGACGCCGCGGCCGCCGTGCTGATGATGGAGCGGCAAACCGCCGAGCGCCACGGCATCAAGCCAATGGCGCGGCTCGTTGCGTATGCGCACGCCGGGGTCGATCCGCGCTACATGGGCATCGGACCCGTGCCGGCCACGCGCATCGCGCTCGGACGCGCGGGCCTGTGCATCGGCGACATCGATGTTGTCGAGGCGAACGAGGCCTTCGCCGCGCAGAGCCTGCGCGGTGAGCCAGGAACTGCAGCTCGATCCGGCGAAGGTGAATCCCAATGGCTCGGGCATCTCGCTCGGCCATCCCATCGGCGCAACGGGCGCGCTCATCACCGTCAAGGCGCTTTACGAGCTCAAGCGTACGGGCGGCCGCTACGCACTCGTCACGATGTGCATTTGCGGCGGCCAGGGCATCGCGGCCATCTTCGAAAACATCCGGTAAGCAGGATCCGCGAGGAGCGGTCGTTGATGCGGGTATCCCCACAAACCAGGCCATCGAACTCACAGTCGGCGTGCTCGCGCGCCACTCCAGTGCGCTGCTTGGCGAGCAGTGGAAACCTCGCGCCGTGCATTTCGTTCATCAAGCGCCACGAAGTCTCATGTTTCACCGGCGCTTCTTCGGCTGTCCGCTGGAGTTCGGCAGCGACTTCAACGGTCTGGTGTGCGCGACAGCCGACCTCGACTGCCCTAACCCCGCGGCCGATCCTGAACTCGCGCGCTATGCGGAAGATCTCGCCGAGTGGCTGAACGTGACGGATGACGGTTCAATCGCGCTCGAAGTGCGCAAGGCGATCTACCTGTTGCTGCCGCTTGGGCAGGCCTCCGTCGAGCAGGTTGCCGCACATTCGCATCTGAGCGTTCGCACCATGCAGCGGCAGCTCGAGCTTGCCAATACCAGCTTTTCGCGCTTGACGGAGGGTGTGCGGTACGAACTCGCCGTACGTTTCATGAGCAACTCGCGCTATCCGATCGGACGAGTGTCGGGACTGGTGGGATATGCGCACCAGGGGACGTTCACGAACTGGTTTGTCGGACGTTTCGGCATGACGCCGCGCGACTGGCGCAATAACCACACAAGATGGCTGTGCTGATCGACCTTTAATTTTCAGGAACCCGAATCGAGGTGAATAACCACGATGAATCGGGAAGCTTTGTGCGGGCATCAAGGCAAGCGAAGACATCGGGGTCGGCTACAGGATCAACTTCAAGCTGCAGGGGGCGTTCAACAGCACGAACGGGAAATTTGGTCTGTCCGATACACCCGGCACCATGGCTATCTTCAACCAGTTTGCGACCGTTGGGGCGTCGGGACCGCTTGGCACGTTCGACGCGGGCCGGAAAATCATCCCGATGATCTATGCGATGGCCGATACCGACGTGCAGGGCGCACAGTACCTCGGCAGCATCCTGACGGCGCGGCTGGGTATCAACCAGGCGGCGGGCTGGCCCGGCACGATACACTCGAAACCATCACTGCGCGAGGGCCCTGGCACAACTTACCGGACGAATGTGTCGCCTGACGATTTGGCCAAATTTGTCACTAGATGGGCCGGTTTGGATAGTGGAATCTTCCCCCTCCAGCGCTACGATGTCCCCAATCATCGTTCCTGTTGGCGTTTGCAATCACCGACATGGCCAGGTTTGCCTGAGTCAGATCGCGGTATGTACCGGTTCAGCGTTGATCTGACTGTTTTCGTGTAGGAGAGTTTTGTGAGAGTTCTTGTCCCAATCAAGCGCGTGATCAACTACAACGTGGAGGTTCGGGTGAAGTCGGACAACACGGGTGTCGACATCGCGAATGTGAAAATGTCGATGAACCCGTTCGACGAGATAGCCGTCGAAGAGGCCGTCCGCCTGAAGGACGCGGGTGTGGCGACCGAAGTGATCGCCGTGTCGGCCGGCGTGAACCAGTGTCAGGAGACGCTGCGCACGGCGCTCGCGATCGGTGCGGATCGCGCAATCCTGATCGAATCGAACGAAGAACTGCAGCCTCTCGCGGTCGCGAAACTCCTGAAGGCGCTCGTCGACAGGGAGCAACCGCAACTGGTGATCCTCGGCAAGCAGGCCATCGACGACGACAGCAATCAGACCGGCCAGATGCTCGCCGCGCTCACCGGCCTGCCGCAAGCGACGTTCGCCTCGAAGGTGACGATCGCCGACGGCAACGCAACGGTCATGCGCGAAGTGGACGGCGGTGCGGAAACGCTGTCGCTGAAACTCCCCGCGGTGGTCACGACCGATCTGCGCCTCAACGAGCCGCGCTATGTGACGCTGCCCAACATCATGAAGGCGAAGAAGAAGCCGTTGGAGACCGTGAAGCCCGAGGACCTCGGCGTGGACGTCGCGCCGCGTCTGAAGACGTTGAAGGTCGCCGAGCCGCCCAGGCGTAACGCGGGCGTGAAGGTGCAGGACGTGAAGACGCTGGTCGAGAAGCTGAAGACGGAAGCCAAGGTGCTGTAAAGGGAGCGGAAAGAGATGACGATTCTGGTAATTGCCGAACACGACAACGCGTCGATCAAGCGCGCCACGCTGAACACGGTGGCGGCCGCTGCGAAGATCGGCGGTGACATCCACGTGCTGGTGGCAGGCCACAATGCCAAGGCCGCGGCCGACGCCGCCGCGGAGATCGCAGGCGTTTCGAAGGTGCTCCTGGCCGACGCGCCGCAACTCGCCGAGGGGCTCGCGGAGAACGTCGAAGCGACAGTACTGACCATTGCAAAGGACTACTCGCATATCCTCGCACCGGCGACCGCCTACGGCAAGAACATCGCACCGCGCGTGGCGGCGAAGCTCGATGTAGCGCAGATTAGCGAAATCACGGCAGTCGATTCGGCCGACACCTTCGAGCGCCCGATCTACGCGGGCAACGCGATCGCCATAGTGCGATCGAGCGATGCGATCAAGGTCATCACGGTGCGCGCAACCGGTTTCGACCCGGTCGCGGCCGAAGGCGGCAGCGCGGCGGTGGACGCGATCGCGGCAGCGGCCGACGCAGGCATTTCCCAGTTCGTGAACCGCGAAATAACGAAGCTGGACCGTCCGGAACTGACCTCGGCAACGATCATCGTGTCTGGTGGCCGGGGCCTGGGGAGCGGCGAGAACTACACGAAGGTCCTGGAGCCGCTTGCGGACAAGCTCGGCGCCGCGCTGGGCGCCTCGCGCGCGGCAGTGGACGCGGGCTTCGTGCCGAACGACTGCCAGGTCGGCCAGACCGGCAAGATTGTTGCCCCGCAACTGTACATCGCGGTGGGCGTCTCAGGCGCAATCCAGCACCTGGCCGGCATGAAGGACTCGAAGGTGATCGTCGCTATCAACAAGGACGAAGAGGCCCCGATCTTCAGCGTGGCTGACTACGGCCTCGTGGGCGATCTGTTCTCCTTGGTGCCAGAGTTTGTCGGTGCTCTCATGTAACCGTCGCTCAAACATTTGCATTTCACGCGCTGCCATTGCACTGCGGTGGATGTCGGGCGAATCGATACGTCAAGCTAACCTCACGGCATCGCGGAGGGCCTCAGCGGGTCAACTGCCGGCGCGTAGCGCCGCCGTCTTCGGGTTCGATTTTGCGACACCGGCGCGTATCAGCGGTTCATTTGCTCTGTCTGTCTGTCGCTGATGCCTGGCTTTCAGAAGCTGATGGCGCCGATCGCGTCGTTTCTGTGGACTCTGGGGCGGCGGGTATCGCAACGTGGACACGATTGCGCCCCGCGCTCTTAGCCGCATATAGCGCGGCGTCGGCACGCTCGTGTGCTGCCACGATGTCATCTTCGCCCTCGTGGTATGACGCGATGCCAATGCTTATGGTCTGCGAAATGGTCTGTCCTGCCTCCAGGGTAATCGGCGTGTTCTGGATAGAGGTGCGAATACGTTCGGCAACGGCCTGGGCCTGTTCTACTGTTGCGTCGGGCAGGATGGCGGCGAATTCTTCGCCGCCCAGGCGGGCGGCAAGATCCTCCGCGCGCAGCGCTCCTTCAAGCACGCGTGCCACAACTGCCAGCACGCGATCCCCGGCTGCGTGACCGTACGTGTCATTGACTAGCTTGAAGTAGTCCAGATCCAGTGCCAGCAGCGATAGCGGCCGGTGCTGTCCACGAGCATGCGCAACCGCCTGCGCGGCAGCCCTCGCGAAACTGCGGCGGTTCGGCAGTCCAGTGAGCGAGTCCACTTCGGCTTCGGAGCGTAGCTGCGTGAGCTGCTGGTATTGATGACTGACATCGACGAGTGTGACCAGCAGTGCATCGGATTCGTCGGCTTGCACGCCAAAGGGGAGTCGCGTGCTGCGCAGCAGCATATGCCGGGGTCCGTCGCGGGTGAGCATCGCGACCGCGTCGTTCTGACCGGCCGCCTGTGTCTCCGGCCATGCTGCGGGGTCCACGAACAGCCGGGCAAACGGTTGCCCCGCGCCAGCAACCGCACCGAATACAGCCAGCATAGATTCATTGGCGACAAGAACTTTACCTTCGCCGGGTTGTACCACAACAACCGGTGTGGGCATGTTCTTCACAATGGTCGAAATCAGGCTGGCAAACTGTTGCACCTGATCGAACAGGTGACGCTCACGGCGCACGAGCAGGATCGCGCTCGCCAGCATGACCAGGACTGTGGCCGAGCCAGCGAGGTTGATATACAAGCTTTGTCGTACACTCGCGCGGTATACATCGACCGAAAGGCCGACATCAAGTGTCCAGTAGCTTGCTGTGGGTCCGAGCGGAATCCTGCGTGTGGCCACCAAGTGTTGCGTACCGTCCGGAGGAAAGAGCAGATAGCGGGTCGTCGGCGTGGGGCCAGTCGTCGCCGTGCCGTCGATCAGCTTCTGTCCTGGCGCCACCGCGAGGGCGGCCGGGTAGCTTGCGATGACGCGGTCCGCACTGTCGCGCAACAGGACGGAAGTGCCCGCGGGCAAATTCATGGCTTCGAGCGGGCGCGGTTCGACATTGACCACCTGGACGATGACCGCGTCGAGTTCACCTGCCCGGTTATGATGCCCCTTTGCGAAAATGACGACTGCCTCTTGTGCCCAGGTCGCAAGCTCTGTGACGAGGTCAGACGGATCATTCCGCACACGGAAAAGCACTGATTCAAGGCCAGGCACCTGGTTGCCGACACTCGCACTCGATCCGGCAAGCAGCCGGCCGTCAGGCGCGAAGACAGCAATGAGCACTTCACCGAGCGCTGGACGCATGATCATTGCCAGTTGCGTCAGCTCGACATCGGCGAGCGTCTGGCTATCCAGCATGTTCTCGATCTGTGCCGTCGACACACTTACGCGCTGCAAACGGTCCTCGATGCGTGCTGTGATAAGCGAGGCCTGGCCATTCAGCCGCTGTGCTGCAAGGGTATCTGCAGCTCGGAAGTCGTGCCACGACTGCCATGAGTTAATCAGGATATTCAGAGTGACAAGCAGGGCGAGTGCGAGCAGCGCCCGTCGCAGCCACGATTTGCGCGCAATATGATCAAGCGACCAGCGAACGGCGGTAGTGAGTGAACGCGCCATGATGTCCGACTTCCGGTGCGGGCTTGTCTATCATCGTAGGCGATCGACGGCGCCACCACATTTCAGGACGGCATCACCTCCAGGACACTTCCCCAATTCTTGCCCGTCAGTTCGTTCCAATATGGCTGTCCGGATGCGGCTGACTACAGCTCGACACGTTCGCGGTAGCTGACCCGATATAGCGGTCCTTTAACCTACAGCGCAATCGGTGGCGGTGACCTGCCGGTATCGGCCATACATCTTGCCGGAGTCGTCTATCTCTTCTGGAAATTTCGCAAAGCCAGACTTGGCCATTCAGGGTTGCAAACGCCTCTGGCAACGCTTTTCAACATGTCTCGGTCATGTGAGGACGCCTGACTATGCTTCTTCGAAAATAAAGGCCTCAGCGCGCTGAACGGGGGTGCGGAGTTCGGGCTGCCCAACGTGACGATATTCTTTTGCCGTTTGGGTGCTCCAGCCGGCTGATTGATGGGTGCAGTGCTTCGAGGTGACGCTCATGAGGCGCCAATGACCCAACTCAATGATCGAACCAGCGATACTGGATCGCGACGGAGACGATCTGATAGTTGCCGCCCGCGCGCACGACAAAGCCGCGAGAGTAGGCGAGCTTCGCAGACCAGCCGCGACCGAGCGGCACGGCAAGCGTGACACCGCCGCGCGCGTTAGACTGGCGACCGCTGCTTGATCCACCATTGACTTCGGTCGCGCCACCGAGCGCATAGCCGAGATCGGCGGCGAGCCAGAGCCCCGGCCGAAAGGTGTATCCGCCATGGAGCTGTGCGACCGTGAGCGGAGCCTGGCCTTTTTCCTGTCCGTTGAAAAAGTTCGTGTTGTTCGCGAACAACCAGACACCGGCCGAGGCCTCGATGAACCAGTTTCCCCATGGCTGTGATATCCCGAACTCTGGCTTGAATGCCCATCGGTTGTTACCGACGTTGACGAGGCGTGAGGGGACGTACTGGCCTGTGGGCGCCTGAATCGTCACGCTCGCACCGAGCGAGGTGACCGGCGGCGCACGGGAAAACGCTTCGGGTGAAAGCGCGGGGTTGCCGATCAGATTCAGCGCGAAGCGAAACTGCACGTCACCGAGGCCGGCGCGATGCACCTCGGTCGGTGCACCAATGACGAGCCCGTTCAGGTTGCCGCTCACGAATGGCACGGCAACGCCGATCGACGCCGTGCGGTCTGCCAGCGCGAACGTGCGCACGTAGCCGAGAACGAGGTTGTTCAGTTGTGTGCTCACACCCGTGATGGGGAGGGACGGGTCGGTGAGCACGTCGCCGCTTACGTGGGCGTAACCCAGGAGGAGAAAGTTTGTGCCGGTCGGCGAGGGAGAATAGGTGCGCGGCTCCAGTTCCTGCGCGCGCGGTGCGTTTGCCAGCCACGACAGCACCGCAGCGCAGTAACAGAGACGCAACCCGAGAGCGGTTCGCCTGCTCATGGCGGTTCAATCCCGTTTGCCGGCAGGAGGGGGTGAATGCGATGCGGCTGCATACGCCTCGCGAGTTCGGAACCCAGGATAGCAGCGACGTCCCCGCCGGTGAATAGGACAATGGTCTGATTGTCGTGGGGGGCGGCGCGTGAACGGGCTCGTCTGACCTGACGGGTGGAGCAATGATTGCCCTCGACCTGCCGTCCCCGGAGATCGCCGTGTAGGACCATAGGCCGATTTTCACAAGCCACCATAGTGGCAGTATCGGGATGTGCCAGTGCCGTGAGGCCGTCGCCAGCGCGCAGAAGGTGAGGCGGGATTCCTGACCGCACCGGAATCACGTTGCGGCGTCTCGGCTCGAAAGACGAGCATGGCACGGCGATTGGTACAGACACGGGCACTACCGGGGTTCGTTCCAGCCTCCGGTTTCGGAGGGGGTCTTAACGATGCGCATCATACATGCGTTGATGTACATTGCGGCGTTCTGCGCAGGCATGTCCGCGGGTGTGGCGACGTGCTGCGCCGCGCAAGGCGCGGTGTCGCAGCCTGCCGCTTCCGCGTCTACCCCAGCACCCGCTGCTGCCCCCGCGTCGGCTACCGGGGCGCGCCGTATCGACCTCGGCAACCAACCATGGAAGGGTGACTTCGACGCAATGCTCGACCGTCGTTTGATCCGCGTACTCGTTCCCTATAGTCGGACACTCTATTTTAACGACCAGGGTCACGAGCGCGGGCTGACTGCCGGGCTCATGCGGGACTTTGAGCGCTACGTGAACAGGAAATACAAATCGACGCTTGGCAAGCGCCCGCTCACCCTGGTCATCATCCCGACAACGCGCGACCAGTTGATCCCGGGGCTGATCGCCGGCCGGGGCGACATCGCGGCCGGCAATCTGACGGTGACCGAGGCGCGTCTCAAACAGGTCGACTTCGTGGCACCACGCGACCGAACGCCGGTGCGGGAAGTAGTCGTTACCGGGCCGAAGTCGCCATCTCTTGCGAAGCTTGACGATCTCAGCGGAAAGACGGTCCATGTACGCGCCAGCAGCAGTTACTACGAGAGCCTGAATACGCTGAATGCGCGCTTTCGCAAGGAAGGCAAGGCTCCGGTAAAGCTTGCGCTGCTCCCCGATGCGCTTGAGGACGAGGACGCAATGGAGATGCTCAATGTCGGGCTCATCCAGATCCTCGTGGTGGATGACTGGAAAGCGAAGATTTGGGCGCAGATACTGCCTGAAATCGCTGTGCACGACGATATGGCGGTGCGCGACGCCGGCTATATCGGATGGGCGATCCGTTTGCAGAGCCCCAGGCTGAAGGATGCGATCAACGACTTCTACGTCAATTACGTGAAGAAGCAGAGCGTCGCTGAGGTCCGTCTCCAGCAGGAAATGAAACGCATCAAGCAGATTTCCAACAATACGGAGACGGAGGACATGAAGCGGTTCAGGCAGACCGTCAGATTATTTGAAAAATACGGCGCGCAGTACCGCTTTGATCCGCTTTTGCTTGCGGCCCAGGGATATCAGGAGTCCCAGCTAAATCAGGCCGCACGCAGTCACGTTGGGGCGATTGGAATCATGCAGCTCATGCCGGCCACCGGGAAGGAACTTGCAGTAGGCGACATCCGGGTGACGGAGGCGAATATCCATGCAGGAGCAAAGTATCTCGATTCCCTGATGGTCCGTTACTTTCAAGATGCTCAATTTTCGGAGAGAGATCGCTCGCTCTTCGCATTCGCAAGCTACAACGCGGGACCTGCAAAGATCGCGAGGATGCGCAAGGAAGCGGCGGCACGCGGTCTGGATCCCAACAAGTGGTTCAACAATGTCGAGATCGTGGTTGCCGAGAAGATTGGCACCGAGCCGACGACCTACGTACGTAATGTTTTCAAATATTACGTTGCCTACCGGCTGGTGCAGGAAGCCGAGGCGGCGCGCTCTCGCGCGATTGGACAGATGCGCAAGAAGGGATGAACGGCAAGCTGAGCGAGAGTTGGATTCGGCCTGCGTAGTCCACTGAAGCTGCAGGGTATTACTCCGGTGGACCATTTGTGCATGGCTTGCAAGCGAACACCCGATCCGGCCTGTGATGGACGGTCCGGCTGGCCTCGGGCGTCTTGCGCTGGTCTCTCTGTTCCCGGTTTATCAAAACAAGGATATCGAACGGTTGTCTCTTTCATATACTGCTCGTACCAGCACTCCATGTTGGGAGCTAGCGCAACGTCTCGTTGTCTACCATGAGTCGAGGCCATATGAGCACTATCATGCCGGCCGGACACGCCGAACCCGAACGACGCGCACCGATTCTCAATACCGTCGACCGTGTCTGTGAAATATGTTTTGGTCTGTTCATGGCCCTGACGTTCGTCGGCGCCGTCAAGGCGGTCACCGCAGGCGAAGATGAAGGGTACAAGATGTTCTTCGCGGCGCTCGGCTGCAATCTCGCGTGGGGCCTGGCCGACGCCGTGATGTATCTCGTTCGTACGCTCGCTGATCGAGGGCAGCGCCTGAAACTCGCGCAGACCGTTAAGCGCGAGCAGGACCAGGCCGTCGCCGTACGGGTGCTGCGCGATGCATTGCCTGAGAAGCTGGAGCCGCTCGTCGAAGATGCCGACCTCGAGCGGATCCGCGCGCGTCTCGCGGCGGCATTGACGCTGCCGCCTCGGGCGAATTTTGTGAGGGGTGACTTCGTCGGCGCGCTGGGCATCTTTCTGCTTGTTGTCCTGGGAACGTTTCCGGTCGCACTGCCGTTTCTCGTCGTCAGGGACGTTACAACGGCGCTCATCGCCTCGCGCGTGCTCACGCTCGTGATGCTTTTCATCGCCGGCTTTGCGCTGGGGCGCTACACCGGCGCAGGGGCAACGAAGGCCGGTATCGCAATGATCGCGCTTGGCATTCTGCTTACGATGGCAATTATCAAGCTGGGCGGCTAACCGACCCTTCTACATATGGCCGGCGCGCTTTCCATGTGCGAATGGAGACCCGGCAGGGCGAACAACAATATTCTGAGAGGTTTGCGTCATGAAGAACGCCAGCAATTCCGTGCACGACCCGCTGAAGCCTCACCAAGTCGTGGCGGAATTCTCCAGGGCACTTTGGCAGCTACGCGGCCCAATCGCATTTCTCTGTGTGCTTTACCTCCTGCTTGCCGTCGTAATGTATAACTTCGGCGGGCCGGTCGACTCGGGAAGCGGAACACGATGCTCGTTCGGTGCAACCCTCTACCTTTGGGCGATGAGGGCGATCACGATTGGTTACAGCAACATTTTGCCCAACACAACCGGTGGCTGCATCGCCTCGGCGTCGCTCGGCGTGCTGGGGATACTGATTGCGTGTACGGTCGCTGCCGCGGCGGTTCGCGGTGTCGGTGAGGCGATAGAAAATGCTGGCACGCGGCGCCAGGCCAGTTCTCGCGCTGAGCAAATAGTTAGACTGAGCTCGAATTCTCACGGTTGACGGCCCTGATGGAAATCGTCTTCACCGTTTTGATGTTGCTGCTCGCGGTTGCCGTATCGGGCGTCGTCGTGCGGCTTGTGCGTGGCCTGTTGCCGTTACCGCTCGTCCAGATAGCAATCGGTGCATTGCTTGCCTGGCCAAAATTCGGTCTGTACGTCACCTTCGACCCCCAACTGTTCCTGTTACTCTTCATCCCGCCGTTACTTTTCGCGGACGGATGGCGCACGCCGAAACGCGAGTTCTTCATGCGGCGCCGTTCGATCCTGCTGCTTGCGTTTGGCCTGGTGTTCATGACGGTGCTCGTGGTCGGCTACTTCGTGCATGCGCTCGTGCCGACAGTTTCGCTCCCTATCGGGTTTGCGCTCGCAGCGGTGCTGTCGCCGACAGACGCCGTCGCGCTGGCGGGCATTGCCGGCAAGAATCGCATTCCAGCGCAGCTGATGCATATTCTCGAGGGCGAAGCGCTGATGAATGACGCCTCCGGTCTCGTTGCACTCAAGTTCGCGATTGCGGCCGCGCTCACTGGCGTGTTTTCGCTTCGCGAAGCCTCGTTCAGCTTCGTGATCATCGCCGCAGGGGGCCTTGCGATCGGCGCCGCGGTGAGCTGGCTTTTCAGCTTCGTGATACGGCGCCTGCGCAACGTGACGCGCGAGGGCGATCCAGCGCCCGGCGTTGTCTTGACGTTGCTGATTCCGTTCGCCGCCTATCTGTTCGCCGAACATTTCCATTGTTCCGGCATTCTCGCGGCGGTTGCTGCCGGCATGATGATGAACTACGTGACCGTCAGCAGCGCCGGCTCGGTATCGGCACGCGTGAGGGCGAACAGTACGTGGGCAATCGTCGAATTCGTCTTCAACGGAATGGTGATGCGGGAAGTGGATTTTTCGGAGACGGCGCTGACCACCCGCGAACAGGCGGGTACGTGACCACCCGGAGCATGGGCCGGATCAGTTCGCAAGAACCGGATCTCGCATTTGCAGGTCCCAAACTTCGGGTCACGATGGTCAGCGTCCGAGCGCGCTACTGCTGGTGGGAAACGGACGACGGCTGTGGCTTGCTGGTGCGCTGGCGCCCGATGCGATCGGCAGAAGTCGGGCAAATTTCTCCGCCGATGACCTGTCGCGCCGCCGACATTGCGCCATGCTGGACAAGCACAAGCTCCTCCAGTCCGCCGCGCAATCGGCTTTGTCAGGGAGAAGCCCTATGGCGCCTATGTGCGGAGCCTGCGATAAAGCGGAGGGTGGCTTGCGTTTCCGGGATCGCTTAGCCCCGGTCGTGTCAAATGCGGCGTCCGGTGATCTCGAACTTTTCGCTTCTGCGGGCGGTCCTGACCACAAGGTCGGGTGAGGGGCGGCAGCCAGAAGGAATATCTTTGGGCCGCTTCGAGGGACGATGAGCAATTCTCACCAGCGAGGGAAACTCCTGGGGCAATCAGGCTTTGCTCCCGTTGTAGCGCTACTGCATGCCGTTGATCGTGCGAACGGTTTCGCGCCTATGGGGCAACCCTCCGGCGCGGATAGTGGCTCGGTCTTGCGCCGTCCGAGTTCTGCGTTTGCGGGAAGGATTTGTGCGGTCCCCGATGCTCACTGTTCTGGATCGTAGACACCGAGTGCTTGTAGATGGTTTGAATGCCCGTTGCGGAATCGAGGAGGACGACCCACTGATCGTATGAACGTATCGTGCCGGAAAGCCGGATCCCATTGATCAGGAAAATGTTGACAAGCGTTTGCTGCTTGATCAGGCAGTCCAGAAACGATTCTTGTTCGGCGCAAGTTTCATTCATTTTTTCGGCCATGGATTGGACACAAATGGCGGGCGCCGCGCCAATGAATCGCACGACACAGTCGAGCCTCGCCATATGTTACGCCTACCTTGATCACCAGCCATCATTCGTCAAGGATGCCTGAAGGGGATTGAGCGCGCCACTGATGTGTCTGCCATGCGAACGTCATCGCTCGGCATCGGCCATTGCCTGACGTCCGGTTAGGCGATGCTTCAATCTGACAAACCGCCTGCTATCGAAGACCGCTGGGAGGCCGGCTACATGATCATTATTCGACGTGCGGCATCGAACGTCTGCAGAGCGGGCTTTGAGAGCAACCCCGGATTCTGGATGTGCGTGTCAATGGAAGAGTTCGGTCGAAGACAGGTAGCCTGGGCCGAGTCCCCCTACAGCGAGTACCCGGCCGTCGGGCAGCAGTGTGGCCGTATGTCGGCTGCGCGCCTGGCTCAGGCTGCCGGTCGGTGACCAGGTCCCTGTGGCCTCGTCGTACAGTTCGTCTGAGGCCAGGTTGCTTTGGTTGGTCCCGCCCGCGGCGAGCACCTGACCGTCGGGCAGCAGCGTGGCGGTATGGTAGTAACGCGCCTGGTTCATGCCGCCGGTCGGCGACCAGGTGCCCATGGCCGGATCATACAGTTCGGTTGAGGACAGCGCGGCGGTTCCACCGTATCCCCCTGATACCAGCACCTTGCCGTCGGGCAGCAGCGTGGCGGCGAAGATGCTGCGTCCCTGACTCATGCTGCCGGTCGGCGACCAGGTCCGCGTGGCCGGATCATACAGTTCAGCCGAGGCAAGCCGGCTTGCGCTGCCAAAGCTTGCGCTGCCGACGCCCCCCGCCACCAGCACCCGGCCGTCGGGCAGCAGTGTGGCGGTGTGGAAGTAACGCGCCTGGCTCAGGGTGCCGGTCGGCGACCAGGCCCGCGTGGCCGGGTCGTACAGTTCGGCCGAGGACAGCGGGGCGCCGGTCGCGTCCAGCCCGCCTGCCACAAGCACCATGCCGTTGGACAGCAGCGTGGCGCTATGCGTGTCACGCGCCTGACTCAGGCTGCCGGTTGGCGACCAGGTTCGCGTGGCCGGATCATACAGTTCGGCCGAGGACAGCGGCGCACGGGTCCGGTCCTCGCCGCCCGCCGCGAGCACCATGCCGTTGGACAGCAGCGTGGCACTATGGAGGTCACGCGCCTGGCTCAGGCTGCCGGTCAGCGACCAGGTATCCGTAGCCGGCGCGTACAGTTCGGCTGAGGACAGCACGCCTTTGTTGAATCCTCCCACGGCGAGCACCGTACCGTCGGCTAACAGCGTGGTGGTGTGCAGGTATCGCCCCTGGTTCATGGCATCGGCTGGGAGCCACGCGCCGATGGTGGCGTTGTCCACATCAATGACGATCTGCGCTGTGACGCTGCCCGCGGGGTTAGTGCCGGTCACGGTGAAGGTCGTCTGCGCCTGCACCGTGGCTGGTGTGCCGCTGATCGCCCCGGTCAACGCATCGATGCTCAATCCGCCCGGCAGCGCTGGCGACACGGTGAACTGGGTAATTTCACCACCGGAGTACTGAGGCTCGTTGACCACGATTGGCCGGCCGATGATATACACCGGCACCAGATCCACATACGTGAGCCCTGCCGGCGGCACGAACTGCGCCTGCACCTCGATACTGAGCTGGGCCTGGATGCTGTCCACGCTGTTGCTGCCGGTGACGATGTAGACCGCTGGCGCGGTTACTGCCGTCGGCGTGCCGGAAATGATCCCGGTCTGCGGGTCAAGGGTCAATCCCGCGGGCAGCGCCGGCGACACACTGTACTGGGTGATCTCACCGCCCGTGGTGATCGGCGTGTTGGGCGTGATCAACTGGTTGGTCACATAGATCACCGAGCTGTCCAGATAGGCCAGATTTTCCGGCGCTATGACGTCGTCCTTGACCTCGATCTCGACCCGGGTGGAGGCGCTGCCCGTCGCGTTGGTGCCCGTGATCGTATATTCGGTGGCATGGCTGACCGAGGTGGGCGTTCCGGTGATCACGCCGGTCTGCGGATTCAGGCTCAGGCCCGCAGGCAGCGCGAGCGACACGCTGAATTGCGTGATTGCTCCGCCGCTGCTGCCCGGCATGTTGGGAACTATTCCGGCATTCGCCGCGTACACCACTGAACCCTCACGTTCGGCCAGCCCGGCCGGCGGGGCCGGCTCGACGCCGTTGTCGCCACCACCATGGCATGCGGCCATCAGCATGGCCAGCAGCATCGGCAGGCCTGTCAGGCGACGCTTTATCTGCATGACCTCACCCTCCATCTTTTTCTATCAGGATAGGTTCTCTGGCCGTAAATGTAAGTCGAATGCGCTACCAGCGCTTTTCACGTTCCCGCACACCGCTCCGATCATCGGATCGCATTCGCGTCGTTCCGTGGCCTAGCGTAAAAATCCCTTTCTTGAGGGCACCCCTTCATGAGCAACTCGCGCTATCCAATTGGGCGAGTTTCGGGGCTGGTGGGATATTCGCACCAGGGGACGTTCACGAACTGGTGCATCGGACGTTTCGGCATGACCCCGCGCGACTGGCGAAATAATCGCGTGAGACGGCTGTGCTGATCGGTCTGTATTATTTAGGATACTAAATCAATAGTCCGTTATTGGGGGCGGTGCCGTCTTTCGAATGTCCGCGTTGTGCGATCGCCCAGCGTCTGGTCCTGGCCGGCTACTGCCTGACACGCGCGCTGCAACACGGCTCTTGCCCGGGCGATCTGCTCGCTGATGCTTGCGCCCTGCGAAGCACCTCCGACGCAATGATGTCCGCACGCTGTTCCTGCTCCCGCAACGCCTGGTGGTAGCTCAGTGCGAGTGCCATGGCAACCGGCACGATACATGCAACGACTACGGCAACGTAGATTAACGGGCGGGCTGCGACGCGCGATATTGTCACGATGATCTTTCGCGTGGGTCATTGAAATAAGGCGTCCCGCGACGGGGATGAGCAGCATACCAGAGCGTAATCGGGACGCTGGGTCGCGCTGGTGGAGTCATCGGGAATGAAGCGAGACCTGAAGGGGATACGGATCTCTGTGTATCCATGCTCGCGCAACGAGTTCACAGAGGTTTCGGGTGATTCGCGCATTAGCATGGACGAACGTGCGCCACAATTTGGTATTCTCCGGCGCTAGCATGTACTCGACGACTCGATCGTTGTGCGATGCATGACCATCATCCCGGGATCCGATCCCTGCTGTTGAGCAATCGGACAAAGGTCCGATATCGCCGTCGCGCTGCCGCCCGTATTCTGGAAGGCCGCCCCGTCGATAGAGGTCGCGATGCATCCAGTGTTTGCAGGGTCCACAAACCTGGACGTTGCCATAGCGGCGTTTCGCTCATTTCCATTTTCTTGCTTCCGGACAGCCGCTGGTGCGCTGTGCGCGCTTTTTCCGAAACCGACTGCGCGGAAGCCGGGCCGGGACCATAGTGCGCGTGGTCCCGGAGAACGCAAATGAGAATGGAGTGCGACGCCGATATCGTTCAAACTCGCGACGCCATCCGTCAAAAGGCATTCGAGTTGGCCGACAGCGGCATGCTCGACGGCTGGCAAGCCGTCAGGCGGACGCTTCGTGCCTGCTTTGACATCGAAAGCGTGGAACACGTCCACCGCACGGATTTTCGCGCGCGCCCCCATGATCCGGGAGGTGAGAACGCTGCCAGCGGCGCGACATCATGCTGGCCGAGGGTGGATCACGTCGTTCTCCGCGCCATGGATGCGCTCGCCCGTCACGCGTGAGATTTATTCCGGTCGTGGAGACGGCCGCCTGAGTCCACAAGTCAGAGGTCGGGACCGTGGGGTAAGCGCCGTCGCGCTGTCCCGGATCTGAAAGTCTATTTGCATGCCACCTTGAAGACGACGGACACCGCGGTCCCCGCTGCAACGAGGCGATAGAGAATCTCATCCAGAGCCTGCCGGAACATCGTCATGACGCATTGCGCGTTGAGCTAACACTGATCGACCGCGCGATCGCCGCGACTCATCCATTTCCGGAGGACCTGGCGTTGGCGCGCATCCCCGACTCGCAAGGGCTTGGAGGTTCGGCAGTCTCGACGGCAAACAACTAGCCATTTCGGAGCCAAGCCATGCGCAAACTCATCATGGGCATCGTTGAATTTCGCGAGAAGATGCTGCCGCAATACGCGAAGCAGTTCAGCAAACTGGCACTGGCTCAGACACCGGATGCGCTCTTTATTACGTGCTCGGACAGCCGGGTTGTGCCTGATCTACTTGCCTCAACCCATCCGGGCGATCTGTTCACGATGCGTAATGTCGGCAACCTGATACCACCTGCTACTACGGAGGGAGTCTCTACCGGTGACCTCTCCGAGGCGAGCGCTATCGAGTATGCAGTGCTGGTGCTGAAAGTCGCGGATATAGTCGTATGCGGGCATTCCGAGTGTGGTGCGAAAAGTACGTTAAGTTGCGACAATTGATCGTGCGGCTTCAGCCTGTCATCGAGTGGGCCTTCGTGTTCGAGACGAAACGCTGCGTTGCTGGCGTGGTACAGCCATTTGTCGAGATTAGGCGCCTTCAGCTTGCGTGTAACTCTTCTGCGCAGATCTTTATCGTTGCTATGGGCCGGCCTGGAGCGAGGCCACCGATCGTCCGCTTAGTGCATGCGACCCGGACTTTCGAGCGGCACAATCATCGTCCGCGCGAACGTCGCCGCATGGCCGACTACCGCCCGACGTAGTCGCATCGAACATCGAACCAGCGCCTTGGCGCTTGTAAATTGCTGGATGGCTAAAGCCCTGCGAACTATAGCCGGAAGTTTCGACTTTGAACCTCGACTATATGAGCGAGACAGGTCCGCTGCACGTGCGACGTCGCACTCAGGTGGGGCGGAGCATCGTTCCATGGCAGCGCCTCGTGCCACAGCGGCAGGTGTACTCGCTGAGTGAATCACTTCTAGCTTTCGGGGGAATCTCGAGCGCGTAGTCGATGAGTAATTCTTCGCCTACCTTAATGATTCTGGTTGCTTCGATGTACACCCTGCCTGCTTCTTCAATGGCTTCGCAGTTTGCGGCGCAGGCGTGGTTTTCGTGACCCGCAACGCACCCAGGCCTTCCTGTCAAGCTTCGGGCCAATCCGGGCAACACTTCGCGCTGACACGACATTTGCTGCGCGCCTCTCTCTATCGCAAACAGCTCGCGGTGAGGTTCGCCGCATGGCGGGAATTTACCGACGTCACCCAAACTCCGTCGATCGGTTTCTGAGCCACAGGCGCGTTATGCGTCGTCGTCGAACTTGTGCAAGTTGACAATGCCGGTTGATGGTGTACGGTCCGGGTATTTCTGAAAGCTCACCTTAACCGTGGCTTCAGCGGCTTACATTCCGTGGAACCAATTAGCGCCAGATGGGGGCGATGGAAGGTGGCCGTCGGCGGGGAAATGGGTGCCACGCGGTCACTTTCACCCACTCCACATCAAACCTTGGGAAGTGCACCGGATCTTTGTCTATCCTTCCGGTGTAACAGCGGCCTGTTGCCAGTCTTGCGATTGCAGGGGGACGTATGCGTGTTCGGACGGGTTTTGTCGGGTGCGTGGGCGACACGCCGCTTATGAGGCTCGCGCGGCTCAGCGAGGAGACCGGCTGCGAGATTCTCGCTAAAGCCGAGTTCATGAACCCGGGTGGTTCGATCAAGGACCGAGCCGCGCTGTACATTATTCAGGACGCCGAGCAGCGAGGCGAACTTAAGCCCGGCGGCACGGTGGTGGAGGGTACTGCGGGCAATACCGGCATTGGCCTTGCCCATATTTGCGCTGCTCGTGGCTATCGCTGCGTAATCGTCATTCCGCAGACGCAGTCTCCCGCGAAAATGGAACTGTTGCGCGTCCTGGGTGCGGAAGTCCACCCGGTACCGGCTGCCCCATACAAGGATCCGGATAACTACCAGAAGATCGCTGGAAGGCTCGCTCAGGAACTCGACAATGCGATCTGGGCGAACCAGTTCGACAACCTTGCCAACCGCAGGGCTCATTACGAGACCACCGGACCGGAAATCTGGCGTGATACCGCTGGCACGGTCGATGCGTTTGTCTGTGCCACCGGTACCGGCGGCACCCTGGCTGGGGTCGCCCGCTTCCTGAAGGAGAAGAGGAGCGATGTGCGGATCGTTCTCGCCGACCCGCTCGGTAGCGGTTTGTACAGCTTCGTGAAGACGGGCGAGATTCACGCAGAAGGCAATTCGATTACCGAGGGTATCGGCTCCAGCCGCGTCACTGCAAATCTCGACGGCACGCCGATCGACGACGCTTACCAGATCGATGATCACTCATGCGTCGCAATGGTATACCGATTGCTGCGCGAAGAAGGACTCTATGTGGGCGGTTCGACGGGCATCAACGTCGCGGCCGCTGTAAGGCTTGCCCGGGAAATGGGCCCAGGGCATACGATCGTCACCCTGCTGTGCGACGGCGGCGAACTATACCGATCCCGCCTTTTCAATCTGGATTGGTTGAAGCAAAGGGGGCTGGTTCCGGCCTAGGCGGCCAGTCGATCAAACGCGCCAACGCATTGCCTGAAATGAAGTATCGCACGGGGCAGGCGCAACTGGGCCGTACCCCGCGCGGTTGTCGCGTAACGTTCACTCGTTAAGAGGAACCGTAATGGCGACTTATGTAGTGCTCGGACAATTCACCGATCAGGGCATCCGCACAAGCAAGAACAGCACGCAACGGGCCAGCCAGGTCGAGAAAATGGTTAGGAGATTTGCCGGCAATGTCCGCACGTAAATGCTACGAGCCTTCAACAAGAGCGAATTCGGCCCGATCATCGGCAAGTTGCCTTGATCTGTGGCCTGTTGACCGCGTAACCCATGTTCCCCTCTGTGCGGCATGGGCGACGCTCCCTGTGTTTTTCCATTGAGGAGGTCAAATGAAAACCAAGGACAAAGGCAACATGCGCGCATTCGTGCAGACGGCCGAACAGATCGGCGGCTGGGTGTGGGTCATCTCGCTTGTCGACTTCGATGCGCGCGAAGTGCGGCGCTCGCTCGTAGCCGAAGAACCCTTCTCCACGGAGCGCGCCGCGAAAGACGCGGGCTACGCTCGTCTCGAAGCGCTCGCGCACGATCAGTAGCTGCGCTGGGAGAGTCTCCATGTCCAGTCCACAAGGTGCATCGGCGTTCGATGTATCCATCGATGCCGGCAGTTATCGAGTTTCGCGTCCTGATAGCCCGCAGCAGGTTATCGAACTACTGCGCGAGCACAAGATCCAGATCGTCGACCTCAAGTTCACCGATCTGCCCGGTCTCTGGCAGCACTTTTCCATCACGCTGCCCGAGGTGCACGAAGACCTCTTTGCCAACGGGATCGGCTTCGACGGTTCATCGATTCGCGGATTTCAGGAAATTCAGGAATCCGACATGCTTCTCAAGCCGGATCCGACGACCGCGTTCATCGATCCTGTGAGCGAAACGCCCACACTCTCCATGATCTGCGACGTGATCGATCCTGTGCTGCATCAGCCGTACTCGCGCGATCCGCGCTACATCGCGAGGAAGGCCGAAGAGTACTTGAAGCAGACCGGAATTGCGACCACGTGCTACTTCGGGCCCGAGCTCGAGTTCTTCATATTCGATTCGATCCGCTTTGACCAGGATGCCCACTGCGGCTACTACTATGTCGAATCTGCCGAAGGGGGCTGGAATACGGGACGCGACGAAGGAGCGTATGGCGGCGGCAACCTTGGTTACAAGCCTCGCTTTAAGGAGGGGTATTTCCCGGTACCCCCGCACGATACGCTGCAGGACATCCGCTCTACGATCGTATTGTTGCTGCAGCAGGCCGGCGTGCAGGTGGAAGTGCATCACCACGAGGTGGCGACTGCGGGACAGAACGAAATCGACATGCGGTTTTCCACGCTCCTGCGGATGGCTGACAACGTCATGATCTACAAGTACGTCTGCAAGAATGTGGCGCGCCAGCATGGCAAGGTGGCGACCTTCATGCCGAAGCCGCTCTTCGCCGATAATGCGAGCGGCATGCACTGCCACCAAAGCCTGTGGAAGGACAACGAGAATCTGTTCTACGATGCACACGGCTGGGCGCTCACGTCAGCCATGTGTCGCTGGTACATTGGCGGCCTGCTCAAGCATGCGCCGGCGCTGATGGCATTCTGCGCACCGACGACGAATTCGTACAAGCGACTCGTGCCCGGGTACGAAGCGCCGGTGAATCTGGCGATGTCGCAACGCAACCGCTCGGCGGCCGCGCGCATTCCGATGTACTCCGATTCGCCGAACGCGCGGCGCGTCGAGTTCCGGTGTCCCGATCCGTCGGCCAATGCGTACCTCGCATTCTCAGCGATGCTGATGGCCGGGCTCGACGGCATCGAAAACAGGACAGACCCAGGCGATCCGCTCGATGTCAACATTTACGACCTGCCGCCCGAGAAAGCGAGGAACGTCCGCCAGGTGCCGGGCTCGCTCGATGAATCCCTGAAAGCGCTAGAGGCCGACAACGAGTTTCTGCGCAGAGGCGACGTCTTCACTGAAGATGTAATCGACACGTGGCTTGAGTACAAACGCAAGCGTGAGATTGACGCGGTCAGGCTGCGCCCGCATCCATGGGAGTTTTATCTGTACTTCGACGTCTGATACGGCGTGGAAAGCGGTCGCAATGGCCCCCATGCGCCGAAACTTCCCGGCGGGAGCCCAGTCTCGGACGCTCAGCCGCGCGCAGCAATAAAGACAACTCCCCAATTCGCGAATTGTACGCAACGCTGTTTGGGAGATCACGGACGTATGTGTCGTTTGGCACTGACTCTCCAGGGGAAGGTTTGCGGTTAGCCACACTGCGTTTCAATGTCCCCAGAGTGGTTCACTCATGGTGGTGTCATAGTCGGTGAACATGATGTTGAAGCTGACGCTCACGCGTGCTTGTGCGCTCGTGTTCACCGAAACCGAATGCGGTAGCCAGGCTGGAAACAGCAGCAACGTGCCTTCGCTGACTGGCAATACCACCTGATCCGTGTTGTATGCCGTCAACTCAGTGACGGGTGGGCGAATGACGGTCGTCTGTGGGCGCGGATCATGAAAATTGATCGTGTCGGCGCCAGCTTGCGAGCGCAGGTAATACACACCGCTCAGGAAATTGTTGGGATGGCTGTGCGTCGCGTGTGTTCCGCCTGGATCCAGTACATTGACCCAGCATCCAGTAATGTGAAACGGGGTATCAGCGACTTTGAGAAAAGCGAGTACGTCGCGTGCAGCCCGTTCGATATGCGCGATTAGCACAGCAAACTCTGGTCTTTTATGTTGCTGGTGACCAGATTGCCAGGTGGCGCCGGCAAGAGTGCCGCTGCTGCTGCGGATCAAGGTGTCTACATGCGCCATGAGTTCCCGATCGAGCGGTTCGTAGCACGCCTGCTCGAGGCGACACTTCCATACGAAAGTTGGGAAAAGTCGGATGATATCCGGGGCGGAGGCTTCCATTACCGGTCGTGCAACGCGCTAGTCGGGACGCTCATCCATCACTATAGATCTGGAAGCGGCAACGCGATCGACATTTCCGCACCGCCAGTCAAAGGCGCCGGCAATGCAAATACCTTGCCGGCGTTTGTTCCCGTCGTCTCTGCCCCGTTGTCGCCGTCGACACCGTCTATTCCGGTTCCATCGATGACGCTCGCGCTGCATGTTCGGTTACCTAACGGTGTCGAACTCAACTTCGGCGACCGAGGCGTGGGCGTCACAGCGTAGGTAACGGATCGAAGGCGTCGGCCATGACCTCTCTTAGCCATGAGCACATGTCGACGAGCTGCTTCGGCGAACCCTGCACCAATACCTCCACCGAGCCGTCCATCTGGTTGCGCACCCAGCCCGTAAGTCCCATTTCCCGGTCCAGAACGCGGACCTGCAGGGGTCAGCTTTTTCTCGCAGGAGCGAGAAGCTCGGAACGTCCAACCACTTCTCGCGTGCTCTCCGGCTTGTCTGAATCCGAGAATCCGGCCGCCTCAAGAAT
Organism: Paraburkholderia sp. CNPSo 3281; assembly: GCF_024206515.1. NCBI lineage: Bacteria > Pseudomonadati > Pseudomonadota > Betaproteobacteria > Burkholderiales > Burkholderiaceae > Paraburkholderia > Paraburkholderia sp. CNPSo 3281. The sequence goes on along the minus strand of NZ_JAMBPS010000050.1, from coordinate 2,768 downwards.
GGGTGTGAGGCCCTTGAGTTCTGCTTGCGGCTTGGCGCTTCGCACTGTCGCCATGCCCTCGTTCCACGCGTGCAGAATCTGCTTCGCAATCCAGTGCCATCGAGGTTCGTTCTTCGCAGCCTCGACAACCTCTTTCCCTGTTGACACGGCCGAATCGCAGAGCGCCTCGACCATCTCGCGGTAACGCCGAGGCGGGATACCCAGCCGCGTGTTGAAGAATCGCTCCAGTGTTTTGCCCGGCGTCCAGGTCTTGCGTCCGTCGACACTGAGCCCGGGTGGATTGCTGGCAAAGCGGGGGTACGCCTGGGTGGTCACAATGTCGTACACGGGGGTATACACGACGTCGTTGATGTTCGAGTAGAGAAGAGCAATGTTCTTCGAGTGGCAGTCCGCGTTGCGAACTACGTAGTTGGTCAGTATCAGCCAGCCAAAATGTTCGGCCTGCTGTCTCCAGTTCGCGCTGCTGATGTAGGGCTTCGTTGCGTTCAGCACGTGCTCTGTCGAGGGCCGATATTTCTCATGTGGCGGGAGACCGAGGAGACTGCACGCGTCCTCGACGCCGTATGCAGGCATCCCACTCTCATCGACATCAAAGCGGTCGACGACCAGCACACGCCCGTCGTCAGACATCGTTGTTTTGGCGACTCGAACGACGTCGAGTCTCGCGAGCACGCGCATCGTGTAATGCTCATTGAACCCAAGGTAGGGCGTCTGCTCGTCCGAACCTTTGATGATGTGCCGGCTGGTGCGCAGTGTCTGCTTGCCGACTGGCGTTTGCGCGGAGGAAACCTCCGGCGCCAGGAACTTCGGCACCGCGCCCGAGATGGCAGCGCGCGCGTAGTACCTCACCAGCTCTGCGAAGTGCTCGGTCGAGACGTCATGATGAAGCAGGGTATTCAGGTCAAGCGGGTCGAGCTCACCCCCGGGCTGACCGCCCTCAGGCGCCACTGTCACGCGGCCAATGCCGGCGCCGCCTATGACGGCGAGCAACGACAGGTCCGTTCCGTCGAGGAGGGGGCCGAATTCCTCACGAATGACCTGAAGAAGGAATCCTTCGGGCAGGTTCTGGCGAAAGAATGGGTGCAAATCGCGGGGCCACACCCACGGTTCTTCGCGAACAGGCATGGCCAGGCTGACGCAGTCCTCGGGTGACGCATCGGTGCTGTACCGAAGCGCATAATTGTCTTGATGGCGGTACAACTGCGCGACGGGCTTGCCCTTGACGTAGACGTGAAGGCGCATGCTCAGGCTCCGGATTGTTTCTGTTCTTTGAGCACGTCGTCGAGCGTGCGGGCATGACCGCGTTTGACGACCCGGAGGTCGTAGCCGGCCGCTTCGAGGAGCCGGACGAGCACCGCCACGCTCATGTCACCACGCGCGAGCGTCTCCATGCGCGCGAGCGTTGTGCGAGCGACGCCCGCGCGTTCAGCAAGGTCTTTTTGCGAGAGGCCCGCGTCGCTGCGCGCCTGCTTGAGCATCTCTCCAACGTCTGCCAGATTCGTCACTTGTAGCCCTAAGGCATCAAAATTTTCTAAAAACGAGGAAATTGTAGCCCAAAAGCTACAAGAAGGCAAGACGCGCTTGTATCTCCGGGGACACAAAAATCGAAGAATGGGTCCACTTGGTGGCCCACGTGCTACAAGGGCATTGCCGCCGTTTCCTTGGCGACCCACTCAGGGGTTCCGTCCTGCGCCAGTGAGCCTCAATAGAAGCGACAACGAGTGAACTGGCGCCGTTCCAGCAATGTTGACCGAAGCGTCGGGGTTCAACGGGCACTTCAATGGGCACTTCGGGATCATCAGCATGAGCATGCGCGAATTCGCGCAGGCGTTGCAATCAAGAAAACCAGCATGGGCGACGTGTGGTGCGCCTTGCAAAGGGCATCCGCACCGGAGGCCGTGATCAGCGACTGATGCAGCCGCCCTACTGGGTGCTCAGCGTGGTCGACCGCGATCGCGACGGCAATACGCGCTTCCTGGGAGCGTTCGCGCAGCATGCGTATTCGTTTGCGCGACCCGTACCGCTGGACAGCCGGTATGAGCGCGTCACGCTGAAATTGCTGTTCGACGTCATGGCGTGGGTCAAAAAGCACGGCGTAGAGGTGACGCTCTGGAAACCGCTGTTTGACCGGGAGGTGAGACAGACAGACACGCCGAGCCTGTGGTACCGATCCGACTTTGAATTGGCGTTCCGATCGGTGGCAGCCGTCGGCGTTGCGGCACGGCAGCACCGTGTCGTCATCGAGACGATGGGCGCCGACGCTCCTGACTACCTCGAACGCAAGTTGCGTTCTCAGGAAATCATGAAGCGCCGCGGCATTCTGATCGAGCATCGCGTCGCTGATGCTGCTGCCCAGAAAGAACGGGACGACGCATTTTTCCGCAGGGTCGCTGCAAAGATCCTGCATCTTGCCGGCGTGCCGCAGACAAGGCCAGTCTGAACGACCCCTGGCGTCATCATGGTCCCTGCCGGAAAGACAGGAGGTCATGGGTCATTTCCGTCAGCAGGCTTGCGGACCTTGTACAGACTGGAGACATGATTGACACATGTATGAGGACATCGTTGACACCTGATACTCACGGCAATGCTGCTTTCAGGTCAAGTGTCGCGACACGGTGATGGGCAAACCAGAGCTCGAATACACCGTCTTCGTCGTCCTTTGGACGGGCCGCCACGCGCAGCCCCTTGAGCGCAATCGAGAGCTTCAGTTTCTGCCCCCGCAAGCGCACCAGACCACTCGAATTGACCAGCAACACCTCATCGCCCGG
>NZ_JAMBPS010000049.1:0-59404 GCF_024206515.1 Paraburkholderia sp. CNPSo 3281 | reverse complement strand
ACGCCATTGAAAGTCTGAACATGCAGTTACGCAAGATCATCAAGACCCGTGGCCACTTCCCGAACGACGAGGCGGCCATCAAGCTGCTCTGGCTGGCGCTACGCAATGTGCTGGCCAAATCCGTTCGCGCAGCCTTCGACTGGAAGTCGGCCATGAACCAGTTTGCTATCCTGTTTGGAGACCGATTCACGCAGGCGCGCGGATAATGATTCCTTTAACCGCCTCGCCCACGAAAATGCGGATAGGTTCCCTGTGCGGGGCGGCACCTACTTTTCTTTGCCAGCGGCAAAGAAAAGTAGGCAAAAGAAAGCCGCTCAAACCGCTAGCGCCTGCCACAGTTCACCTCGCGCCATGAATGGTGAATGGCTCCGGAGCGTCTGTCACCTCGCACCACCAACGCTAGTGACAAGGCGCTCATTCATCCCGCTGCTCGCTACGCGCGCTGCGGTTGGGCCTGCAAGGGAAACCAGGGGGCATTGTCAGCCTTGGCGAGAATGCACGCGCACCAATGGTTTTTGGTCATGCCCTTCGGCGCGCGAAGCGCCGCCGGAAGGATGAGCGCCTTGTCACTACCTTTGAAGGTGCGAGGTGACAGACGCTCCGGAGCCATTCACCATTTACGGCGAGATGTGAACTGTGGCAGGCGCTAGCGGTTTGAGCGGCTTTCTTTTGCCTACTTTTCTTTGCCGCTGGCAAAGAAAAGTAGGTGCCGCCCCGCACAGGGGCAACGCCTGCATACCGACGCGAACACAAGGCAACCCCAAAGCAACCCCAAAGCGCTCAACTCACAGACGGTTTTCTGCTAGCCCCTGCATACCACCAACACCCTCGCCGCAAGGCAAAGACATATCGCCAGCGCCCGCCGCCTCCCCAAACTCAACCTCAACCTCGCCATTCAAAACCGCCCGCGCCCGCGCAACATCCATCGCACCTTCCCACCTTGCGACCACGATCGTCGCAACGCCATTCCCAATCAGATTCGTCACAGCACGAGCTTCATTGAGAAACCGATCGACCCCCAACAACAGCACGAGCCCGGAAACCGGAATTTTATGCATCGAAGCGAGCGTCGCCGCGAGTGCAACAAACCCCGCTCCCGCCACCCCGGCAGACCCCTTCGAAGTCAGCAGCAAAACGCTCAGCACGACAAGCTGATCGAGCAGCGAGAGATGAATGTTCATCGCCTGCGCCACGAAGAGGGCCGCCATCGTGAGATAGATCGCCGTGCCGTCCGCGTTGAACGTATAGCCAGTCGGCAACACCATGCCGACAACCGGACGCGAACAGCCGAGGTTCTCCATCTTGACGAGCATCTGCGGCAGCACGGCCTCGGTCGACGCCGTGCCGAACGTGATCAGGATTTCGTCCCGGATATAGCGGAGATACTTCCACAGCGAAAAGCCGCAAACGCGCATGACGAGCCCGAGCACCACCACGACGAAGAATATCGACGTCACGTACAGACAAAGCATCAACTCGCCAAACGACGCCAGCGTGCCGAGCCCGTACTTCGCGATGGTGAACGCCATGCCGCCAAACGCGCCCACGGGCGCGACATACATGACGATCCGCACGACGCCGAACATGCCCTGCAAGAACATGTCGAGCATATCGACGAGCGGTGCGGTGCGCGGGCCGAGCTTCGCCAGCGCAATGGCAAACAGCACCGAGAAAAAGATGATCGGCAGAATTTCACCGTTCGCAAACGCGCCGACGATGCTGTTCGGCACGACGCTCATGAGGAACCCGAGCGCCGTGTGGTCATGCGCTGCGTGCGCGTAGCTGGCGATCGCCGAGCTGTCGAGGTGCGCCGGATCGATGTTCATGCCGCTGCCCGGCTTGATCACGTTCACGACGACGAGGCCCACGAGAAGCGCGATGGTCGAAGCCACTTCGAAGTAGAGCAACGCCTTCACGCCTACGCGGCCCGCCTCGTGCAGATCGTTCATCCGGGCAATGCCCACGACGACCGAAGCGAAGATGATCGGCGCGAGCGCCATGCGGATCAGCTTGATGAAGAGGTCGCCAAGCGGTTTCAGATCGGCTCCGATATCCGGATAGAAGTGGCCGACAAGAATGCCCGCCAGGATACCGATCAAGACCTGTATGTAGAGCTTCGAAAGATACTTTTTGAGTTTCGAGGGCCGCATGTCTGTCTCCTGAGCATGGCGCCATCCAGGTGATTTCGGGCGACCGCCAACCGCCATGCGTGCAGCGGTTGTGTTTCCGGTCGCGCTTTACTGTTCGCTTCGGCGTCAGGCCGCGAGCTTCTGCATTTGCGCAAACAGGTCGGCCTTGCCCTCAAAGCCGATGCCAGGCAGGTCGGGCATCGTGATGTAGCCGTTGTCGACCTTCACGCCGTCGGGGAAGCCGCCATAAGGCTGGAACAGATCGGGGTACGACTCGTTGCCGCCAAGCCCGAGGCCTGCCGCGATGTTGAGCGACATCTGATGGCCGCCGTGCGGAATGCAGCGGCTCGCGGACCAGCCGTGCTGATGCAGCATCTCCAGCGTGCGCAGATATTCGACGAGGCCATAGCTCAACGCGCAGTCGAACTGCAGCCAGTCGCGGTCGGGACGCATGCCGCCGTAGCGGATGAGGTTGCGCGCGTCCTGCATCGAGAACAGATCCTCGCCGGTCGCCATCGGCTTGTCGTAGTAGTTGCGCAGCGTCGCCTGCAATTCGAAGTCGAGCGGGTCGCCCGGCTCCTCGTACCAGAACAGGTCGTATTGCGAGAGCGCTTTCGCGTACTGGATCGCGGTGTCCAGATCGAAACGGCCGTTGGCGTCGACGGCAAGCTTCTGGCCGTCGCCCAGCACGCTCAGGATCGAATCGATGCGGCGCAGGTCCTCGTCGAGCGACGCGCCGCCAATCTTCTTCTTCACGACCGTGTAGCCGCGGTCGATATAGCTGCGCATTTCGTCCTTGAGCTTGTTGTGGTCCTGGCCTGGGTAGTAGTAGCCGCCTGCCGCATACACGAAGATCTTGCGGTCGGGCTGGCCGTTGCCGTAGCGCTCGGCGAGCAACTGGAACAGCGGCTTGCCTTCGATCTTCGCCACGACGTCCCACACCGCCATGTCGATCGTGCCGATCGCAACCGAGCGCTCGCCGTGGCCGCCCGGCTTCTCGTTGGTGAACATCGTCGCCCAGATCTTGTGCGGGTCGAGGTTGTCGCCGGCGTCGTTCACGAGCGAGGCGGGATCGGCTTCGAGAATGCGCGGGATGAAGCGCTCGCGCATCAGCGTGCCCTGGCCATAGCGGCCATTCGAGTTGAAGCCATAGCCGATGACGGGCTTGCCGTCGCGGATCACGTCGGTGACCACGGCGACGAGGCTGAGCGTCATCTTGCTGAAGTCGATATAGGCGTTGCGGATCGAGGAACTGATCGGCACGGTTTTTTCGCGGATTTCAACGATTCTCACGGATGTCTCCTGGTGGCACGGCCAGCATGCGCGGGCGTTCTCGCGGTCGTTCGCGATGAGCTGGCTGTGGGAGACGCTAGGTTATGCGCCCGGATCGGTACTATGATTCACTTGTTTTCACATCTTTATTAACTTACGGTGAAGAATGACCTGACCTCCTACCTGGCGTTTTTCGTCCTGCTCGGACGTTACGGAAACCTTTCAAGCGTTGCGCGGGACATGGACATCACGCCGCCGGCGGCGACCAAGCGGCTCGCGCAGCTCGAGGCGCGCCTGGGCGTGCGGCTCGTCAACCGGACCACCCGCAGCGTGAGCCTGACCGCCGAAGGCGAGACCTTTTTGCACTACGCGACGCGAATTCTTGCCGAAGTGAAGGAAATGGAGGATGTGGTGTCGTCGAGCCGCTCCGTGACGCGCGGCTTGCTGCGTGTGAACGCGACGCTCGGCTTTGGGCGCACGACGATCGCGCCGCTCGTTTCGGAGTTTGCGAGGCGCAATCCGCATGTCGAAGTGCAGCTCGATGTCACCGACCGGCCGATCGACCTCGTCGAAAGCGGCGTGGATCTGGCGATCCGTTTTGGCGAGCTGCCCGACAAGCGGCTCATTGCGCGGCGCATCATGACGAACCGCCGCTTGCTGTGCGCGTCGCCGCGCTATCTGGAGACGCAGGGCACGCCCGCAACGCTCGGCGATCTCGCCAATCATCAGTGCATCGTGCATCGACAGAACGACAACGCCTACGGCATATGGCGCCTCGCGCGCGGTGGCGAGGCGCATTCGGTGAAGGTGCACGGCATGCTGTCGAGCAACGACGGCGATATCGTGCTTGGCTGGGCGCTCGACGGGCACGGCATTCTGCTGCGCTCGGAGTGGGACCTCGCGAAGTATCTGGAGAGCGGGCGGCTGCGCGTCGTGCTGCCTGAGTTCGTGCAGCCGCTTGCCGATTTGTTCGTGTATTACCCGAACAGGCGCAATCAATCGGCGCGTGCGCGTGCGTTCATCGATTTTCTGGCGGAGCGGTTCAATCGGCAGACTGCGGTCGCTGCGCCCGCGCAATCGGGCGCGTGAAGCCCCTTTTTTGTCTCCCCCACCGTAGACAATCCATCCGGCTGGAAAGGAAGCGGTGGTGATTACAGCCGGCCAATGTTTGCGGTAACGTGCGCGTTTGCACAGGCTGGAATGACGCCACGAACAGGAGAGAGACAGATGACAAAGCGAGTGATAGTGACCGGCGGCAGCGGCCTTGCCGGCAAATGGGTGGTCGAGAACCTGGTAGCGCACGGCTACGAAGTGTTGAATCTGGACCGTGTGCCTATGCCGAAGCGCACCGCGCGCACGCTGATCACGGACATCACCGACGCGGGCCAGGTTTTCAATGCGATCGCATCGACCACGGCGCCGGTGGAATTCGCCGACGACCTGGAGCCGAAACCGATCGACGCGATCGTTCACTTCGCGGCGATTCCCCGCATCATGTTGACGACCGATAACGAGGTCTACCGCATCAACGTGATGGGGACCTACAACATCCTCGACGCCGCTGCGAAGCTGGGGGTCCGCAAGGTGATCGTGGCATCGAGCGAGACGACTTACGGCGTGGTGTTTGCCCACCGGCATCGCGATCCCGCGTACTTTCCGCTCGACGAGAACTATCCGGTGGATCCGATGGACAGCTACGCGACCTCGAAAGTGGTCAACGAAGTGACCGCGAAGGCATTCCAGGCGCGCACCGGGTCGGACATCTACTGTTTTCGCATTGGCAACGTGCTCGATCCCGAGGACTACGCGAAGTTCTCCACGTGGCTCAAGGACCCGGCGCTGCGCAAGCGCATTGCGTGGAGCTATATCGACGGGCGAGACCTCGCCAACGCGTGCAGGCTGGCCATCGAAACAGACGGGCTCGGCTTCGAGATCATGAACGTCGCAGCGGATGACGTGTCGTCCGACTTGCCGACCCAGACGCTGCTGGATCGCTACTATCCGGGCGTGCCGGTCAAGAAGGCCCTCGGCGAGTTCGAGACGCTGCTCAGCAACGAGAAGCTCAAACGGCTATTGGGCTGGCAACAGCAGCACTACTGGCGCGACGAGGCGAAACGCTTCAATCCGTAAGCGCTGTAAACGCGGAGGGCCAGCGTGCGCTGGCCCCGTTCACGACATCGATGCTTCCGGCGTCAGGCCGCCAGCTTGAGCGCCTGCGAGAAGTCCGCAATCAGGTCGTCGATATCCTCGATGCCCGCCGATAGCCGCAGCATGCCGTCGGAGATGCCCATCGCCTTGCGCGTTTGCGCCCCGGCTTCGAAAAAGATCGTCGGCGCGACGGGAATGATGAGCGTGCGCGTGTCGCCGAGGCCGGTCGCCTTGATCGGCAGTTCGAGGGCGTTGACGACGTCGATCATGCGCTCCACGTTGAGCAGTTCGAACGAGAGCAGCCACGACGCGCCCTTGAAGAGCGCCTGTGCGACCTCGTATTGCGGATGGCTCTTCAAGCCCGGATAGAACACCTTGCCAATGGCGGCATGGCCTTCGAGGAACTGCGCGAGTGCGAGCGCATTGTCGCTGCTTTGCTTCACGCGCAGGGCGAGCGTTTCCGCGCCCATCGCGATGGCGTGCGCCTGCTCGGACGACAACGATGCCCCCATGTCCCGCAGGCCCTTCTTGCGGATCTGCAGGAGCCCCTGATCTTTCGCCGCCGAACGCCGGTAGTCGTCGGCGATATTCGGGTACGCGCTCCAGTCGAACAGGCCCGTATCGGTCACCGCGCCACCGAGCGCGGCGCCATGGCCCGCGATGGTCTTCGTCAACGAGTTGATGACGAGGCTCGCGCCGACCGCCTTCGGCTGGAACAAGGCGGGCGAGGTAATCGTGTTGTCGACGACGTAGACAATGCCGCGCTCGCGGCACAGCTCGCCGATGCCTTGCAGGTCGGGAATCTGCGTGCCCGGATTTGCGATGGTTTCGACGAACACCATGCGCGTATTCGGCTGGATGGCGTTCTTCACGTTTGCGGCGTCGCAGGCATCGACGGTCGTGACTTCCACGCCGAGCGTGCGCAATGTGCCGAACAGGCTGTTGGTATTGCCGAACACATAGCGGCTCGACACGAGATGATCGCCCGCGCGCAGGAGCGTGAGGAAGGTTGCCGTGATCGCGGCCATGCCGGTGCTGAAGCAGACCGTGCCGCTGCCGCCTTCCAGGCTCGTGATCTTGCGCTCGAGCGCGGCGGTCGTCGGGGTGCCTTGCCGCGCGTAGTTGAAACCGCCTTTCTTCGTGCCCTGAAACACGCCGATCAGGTCCTCGACGCGCTCGAAACCATATTGCACGGACGTATGAATCGGCTGGCGCACGCCGCCGTGCTCGGTGCCCGCGATCCTGTCGCCGTGAACGATGCCAGTGGTGAAGCCTTGCTTGCTCATTCTTACTCCGTTTCTCAAGTCGATTGCATTTGGCACATTATCGCCTGTAACGCGTGTCGCCGGCACCCACGCGCACCGGGCCCATCCGGCGCGCGCTAACGCAGTTCGGACTCCGACGGTTCCAGCACGCTGCGCAGCTTGCCGAGCAGCCAGTTGACGAACGCGTTGTTGTGCCGATAGTGATTCCAGGTGGGAATCTGGCGGGCGCCCAGAATGCGTTTGAACTCGTAGGACGTCGCGCCCAGCTCGATTTCCTCGAAGCCTTCCCGAATGCCGAATTCGACCGTGCGAATGAACATGGCGAAATACAAACCGTATTGCTGACTCTTGTCGTAGTCGAGCCCGATATAGCGGTTGACGAGGTGCCGTCCCTTGCCGATCAACTGGGTGAAGCCAATCAACTCGTCGTCGAGAAAGTACAGCAGATAATGGCTAAGGCTGCGGGTATTGGCGAAATACTCCGGCGTGAGCTTCTCGAACTTCAACTCGGCCTTTTGCCAGGTGTTCAGATAGAGCGCATACACGCTGGCGACGAGGTGATCGGGCAGACCCGCGCATTCTTCATAGCGCAACGGGGCGGCTTTCTTCAGTTTGCGCTTGAGCAGGTTCCTGCGGTCGCTCTTCATGGCCTGGTAGTAGTCCGGGCCGATCGACAGCACGGGCACCGGCAGGCCTTTTGCGGCCACGAAGCCGCGCAGCGGCAAGTCTTCGGCGAAACCCTTGTATGCGAGCAGGCTCCCTTTCTTCGCAAGCGCCGTGCTGATGGCCGCGAGCGTCTCCTGCGAGACTTCGCCCTGGATGCGGCCGGCATCGACGGTCGGATGCCCGATGCAGGCCAGCTTGAAGCGGACCCAGCTCAAGCTGCGCTTCAGCCAGCCGCTGGGAAGCAGCGTGTTGAGCCGGAAATCCATCACGAAGTAGGGCGCCACGGTAACGAGCGCGCTGTCCCGGTACACGGCGAAATAACCGAAGCTGAAATCATCCAGCCGGGCCGTCTGAAAGGCCTGGTAAAACTCCGCCCCCTCCGGCTCGTCGCGCAGAAACCCCTCTGGCGGAGCGACCAGATCCTCGATGTGCAGCATGGATTGTGGTCCCTTTTTTCTGATTGCTTTGTCGACTGCCCGATGTCGGGCACCGATTGTCGGCGATCTGCGCTTCGTTGTCGATTGGCATCGCCGCGCTCGCGGGAGGCGTCACAGCTGCGAATCGAGCAGGGCGGCCGCGTGTTCGAGCAGCTTTTCCCTGAACGACCGGCGGCGCCAGTCTTCAAGCGTGATGCGTTTGGCGAGGGCGACGTCGGCGTCGAAAATGGCCGTCTGCTGGCGCGCGAAATCACGGTCGTAGATGTTGAGATTGGCCTCGTCGTTGAGCTTGAACGAGCGGCTGTCGAAGTTGGTCGAGCCGACCGACACCAGATATTCGTCGACGACGATCACCTTGCAGTGGAACATCGTCGGCTGATACTCGTACATCTCCCCGCCGGCCGCGAGCAGGTCGCCCCAGCACGCGCGTGACGCCTCGCGCACCGTGTGGGTGTCGATGCGCTTGCCCGGCGTGATGATGCGCACCTTCACGCCGCGCTTCACTGCCTCGACGATCGCGTTGATCGTCAGCTTGTCCGGCACGAAGTACGCCGTCGACAAATGGATGGAGCGCGCCGCGGCGGTGATCGCCATGAGGTACATCAGCTCCATGTCGTCGCTGCCGCCCGAGGGCGAGCTGCTGAACACGTGCGCGAGGCCGTTGCCCGCGGCGTCGATCGCGGGAAAGTACTGCGGGCCGTGCAGCACATTGCCCGTCGACTTGACCCAGTTGTCCATGAAGACCGCCTGCATTTGTCCGACCGCCGGGCCTTCGATGCGAAAGTGCGTGTCGCGCCAATGCTTCTCGTCCTGCGCGTGCCCGGTCCATTCGTCCGCGATACCCACGCCCCCCGTAAAACCGACGCGTCCATCGATCACGAGCAACTTGCGGTGGGTGCGGTCGTTCATGCGGCCGAGGCCGGTCCAGTGGGGCTTGTGATACAGCACGAGCTGGGCGCCCGCCTCGCGCAGCATCCGTTGATAACGCTTGTCCATCTTCGACGAGCCAACCCAGTCGAGCAGCACGTGCACGGCGATACCCGCGCGCGCCTTGTCGGACAGCGCACGCGCGATTTCCTCGCCAATCGCGCCGGACCAGTAGATGAAGGTCTCAAAGGTGATGGTGTGCTGGGCCGAGCGGATGCCCGCCAGCATCGACGGAAAGATTTCGTCGCCGTTCAGGAGCGCGTCGAAGCGGTTGCCTCCCACGACAGGCGGCCCGAGCAGCAGCCCCATCGAGCGGATGAACTGCGGACTGTCGCTCGCGTAAAGCCGGTTGATCTTGTGCTCGATCTTCTTTTCGCCGCTCGTGAGGTTCGCAATCACCAGGATGACGACGAGCGTCACCGCGACCGTCACGACAATGAGGGCAATGGTGGACATGCGTAGGCCTCGCCTCGCGGATGGGAACGATGCCCTGCTGTAGCACATTGCATGCGCAAGCAGCGCTGGGCGATCAATCGGGTTCGTCGGCTCCGGCCATGGGGTCCAGATTCGCCTGCAATTTCATGATGACGCGGTGCAAGGTCTTGATTTCGTTGACGGTCACGCCCTCGGAGAGGCGGTTGACCCAGGGGGCCTGAAGACGCATGGCCGCTTCGAAGGCTTGCCGGCCCTCGTCGGTCAAAACGACAAGCTGCGCGCGGCGGTGGTGGGGATTGGCCTCGAAGCGGACCAGACCGTCGTTGGCGAGGTCGTTCACGATTCGTTGCACGTTTTGCCGGTTGGCCCCCAGATCCCGGGCGATCCAGGCCACTGGCTGCGGCCGCTCCGCGGCACTGATGGCGCCAAGCATTTGCCAACGTGCGCTCGTGAGCCCGAGGCCCTCGACCAGGCGGTCGCCCGAGGTGAGCAGTCCGCTATTGAGCCGGAAGAGATCGAGCATGATGCTCGACAGGAATTCGCCGGCCGGGGTTCTGGCAGGTTCGCGCATATGTCACCCTATTTCTAAATTGACATCATCATGTCAATTTACTATAAATTGGCCATGACCGTTTGACATCATGCTTTTAGAATCTGGAGTGCACCATGCTGCAATTGCGACCGCTTGATCCTTCCTTCCCGATCGAACGTCAACTTGCCGTTGACGCCGAGCCCGTTGTGCTCGTGAACGTTTTCACACTGGATCTGGCCGATGAGGCGAAGTTTCTCGAGGCCTGGCAGAACGACGCTGCGTTCATGAAGCAGCAACCCGGTTTTATTTCAACGCAACTCCATCGCGCGCTTGGAGAGCAGCCGGCTTATATGAATTACGCTGTCTGGGAATCCACGGCGCATTTTCGGGCGGCGTTCTCTGCGCCGGCGTTCCGGTCGAGTCTGGCCGCTTATCCTTCCTCGGTGATCGCGTCGCCGCATATCTTCCAGAAAGTTGCCGTGCCCGGTATTTGCGAGAGCTAGGCTTTTTTGCCGTCGTTGCGGCTCGATTTCAGATCGCTGCCGGTTGCCGGCCCTCGGCCGCGTGGCGGCGAAGAGCGGGCAAATCGTGGAAAAACAACGCGATGATCAATGGGTACCGGCGGCCAGAACCGTTGAGATCACGCCGGTCGTGCTGGCAACGAGCACGTAGTCGCCGGCTACGCCGACCCAATGGTAGCCGCGCGGGGGCGCTTTCAGGCCATGCTGATTCCAGTTTTCGACCACAAAAATCCGGTCACGATATTCAGCCGGCAGGCGGTCGCCACGATGCCAGTCGCGATGCGGAATCGCACCGACCGGACGGTTGGCTCTTTCGATCGACGTGGGCGGCGGGTTGCCAGGGCGGTGTTCAGGCTGCGATGCGAACGCGGTGCCTGTCGTTGCGAGCAGGGCGGCAATAATGAAGAATGTCGTGACTTTCGCTTTCATGGTGAATGCTCCAAATAGCGTTCAAGAAAAGAGGAAGTGAGATGAAATTTCCTTAGGAATATTGATCACTCACTAACGGATTCACTTCCACCGGATTCGCTGGCGCGACGCTCCTCATCGGCGACGCGGTTCGACGTACGCTTCTTGACGAGGGATTCGCCATGCGGGGCGGTGCTCGGCATTGGCAAGCGGGCCATGGCCATGAACGGTGCCATCATGAGGAGGCCGGCAATCGCGAACGAGGCGTTGAGTCGGTTGATGTACGTGTTCATGGTTTTCTCCCTGGCAATGAAATAAAGGATGACTAAATTACCGATGGATTGACTCGAGGTTCGAGGGACACCCCGGGAAGAGGCTTCCGAATCCAAAGCTTGCACCAAGTTTACATTTCGTAAGATTTGCTTTCAAGCAATGGGAGCGAAGTTTTTGTGCGGCGTATCGCCTCACAAAATTAGAGCGCGAACACGGCGACGGTGGCCGCCCGAGCCGCAAGGCGAGCCGCGGCCGGGCGTGTCAGTCAGTGACGGCCAGCCTGCGTTGCACAGACCAGCCGGGGAACAGGCTCAGAGCGCGAGGACGCGAGCCTCGACGCGCGCGAGATGCTTGACGTGGCGCGGCGCGGGTACGAGATCGGCACCCGAAAACAGCACCGGGGCGCCGTGCTCTGCGCCGAGTGCTTTGTCGCCGCATTCGTACGCGACGATTACCTGCTCGCCAACGGGCGTGTTGAAAAGTTCATGCCACGAGAACGTCACGAAGTAGCCGTCATGGCCGACGGCGAGGAAGATCATGCGCTTGAAGTCGCCGTCCACGTCGTTGCGCAGTTCGGCATGCGCGAGCAGGTCCGTCAGGCGTACGCCGCGATAGGGCGCGACCGCCCGGATGAAGCGCTGCGTCGTGTAGCAGCGCAGGTCGAACGCCGGGCCCGTCGCGGCCGGATATTGCCGGAGCGCCTCGAGCGAGAGGAACAGTGGACGCACGAGGCTGCCCGTGAGCTGGAGCGAGACTCTTTGCCCAGCGGTGTGGTCGATCGGGGCAGGGGCGGTCGCGATTTCCATGCGTGAGTCTCCGTACTCGCTATAGTCCCGCGTATATTACGCTCGCGATCGGCCGGAGTCAGCCTCGCGAGCAAGATGCCGGACATGCCGCGGCGGTTATGTTCTCCAGGGCGCACGCGGCATGCGCGCGAAATCAGGCGATGGCGCCATCCCTGAGCCTGAACGCGGCCACGGTCTCGCGAAGCGCGTGCGCCTGCTCGGCCAGCGCATACGTCGCCGCCGATGCCTCCTCCACGAGCGCCGCGTTCTGCTGCGTGACCTCGTCCATTTGCGTGACGGCGATGTTCACCTGCTCGATGCCCGTCGACTGTTCGCGCGACGCCGTCGAAATGTCTTGCACGGTGCCGGAAACCCGCTGCACGGCTTCGACGATCTCGTCGATGATGTGGCCGGCGTCGGCCACCTGGGACGATCCGCTTTCGACGTGTTCTTTCGACTGCTCGATGAGCGCCTTGATCTCGCGCGCCGCGCTCGCGCTGCGCTGCGCGAGCGTGCGGACTTCGCCCGCGACAACGGCGAAACCGCGGCCTTGCTCGCCCGCCCGCGCCGCTTCGACGGCGGCGTTGAGCGCAAGAATATTGGTCTGGAACGCGATGCCGTCGATCAATCCGATGATCTCGCCGACCTTGCTCGAACTGTCCGCAATGGACTGCATCGTGCCGACCACGCCGCGCATCACCGTGCCGCCGCGCGCCGCAGTCTGCGCCGCCGTACCCGCAAGCGAGCTGACGTGCTCCGCATTCTGCGCGTTCATGCGTACGATCGACGTCAGCTCTTCCATGCTCGCGGCCGTTTCTTCGAGCGACGCCGCCTGCTCTTCGGTGCGCGAGGACAGATTCTGGTTGCCCGAGGCGATCTGCGCGCTCGCCGTTGCCACGCCTTCGGCGTTGGCGCGGACCTCGCTCACCACGCGCGCGAGGCTCGTCTGCATTTTCGCGAGCGCCGTGAGCAGTTCCGCGGTTTCGTCGTCGCCATGCGTATGCAGATCGGTCGACAGGTCGCCGTCGGCGACCTCGCGCGCAAACTCCACGGCGCGGCCCAGCGGGCTCGTTACCGTGCGGCTGAACAGCACGCCGCCCGCCAGCGCAAGCAGGAACGCGACCACCATCAGCACGGCGCTCACGAGGGTGGCGTGCGCGGCCTGCACCGCGGCCTGTGCGGCCACTTGCGCGTTGGCGGCGGCAATGGTCTGCGCGGCGCGGTCGAGCAGTTGGGCCGGCGCGCGATCGACGCCGGCGACCACGGTATCGCCCGCAACGGGATCGGCGCCCGCCGCCTTGAATGCCTCGAAGCCCTTGCGATACCCCTGGCCCATCGCCTCGTGCGCGTCGGCGAACTGCGCGACGAGCGTGCGCGCTTCGCCTTCGGGCAGTTTCGTTTCGAGCGCGGCGGCGAGATCGTTCACGGTGCGCTCGCGCTTCTGAAACGCGCTCCAGTAACGATCGAGTTTTTGCGGGTCCTTGCCGCGCAGGAGTGTGTCTTTCCACTCCTGCACCTGCAGCTTGAACTCGACGAGCGTGGCCGACACCATGCGCTCGTTCGCGGCGGCGTCCTGCACGGTGGTGCGGTAGGTATCGATGGCCTGATTGAGCGTGTGGATGCCGTAGAACGCACCCGCCGACATGAGGGTGAGGGAGGCTGCGAAAGCGAGCGGAATCTTGCGGCTGAGTTTCATGGGGGTCGAATGGCTGTAAATGCAAGGCGCATGACGCGCCGACCTCCTTATTACGGCTCGAGCCTGCCCTTCTTGAGCTTTAGCGCATTTCGCCGCCTTTCCTCATACGTAAGCCGTTGCAAGCACCTTGCGCGCGGGCGGCGCCGCGAACTACAGATCGGCAATTGCGTAGCCCTTCGAAAGTTGAAACCGTCGCGTCATGGGAAGCGGAGATGTGGAGGGCACAACACGCGATAGATCAGGCATATTCGTGACAAAATCAGGTCGGATGAAATAATAAGGTTTGCGAAATAACTAGCTGTCCAACGGCGAGATGCGGTTGAGGCGAGGGACGGTGAAGCGACGGATGCAGCGACACCCAGCTCGGCGTTGCGGTCGTATTCCAGCTTGCCTGACGCGCCCACGTATCCGTTTTTATCGCGTTTGCGTCGGCGGTATGTGCCGCTGGGCTGGGCGCGCGCTTTCACTCGCGATTGATAGAATTGCGCAACGCGCAAGCAACCCCTCGAATCGAAGGAGCCAGTCTGAATGTCGCCGAACACGGAAACCGAATTTTTTCGTCTTCTCGCAAACAGCTATCGCCGCCTGGTGGGCGTTGCGCTCGTGCCCGAAGGCATGAGCGACACCGAGGGCGCGGCCTGGCTCTACGAGCACGCGCCGTTCGGATTGCTTGCGCACGGCACGCAGGCGGACCCCGTGTTCATGTATGGCAATCGTCGCGCACAAGCGATCTTCGGCTACGACTGGGACGAAATCACGGCGCTGCCTTCGCGTCTTTCCGCGCAGGCGCCCGAGCGTAGCGAGCGGCAGGCATTTCTCGATTCGGTGACGCGCGAAGGCTTCGTGAAAGACTATCGCGGCATCCGCATCACGAAGTCAGGGCAGCGCTTCTGGATCGAGCGCGCGACCGTATGGCAACTGATCGACGAAGTCGGCGTGCTGCGCGGGCAGGCGGCGATGATTCCGCATGTCGCGCCTTGCTGATGCGGCTTGGGTTCACGAAGCCCGTCATTATTTTGCCTTCGGCGGACCCTTGCGGTTCGCCTGCGGCGCTGCCACGGCATAGCCTGCGAGAAATACGTCGATTGCCCGGTTCACGACCCCCAGCAATTTCGCGGGCGAGGCTTTGACCTCATAGCCAAGCGTCGCGATTTCGACCAACTCGGCTTCGAGAAGCGCCAGCAGATGGTGCGCGGCGACGCCTGCGTCACAGGGCCGAATCGTGCCCGCCTCGATCGCGCTGGCCAGAAAGTCGCGCACATGCATCAATCCCCGTTTCGGACCCGATTCGTACAAGGCCGGCCCACGTTCGACCGGTCGACCTCCTGATAGCACAGGCGGCGTGTCGCGAGAAAAGAGGGCTGCAGCACTGCCGTCAGGTAGTGGATCCCAAACGCGACGAGCGACTCGCCTGGCGGTATATCGAGCGTCAGCTGACTGAACGCATGGCGGATTTCCGTTCGGTTCTTCGTCGAGGGTTCGGACGTGAAGGCGGGGCAGGTGCTCTACCAGATCGATCCGGCCACCTACCAGGCGACGTACGATCAGGCGCGCGGCACACTCGCCAAGGCGGAGGCAACGCTCGCTTCTGCAAAGACGAAAGCCGACCGCTACGCGCAGCTCGTGAAGATCAACGCGGTCAGCGCGCAGGACAACGACGACGCGATCGCGGCCGTTCGCGAGGACGAGGCCGACGTGATCGCCGATCGCGCGTCGCTCGAGTCGGCGCGCATCAATCTCGGCTACACGCGGATCACGGCGCCCATTTCAGGCCGCATCGGCGCTTCGTCGGTGACCGAAGGCGCGCTCGTGACCTCGGAGCAGACCACCGCACTCGCCACCATTCAGGCATACGACGCGATGTACCTCGACGTCACGCGCTCGAGCGCCGACTGGCTGCGCTTGCGCAAGGCGTTTGCCTCGGGCCGGCTCAAGCGCTCGGGCACGGGCGCGGCGGTGCAGCTCGTGATGGAGGCCGGCACGCCGTACGCCCACGCGGGCGTGCTGCAGTTTTCGGGCATCACCGTCGACGCCACAACGGGTTCGGTCACGCTGCGCATGGTCTTCCCGAACCCGGAGGGTGAACTGCTGCCCGCCATGTTCGTGCGTGCGCAACTCGACGAGGGCGAGAGCACGAGCGCGCTGCTCGTTCCGCAGCTCGCGGTCACGCGCGCTTCGGACGGCGGCGCGAGCGTATGGGTCGTCGATGCGACCGGACACGCGAAGCAGGTTGCGGTGCACGCGGACAGTGCCTATGCAGACCAGTGGATCGTCACGAGCGGACTGAAGGCCGGCGGTCGCGTGATCGTGAGCGGGCTGCAGAAGGTGCAGGCCGGCGTGGCGGTTCACATGGCCGCGGATTCGGCCACCGTGGTTGCAGCCTCGTCTGCTGTGGCATCGTAAGGAGGGTGCATGGCAGGTTTCTTCATCCAGCGCCCAATCCTCGCTTGGGTCGTTGCGAGCGTCGTCATGTTGATCGGCGGCGCGGCGACCACTACGCTGCCGATCGAGCAATATCCGACCATCGCGCCGCCTTCGGTGCAGGTCACGGCGACCTATCCGGGCGCCTCCGCCGACACGGTCGCGAAGACCGTCACCCAGGTGATCGAGCAGAAGCTTTCCGGCATCGATAACCTGCTGTACATGTCGTCGACGAGCAGCGGAGCGGGGCAGGCGACCATCAACCTGACGTTCAAGCCCGGCACCAATCCGGACATCGCGCAGGTGCAGGTCCAGAACAAGGTGACCCAGGCCACCGCCTCGCTGCCGGAGACGGTGCAGGAACAGGGCGTGAAGGTGGCGAAGGCATCGAGCGACTTTCTGATGATCGTCGCGCTGTCGTCGCCGGGCGGCACGCTCAATTCGATCGACCTCGGCAACGTCATCGCGACGCAGATCGAGGACCCGCTTACGCAGATCAACGGCGTGGGCGACGTCACGCTGTTTGGCGCGCAGCATGCCATGCGGATCTGGCTCGATCCCGTGAAGCTGCGCAGCTTTGGCGTCACCGCGTCCGACGTGACGACTGCGGTCACCAACCAGAACGTGCAGCTTTCCGTCGGCGAACTCGGTGGCGCGCCTGCTACGGGTTCCCAGGCGATCAACGCGACGATCTCGGCGTCGAGCCTGATGACCACGGCCGACCCGTTCGGCGACATTCTCCTGCGCGTGAATAGCGACGGCTCGAAGGTTCGGTTCAAAGACGTCGCGCGCGTCGAGATGGGCGGCGATTCATACGATACGTCCTCGCGGCTCGATGGCAAGCCGGCGGCCGCGCTGGCCGTCAAGCTATCGACCGGTGCGAACGCCATGGCGGTCGCGAAGGCCGTGCGCGCGAAGCTCGTAGAGCTGCAGCCGCAATTGCCCAAGGACGTGGCGATTGCCTATCCGTACGACTCCACGCCGTTCGTGAAGATCTCGATCGAGGAGGTCATGAAGACGCTCTTCGAAGCGGTGATCCTCGTGTTCCTCGTGATGTATCTGTTCCTGCAGAACCTGCGTGCGACGCTGATTCCGACGATCGTCGTGCCGGTTGCGCTGCTGGGCACGCTGGGCGTGATGTCGGCGATCGGCTTCTCGATCAACGTGCTTTCGATGTTCGCGATCGGCCTGCTGGTGGACGACGGGATCGTCGTCGTCGAGTACGTCGAGCGCATAGCTTTCGCTCGTGGCCGATGTGGCGACCGACTATCTGCAATTGCTCTCCGACGAGACCTTGCTGAAGGTCTCGACCGACACCGCCGCGGCCGACCAGAGCACGTACGACCTCACGGTGAGCATGATGAAGATCGGCAGCGCGTCGCTTCAGGACGTGCGCGAGGCGCAGACCTCGCTGGCGAGCGCACGCGCGAGCGTGGCGTCGTATACGCGCGCGGTCGCGCAGGACCGCAACAATCTGATCGCGGAGATTGGCTGTCCGTTGCCCGATGACTTCGCCACTGAGCCCACGCTGCTGGAGAGCGACGCCATGTTCGCCGACGTCGATGCGGGCATCCCGTCCGATTTGCTCGCGCGGCGGCCCGATATCATCGAGGCGGAGCATACGCTCAAGGCGGCGAACGCGAACATCGGCGCCGCACGCGCGGCGTTCTTTCCCAAGATCGGGCTGACAGCGAGCGCCGGCACGGCCAGCACGAGCCTCTCGCAGCTATTCAAGGCGAGCACGGGCGCGTGGACGTTCGCGCCATCGATCACGATGCCGGTCTTCGATTACGGCAGCAACAAGGCGTCGCTCGATGTTGCGAAGATCGAGAAGGTTATCGACGTGGCCGATTACGAAAAGGCGATCCAGACGGCATTCAAGCAAGTGTCGAACGCACTGGCGGGGCGCGCGACCTATGTCGATCAGGTCGAGGCGGACCGCGACTACGTGAAATCGGCGCAGGATTACTACGATCTCGCGCAGGCACGCTACAAGACCGGTACCGACAGCTTCCTGACCGTGCTGACCGCGCAGCGCACGCTCTATACCGCTCAGGAGCAACTCGTCACCGACGAGCTCGCGAAGCTCTCGAATCAGGTCACGCTATACAAGGTGCTGGGCGGCGGCTGGTCCGCAACGAGCGTGCATGAGCAAGCTGCCGCGAGCGAGCAGGCGCGTTCCTGACGCATGCAGTCCAAAATGCAGTCCAGGATGCGATCCAGGATGCGATCCAGGCGAGCGACCCGCTAGAATTGCAATGGCCGGCGCTGCGTTGTGCCGCGGCGCTTGCGACTTCCTTGCCATTACTCGATTCAATTCACGCGTGAAGACCGCTACCCTCGAACAACTGCGTGACGGGCAACTCGCCGGCGCACGACAGCTCAAGCTCGCCTGCGGGTTGAGCGAATTTCCGCGCGAGATCTTCGACCTCGCCGACAGCCTGGAGGCGCTCGACCTCTCGGGCAATGCGCTCACGTCGTTGCCGGACGACCTGCCGAAGCTGCGCCGTCTGCGCATTCTGTTCGCCTCGAACAACCCGTTCACCGAGTTGCCGCCCGTCCTCGGCGACTGCGAATCGCTGAGCATGGTCGGCTTCAAGGCGAACCGCATTCGCCGCGTTTCGGGGCGCGCGCTGCCGCCGCAATTGCGCTGGCTGATCCTGACCGATAACGACGTCGACGCGCTGCCGGCGGAAATCGGCGAGCGTCCGAATCTGCAGAAGCTGATGCTCGCCGGCAACCGGCTGCGCTCGTTGCCCGAGACGATGGCCGCCTGCAACCGGCTCGAACTGCTGCGGATTTCGGCGAACCGGCTCGACGCGTTGCCCGACTGGCTGTTGCGCCTGCCCCGGCTCGCGTGGCTCGCCTACGCGGGCAATCCTCTGAACGTCGTGCGCGAGCAGGTTGCGCTGGCCGATGCGCCGGTGCCCGATATCGACTGGCATACGCTCGCGCTCGGACAAACGCTTGGCGAGGGCGCATCGGGCGTGACGCATCGCGCGACGCGTCTCCTGCGCGACGGGCATCCGGTGGAGGCGGTCGCCGTCAAGCTGTTCAAGGGCGCGGTGACGAGCGACGGTTTGCCGGAGCTCGAAATGGCCGCGTGCCTGCAAGCCGGGCCGCACCCGAACCTCATCCCGGTGCTCGGCAAGGCAACGGGTCATCCGCTGGGCGAGCACGGCCTCGTGATGGAGCTGATCCATCCGGCGTTCGTCAATCTCGCCGGGCCTCCGAGCCTCGATTCGTGTACGCGTGACGTCTATGCGGCCGATGTACGCTTCGACCGGCCGGTTGCACTGCAGATCGCGCGCGGGATCGCGTCGGCGGCGCGCCACCTGCATGGGCGCGGGATCATGCACGGCGATCTCTATGCGCACAACATCCTGCACGACGGCTCAGGGCACGTATTGCTCGGCGACTTCGGCGCGGCGTCCTTTCACGATATCGACGATCGCGCACAGGCGCAGGCGCTCGAGCGCATCGAGGTGCGCGCGTTTGGCTGCCTGCTGGAAGAACTCGCGCAACGTCTGACCGGAGAGGCCCATGATCGCGCCGCCGGGTTCGATGCGCTGATCGCAGACTGTTTGCGCGAGCAAGTCGAGACGCGGCCTTCATTCGATGAGATTGTCGAGCGCCTAGCTGCGTTGAGCGATTGAGCGCAAGTGGTTGGTGCCTCGTTGCAGGCTCAGATATCCGTGCCGACCGGCGTGTAGATCGCGAGTTTCAGCGCCGGATCGTCGTTCGCCTGAAACGTCGCGTACTCGTAGCGCTGCATACCTCGCTTCGCGTGCGCAAAAACCTTCTGGCCCGACGCGCCGCCGCGCACGTCGTGCGCACTCCACCACCGCGCGAACTCCTCGCTGCCTGAACGCAGCCGCTCGACCAGTTCGACGAACGCAGGGTCGCCCGCATAGAGATCGTGGCTCGTGCGAAACAGCGCGATCATGCGGCGGGCTTCATCGGGCCAGCTCGCGCCAAAGAGCCGCCGTGCCTCGGGTTCGATGAACATGTAGATCATGATGTTGCGGTCTTCCGCAGCGAGGCGATCGAAGCCAAGCAGATCGGCGGCGGCCTCGTTGCACACGAGGATGTCCCAGCGCCGGCCGGTCACATAGGCCGGCAGAGCGAGACTGGCGACGATCCGCGCAAGGGTCGGCGGCACGCTCTCGCGGGCGAAGACGCGCGGCTCGCCGCGCTGCGCGAGCGTGCGCAAATGGGCGGCTTCCGCCTTATCGAGCCGCAATGCCTGAGAAAGCGCATCGAGCGTCGCATCCGAAGGGCTGACCGCGCGCCCCTGCTCGAGCCGCACATACCAGTCGACACCGATGCCCGCGAGTTCCGCGACTTCTTCACGGCGCAGGCCGGGCGTACGGCGGCGCTGGCCGCCGCCCAGGCCGACGTCGCCGGGTCTGAGCTTTTTGCGCCGGGAGCGCAGAAAATCGCCGAATTGGGTTCGAGTCGTGGCTGTCATCGCGTTCGCTTCGTACAGGGAGGGACTGCGCGATCCTGGGATCGCAGCGGGCCTTGTTGCCCATTCTAAGCCTGCCAGAATCGGCTCGTTCCCCCTTCTGGAAGCGCCATGAAAGCTGCCATTCTGAAAACGCTCAACACGCCGCTCGCGATCGAACAGATACCGGATCCATCCGCCGGCACCGGCGAGGTCATCGTGGACGTCGTTGCGGCGCCGGTGTTGTCGTACGCGCAGGAAGTGTTCAGCGGAGAACGCCGCTATCCCATCGCGCTGCCGATCGTGCCCGGCTGCGGCGCGATCGGCCGGGTTCGGACCATCGGCCCGGATGCGACGAAACTGCAACCGGGCGACTGGGTGTTCTGCGATCCGACGGTGCGCGCTCGCGACGACGCACTCATGCCCGATATCGTGCTGCAAGGCTGGAGCGCGCGGGGCGAGGGCGGCGAGACATTGCAGCGCTATTTCCATGATGGTCCGTTTGCGGAACGGGTAAGGGTGCCGACCGAAAACGCGGTGCGTATCGGCGACATCGATCCGGCCGACGCCGCGCGATGGTGCGCGCTCAATACGCTGCTCGTGCCTTATGGCGGGCTGCTCGCGTCCGATCTGCGGGCGGGCGAGATCCTGCTCGTGAGCGGCGCGACCGGCAACTTCGGCAGCGCGTGCGTCGCGGTCGCGCTCGCCATGGGTGCGCGGTGCGTCGTTGCACCTGGGCGCAACGTGCAGGCGCTCGAGAAGCTGGCGCGCAAATTCGGCGAGCGCGTGCGAACCGTGGCGCTTTCCGGCGACGAAGCCACGGACCGCGAACGCATGCAACAGGCGGCGCCTGGGCCGATCGACTGCGTGATGGACCTGATGCCGCCATCGGTTCCGGCGACGACGGTGCGTGCCGCGGTGATGGCGGTCCGCCCATACGGGCGCGTGGTCCTGATGGGCGGGGTCGGCATGCTCGGCGGCGCCGGGCTCGAATTGCCTTATCCGTGGATCATGCGCAATGACATCACGGTACGGGGCAAGTGGATGTACCCGAGGCACGCCGTGACGCTAATGACGGGTTTGATTCGCGGCGCACTGCTCGATCTGGGCCATTTCGATGTGACGACCTTCTCGCTCGACGATGCGAACGAGGCCGTCGCTCATGCAGCGGCGAACGGCGGCCCGTTCAGCATGACGGTGATTCGCCCATAGCCTCGATTTATGCGCTCTGCGGCGAGGAACGGCGTGCGCCGCTCCGTCCTGCCAGTGCGCTAAGCGCCGTCCGAGGCAATTCTTCGGTGGCGAGTGCCCACAGCGAATACGCCACGCCGCGCTGGAACAACAAGCTGACGGCACTGCGAAGCTCGCCCCTGCCCAGCGCATAGACCGAGTCAGTGACGGCCTTGGCGCCGTGCATCAGGACGCTGGCATGCCGGTAGCACCCCATCATGCAGGCGTTGCACGGTTCGCGTTGATCGGGCAGGCGGTCGAGGTCGAACACGGAGCCCATGGGCTCGTGCCATGGTTCGCAACGCCAGACATCGAGGTTCCAGTCGATATAAAAATACTTGCTGCCGGCGATACACGGAATGAGTTGCTGTTCGCCGCGCACGAACCGCGCGACCTCATCCAGTGCAGCGCCAGGGTCCATCACGCGAAAGCGCTTTTTGAGGGACCCGATGGCACTCAATGCTTCGAGTAGCTCGTCACGGCTGAGGTCGACGAGCTTCGAATTTTCGTCATACACGAGCGATGTGGAACCGAATGCCTCGCGCCTTGGATAGGAAAACACCACGGAATCGAAGCCGAGCCGGTTGAGCGTTTCGGGAAGCGCGGCGTAACGCACCAGATGGCTTACCGTAACCGTTGCGCAGACCGGGATGCCGAACGCGTGCGCCTGGGCGATGCCCTCGCGGATGCGTGCCTCGAGGCCGGGCAGGCCGCGATTGCGCTCGTGTTCGCTCATGTCCGCGCTATCGATCGAGATCAGGAGACGCTTGAGGCCGGCGTCAGCGAGTCGCTTGATGTGGCGGGGCAGGAACCAGCCGTTCGTGATCACGCCGCACTGGATGCCGGCTTTCGTGGCCGAGCCGACGAGCGATTCGATTTGCGGGTGCACCAGAGGCTCGCCGCCCTGCAGCGTCATGTAGCGAATCTTGCGTCTGCGCAGCATCGGCATCGCACGCGCAAACGCTTCAGGATCGAGATAGCGGCGCGGGCCCGCCATTTTCTTCTCACGCGAAAAGCCGCAGAAATCGCATGCAGCGTTGCAAACGTTCGTCACCGAAACGTCACAGACCGCAGGCAGTGGATTGTGGGGCTCGCTCGCGCCGTTGCTTACATTTGGCAGACTGCGCCACTTGATGGTCCGCTCTGTCCTGTCCATGGTGCCCTCGAGGTTTGCCAACTCGTTCCGCACGAACCATCATAGGTGACGCGCGGTACATGCGCCGGATCGGGAACGATATTTGTTCAATCATGGCTCAAACAATATCCTGTTTGACCGGCTAGTGTCGGACGCCTTCAATCCCGATACTTGAAGGTGTGCCACTGGCCAGTTCCGGGCGAGTTCATCAACGCTATGCACGGATTGCAGAAGGAGAGGGAAATGGTTGACACCGCAACTACCAAGCCGCGCGCCATCGGCTTCAATCACGTCGCACTGGAAGTCGGCGATATCGAGGAAGCACTAGCTTTCTACGGCCGCATCTTCGACTTTCAGTTGCGCGGCAAGAGCAGGACGATGGCCTTCATCGATCTTGGCGATCAATTCATCGCGTTGCAGGCGGGACGCAAACAGCCCGCCGACGACGGCCGGCATGTCGGCCTCGTTGTCGACGACAAGGAGGCGGCACGTGCCGCACTCGAGGCCGCGGGCGTGAAGCCGCTCGACGGTCCGTTTCTGGATTTTCGCGACCCCTGGGGCAATCGCATCGAGATCGTGGGCTATGACAATATCCAGTACACGAAGGCGCCGAACGTTCTGCGCGGCATGGGCCTGACGCATCTGACCAAGAACGAAAACGCGAAGAAGGAGCTGGCCGAAAAAGGGATGGCGGTGGGTTGATGTCCAGCTCCTGGTGACGGCCGATCGGCAGCATCGCTGCTTCGCTCAATTCGGTTGAGGTTGCAGTTACGGCTCTTGTGGCGCCAGCTGCGGTTGCGGCGGCGGTTGCGGTGCCAGTTGCGGCTGTGATTGTGGCTGCTGCGGCGGTAGCGGCAGCGCAGGAGGTTGCGGCGCCGTGATCGGTTCGAGCCCGCTGTGCGTGATCGCGGCTGCCGCCTCCGGCGAGGACAGAAAGCGCATTAGCGCTTCTGCGCCGACCGGATTTCTCGCTGTAGTCGCAATGCCCCCGGAGTACACCGTGTAACGTTGTACTTCCGCGGGCAGACTGCCGACCACCGATATCCCCTTCACCGGCAACAGTTCCACGACCTGCTGCAAGCCAATCTCGGCGTCGCCGTTCGCGACGATAGTGGCGACCCGCTCGGCGGAAACCATGCGGCTCTTGCTTTTCACACGCCCGTCAATGCCGAGACGCGAAAACAGTTCGTTGGCGATATAGACGCCACTGGGGCTTTCCGGATAGACAATCGACTTCGATGCAAGCAGCGTGCGGCGCAAGGCGTCGACAGTGCTGATGTCCGGTTTCGGCGCACCCTCGCGTACCACCATACCGATTGGCGAGCGTGCGAAGTCCACCTTGCTGCCAGGCACGACGTTGCCGGCGCGAATCTGGTCGTCGAGCGCATAGCCGACCACGATCAGCACGTCGGCCCACTCGCCACGCGCAAACCGCACGGGAATCGCATTCAGGGCGGTGCCCGTCGCTGCGCCCCAGACCGTGGCCAGTGTATAGCCGCTCTCGTCCTCGAATTGCGGGCCCAGGTCACGATACGCTGGGGCAAACCAGCCCGACATCATGACTTTCACCTGGTCTGCCAGACACACGCCTGGGCCCAGTAACGCGAACGCTATGCCGAATGCGAGTGTGCGAACCCTCAGCTTGTGGATAGTCACGGTTGCGCCCCATCTCGATCGGCTGATCCGGCACCACGGACATGTATCGCTCCCTATTTGCAACGAAAGCGCGCAACGAAAGCATGCGATGAAGACGCGCGATGAAAGCGCGTCGTGGGTACGACCTTTTGCATCGTTTATACAACACGTTCGTTTGTGCACACACTGGTTTTCTTCGCCTCTGATAGTCTTTTCCCAGCGACAGTTCGGGCGGTTATCAAACTTGACGCGTGCGATCGTGAAATCGAAGACAGGGGGGCTTATCCATGTTGCATTGGCTTTCAAACTTGATTGCCCACAATGCCGCAACGCCGGAGAAGCAGGCTCAACGCGCGCTGGGTGAATTGCGCATGGCACTCTTCCAGGCCGAACAGCGGGTTCTGGATGCGCAATTGCAGGCCGAGTATTACCGCACGCGAATCGGGTTTTGCGAAGAAGTGCTGAAGGCTGGCATCGAACAGGTGTCGGACCTGCGCAAGGGGCAACGTGAAGCGGTTACACACGACTTGCGTCCGAACCTGAAGCTCACGACTTCGCAATAGTCACGCACGGCAGACGGGTTTCCTCCGGCGGTGATAGAGAGTAAAAGCATCACATTGTGATGTAATATCTATCGGAGGCGTTCGACAGTCGATGCAAGCCGAATCAGTGCGGCGATTTGGGGACAAGGCGTGCGGCCGCATGGATCCGTGTGATGGCGAGGCATGGGGCGCCGCAGTTGCGGCTAGGGCACCGCCAAACTTGCTGAGTCGGTGTGTAGGGAACCGTATCTGCATCCGTATCGCTCGTTATTGCATGAGCCCACCGTCGTGCTGGCTGGCAACCCAAGCGACCGCGCCGACGTTGCTACGTCGGCGACGCCGGGCTACAACTGACAGCAACGTTTGCTCGCCGATTGCCGGGTCAAATACTCGGTATTCCGAATTATTGGATTCGGCGAGTCAGCGTTGGCGACAAGCGGACGATGTGCGCCCATCCGCGCGCATCGCGTTTTTCTTTGCCGCTTTTTCTTTCCGGTAGTCGGCAGAACGATCGACGCGTCGCTAGACGCGCGGTAGATCGTCGATGGATTTTTCGACGTTACCGTCCGGCACTTCCAGATCGATTCCGTCGATTCCGTTGGGATGCGGCACCGGCTTGATCTTCGGGCCAAGGAATCTCATGCCGCCCAGCGTAAAAACCGAATAAACCACGGCGCCCGAGCGGATGTCGCTGGTGACGGCCGCCACCTCGGAGATGGTGGGTGTCGAGAGCCAGTCGTGCGTCTGGGGGTCGATCAGCGCCCAGCGCACGTGTGTTACGCGGTCCGTTGAGGAACTGATGCGGACACCGTCGATACCATAGGTAGCCATAACCGTCACCCTCGAGGCGAGAATCCTAATGGTAATCCGTTCGCTGCCCGGGTGGTAGCGCGGCGGATGCCTTCCACTCGACCGCGCTCACCACACCGCCTGGCTCGTGATTGCAAACTGCTTGAACTGGGTATCGACGCGCAAAGGCGCGCCGCGCTCCGTCTTCTCGATGTGATCGACGAGCGGCAACCCCACGCCTTCGAGCCAGTCGGAGAGGCCCAGATCGACGGGCGTATCGATGCGCACGAATATGCCCGCGTTGGAGGCGAGCCAATGGCTGATCAGCGCCTTGGCGCGGCAGGCATCCGGCGAATCGGGGGCGATCACGGGGCCGATCACGTGCCCGTCGCCAAAGCGGCGAAAGAGGGCGAAGCCGATCAGGTCGCCGTCGCGGTCGAGCGCGATGCCGCTCGCCTGATCGAGCAGCTTCGGCAGCATGTCCGAGCGGTCGAGCCCGCTTGCGCGCGTCGCCAGCTCGATGAGGCGGGGCCGGTCGCTGGCGCCGATCGGGCGCAGCCGCTCGCCCGCGGGCAGCGAGACGAGCGGCGGCTGAAACGCCGCGCCCTGGTGCTGGTGAATGCGGCCGATGCGCGTAAAGCCGAGCCGCTCGACGAGCGGCCAGCCCGTGTCGCTTGCGTGCAGCAGCAGCGTGCGCGAGGCGAGCGCCTGCATCCAGTGCTCGATCATGGCCCGGCCAATGCCGCGGCGCTGATGACTGGGCTTGACGATCAGCATGCCGAGCGTCGCCGCGTTGGGACCGAACAACCACGAGAAAGCCGTGCCGACGAGCGAGCCCGTTTCGTCCACGGCCACGATGCCTTCGCCGATGCGGGCGGCGAAACGCCAGTCTTCGGGGCGGTGCCGCCAGCGCACCGCCGTCGACAACGCATGCGCGGCGGGCAGATCGTCGGCGGTAAATGCGCGGTAGGTAATGACGCTGTTCAGGTTTGGGTCGGACACGCCGGCCTCCAGATTCTATATACGCGTCCCGTGACTATCGCATCGGCCGCCGTGGCTGACTAGGACGATCTTCCTGTTTGAGCGCGCGTCCGGCCTGCGCCCGTGGTGCAATGCAAAACGCGGGGTTGGACGGTCAATAACGCGTCGATTCTGCTGATTGCGCTTTTTTGTCGGCGAAATATGCGGTGGCAGTGGGCCTACGATATTTCCCATCGAGACCAAGTCGAGGGAACCCAGTCATGGACCAGTTCGATCCCGCCGCAGTGGCTACCGCCGTGGCTGAGAAAGCCGGCCATTTCATCGGCGGAGAGTGGGTCGGCGAGGGCGCGGCGCGCATCGGGGTCGCGCGGCCATCGGACGGCATCGTCTATGCCTCGGCGCCGCTTGGCGATGCACAACTGGTGGACCGCGCCGTCGACAACGCGAAGCGCGCGTTTCGCACGAGCGGCTGGCCACGCATGGCGCCGCGCGAGCGCGCCCGCATCCTGCGCCGCTTCGCCGACCTGATCGCCGCCGACACCGCCGCGCTCGCGCCGCTCGAAGCGCTCGGCTCGACGCGCCCCGTGCGCGACGTGTGCGCGTGGGACGTGCCGTTCACGGCGGAAGGCATCCGTTTCTATGCCGAGTTCGCCGACAAGATCGGTGGCGAAGTCGTGGCCACCGATCACGACCATCTGGGCATGACGATCGCCGAGCCTTATGGCGTGGTCGGCGCGATCGCGCCGTGGAATTTTCCGCTCGTGATGGCATCGTGGAAGATCGGTCCGGCGCTCGCGGCGGGCAATGCCGTGGTGCTCAAGCCTTCTGAAATGACGCCGTTCTCCGTGCTGCGTCTGGCCGAACTCGCGATCGAGGCGGGCATTCCGGCGGGCATCTTCAACGTGGTGCAAGGCGACGGCGCGACGACCGGCGACGCACTCGTGCGCCACCCGGACGTCGCGAAAGTCACATTCACGGGATCGACGCGCGCGGGCGCCGCGATCATGGCGGCGTGCGCGCAAAGCGGCACCAAACCGGTCACGCTGGAACTGGGCGGCAAGAGCCCGCAACTCGTGTTCGCGGATGCGCCGAAAATCGACGAGGTCGCGCGCCGCATCGCCGGCGCGATTGCCGTCAACGCGGGGCAGGTGTGCGTGGCCGGTTCGCGCCTGCTGGTCGCGCGCGCCGTTGCGGACGAACTCGTGTCGCGCATCGAGCAGGCGTTCGCTGCGCTGCGCGCCGGCGCGACGTGGGCTTCGGGCACGACGCTGCCGCCCATCATTTCGGAAACCCAGGCCGCGCGCATCGAAGGCATCGTCGAGCGCAGCGTGGCCGAAGGCGCCACGCTGTACTGCGGCGGCCACCGCGCGGACGCGCCCGTGCCCGGCGCGTTTTACCTGCCCACCATCCTCACCGGCGTGACGCCGCAAACCGAGGCGGTGCGCGCCGAGATCTTCGGCCCGGTGCTTACAGTGCAGACCTTCGACACCGAGGAAGAAGCGCTCGCGCTCGCCTCGCATCCCGAATACGGCCTCGCCGCCGGCGTGCACACCGCGGATATCGGCCGGGCGCTACGGCTCGTGCGCGCGCTGGAGGCGGGCACCGTGTGGGTCAACCGCTACGGACGCAGCAACGACTTCATGATCCCCACGGGCGGTTACAAACGTTCGGGCATGGGCAAGGACCTCGGGCGCCAGGGCTATGAAGCGCACCTGCGTTTCAAGAGCGTGCTGATCGATACGCGGACCTAACGGAATGCTAACGGTAATGCTGACAAATCACCCAGGAAAACGCACGGTCATGCGGCTATCACACACTCGATGGCGCCACCGCAGAATCTGCTGTGGCGGCCCCTGCAAACGCGTGGTTTATACCGTGAAGGCCCCGCGATTCGACGCCAACCCCAAATATTGCGCTGTTTAAATTTTCTACAGGGACGCACTTCCACCTGTTCTCGCCACTGAGCCCGGATCGGGTTCGTCACACGAAAGGACTGCCATCATGATCGATTTCGAGCCGAAGTACATCACGTTCGACTGCTACGGCACGCTCACGAAGTTCCGCATGGCCGACATGGCGCGCGAGCTGTACGGCGACCGCCTCAAGGGCGCCAATCTCGAGAAGTTCGTCACGTTCTTCGCGGGCTATCGCCTCGACGAGGTGCTCGGCGCATGGAAGCCGTACCGCGACGTGGTCGTCAATTCGGTGCGTCGCGCCTGCAAGCGCATGAACGTCGAGTTCATCGAGTCCGAAGCCGAAAAGTTCTATACCGCCGTGCCGACGTGGGGCCCGCACCCGGACGTGCCGGAAGGTCTCTCGCGCCTGGCGAAGAAGTACAAGCTCGTGATTCTCTCGAACGCTTCGGACGACCAGATCCAGAGCAACGTCGACAAACTCGGCGCGCCGTTCCACCGCGTGTTCACGGCGCAGCAGGCGCAGTCGTACAAGCCGCGCATGCAGGGCTTCGAGTACATGTTCGATCAGCTCAACTGCAACCCCGGCGACGTGCTGCATGTTTCGTCGAGCCTGCGCTACGACATCATGACGGCGCACGACCTGGGCATCAAGCACAAGGCCTTCGTCAAGCGCGGCCACGAGCCGGGCACGCCGTATTACGAGTACTACGAAGTCGAGACGATCGGCGAACTCGCTTCGCAACTGGGTCTGTGAGAACGGCGATAGCCGAGGCCGCCCGATGAAGCTCGACTCCTACTGGCTCGATACCGCCCCCGGCGGCCTGCTCGCAAGCGAGGGGCCGGTGGAGGGCCGCGTGGACGTCGCCGTAGTGGGCGGCGGCTTCACGGGGCTTTCCGCGGCGCTCGCGTTTGGGCGCCGCGGCGCGAGCGTCGCGGTGCTGGACGCGGGCCGCATGGGTGGCGGCGCATCGGGGCGCAACGGCGGCCAATGCAATACCGGCGTGGCGCAGGACTATGCGGCGCTGCGCGGGCAACTGGGCGTCGAGCGCGCGCAGGGTTGCTACCGCGCGTACGCGGCGGCCGTCGAGACGGTCGAGCGGCTGATTCGCGAAGAAGGCATCGACTGCGACTACCTCGCTTCGGGCAAGCTCAAGCTCGCGGCGAAGCCGCATCACCTCGAACACCTCGAACGCGCGGCCGAACTGATTCGCCGCGAAGTCGATCCGGACATCGAGATCATCGGCCGCGAACAAATTCGCAGCGAGGTGGAATCGGACAGCTTCCATGGCGGACTGCTCCAGAAGCACGGCGGCCAGATGCATATGGGCCGCTTTGCGGTAGGGCTCGCGAATGCCGCTGTCCGGCGCGGCGCACAGCTCTACGAGCACGCCGCCGTGACGTCCATCGCGAAAGAGAGCGGGGGCTATCGCGTGGAGTCGACTCGCGGGTCGTTGCGCGTGCAACAGGTATTGATCGCCACGGGTCCTTCGCGCCATGGGCCGTTCGCGTGGTACCGGCGGCGTCTTGCGCCGGTCGGCTCGTTCATCGTCGTGACCGAACCGCTGCCGCCCGCGCAGCTCATGCGGCTCTTGCCCAACCGCCGCTCGTACACGACGAGCCGCCTCATGCACAACTATTTCCGCGTGACGCCGGATTCGCGCCTGCTGTTCGGCGGCCGGGCGCGCTTCACGGCGTCGGAGCAGCCGTCCGATGCCAGGAGCGGCCGCATCCTGCAGCGCAATCTTGCGCAGCTCTTTCCGGCGCTCGCGAGCGTGCAGATCGATTACTGCTGGGGCGGGCTCGTCGATATCACCGCGGACCGCTTGCCGCGCGCGGGCCAGCACGAAGGCGTGTGGTTCTCGATGGGCTACAGCGGTCACGGCACGCAGATGTCGACGCACATGGGTCAGGTGATGGCCGAGGTGATGAGCGGCAACCCGTCCGCGAATCCGTGGCGCGATTTCGCATGGCCTGCCATTCCGGGGCACACGGGCAAACCGTGGTTTTTGCCGCTCGTCGGCGCGTACTACCAGATCAAAGACGCTTTTTACTGACCCTGCTTTTCCACAACACACAGCCTCGATACGTCGAGCTGCGGCCCCCCACATCAGACGCGGAGAAGTTTCATGAGCATCGACAAATCGCTTGAAGACATCGCTCACCCGGGCGTGCGGCTCGAGGAATTGACGAAGCGCGGCGCCTCGCGCCGCGACCTCCTTCGCGCGATGGTCGCGGGGGGCATGATGTCGATGACGGGCGCGGGCCTGCTCGCCGCGAGCGGCGCGGCCTTCGCGCAGGAAAAGCCGAAGCAGGGCGGCAAGATCCGCGTGGCGACGCAGTCGTCGTCAGCTTCCGACACGCTCGATCCCGCGAAGGAGTCGGTGTCCACCGACTACGTGCGCGCGTACATGCTGTACAACGGGCTGACCGAGTACGACTCGCACCTCGGCGCGCAAATGGCGCTCGCGCAGTCGCTCGATACGAAGGACGCGACGGTGTGGGTCGTGAAGCTGCGCAGCGGCGTGCAGTTCCACGACGGCAAGACCCTCGCGCCCGCCGACGTGGTGTACTCGCTCATGCGCCACAAGGACGCCGCCGTCGGCTCGAAGGTCAAGACGCTCGCCGATCAGTTCCAGGACGTGAAGGCCACGGGCCCGAACGAAGTGACGATCACGCTCACGGGGGCAAACGCCGACCTGCCGGTGATTCTCGCTGACTCGCACTTCATGATCATCAAGGACGGCACGAACGACTTCAAGACGGCCGTGGGCACCGGCCCGTTCAAGCTCAAGGACTTCTCGCCGGGCGTGCGCACGGTCGTCGTGCGCAACGAACGCTACTGGAAGCCGGGCCTGCCGCATCTGGACGAGATCGAACTGGTCGGCATCGGCGACGAATCGGCGCGCGTGAACGCGCTGCTCTCGGGCGACGTGCAACTCATCAACCAGGTGAGCCCGCGCTCGACCTCGCGCATCAAGGGCACGCCGGGCTTCGCGGTGAAGGAGACGAAGACGGGCCAGTACACCGACCTCATCATGCGCGATGAAGGCGGCGTCACGGGCAACGCCGACTTCCGCCGCGGCATGATGCACCTGTTCGACCGCGAGCAGATCCGCAACGCCGTGTTCCTCGGCTATGGCGCGATCGGCAACGATCAGCCGATCGATCCGACCAACAAATATTATTTTGCCGGCCTGCCGGAGCGCACCTTCGATCCGCAGAAGGCCAAGTTCTACTTCCAGAAGGCAAAGCTCGGCAGCACGCCGCTGCAGATCTATGCCTCCCCGGCGGCGGACGGCTCCGTCGAAATGGCGATGCTGCTGCAGCAGGTCGCGCCGCAGGCTGGCCTGAACCTTCAGGTGGTGCGCACGCCCGGCGACGGCTACTGGTCGAACCACTGGATGAAGCACCCGCTGACCTTCGGCAACATCAACGCGCGCCCGAGCGCCGACGTGATCTTCACGCAGTTCTTCAAGTCGGATGCGCCGTGGAATGAAGCGAACTGGAAGGACCCGAAGTTCGACCAGCTGCTGCTTGCCGCGCGCGGCGAGCCCGACGACGCGAAGCGCAAGAAGATCTACGGCGACATGCAGGTGCTCGTGCATAGCGACGGCGGCATCGGCATTCCGCTGTTCCTGAGCTCGCTCGACGCGCATACGACGAAGCTCAAGGGCCTCGGTTCGATTCCGATTGCCGGACTCATGGGCTTCAAGTTCGCCGAGAACGTCTGGCTCGAGGCGTAGTTCGAGGTGTGATGTTTGCGGCCGGTGTGCGTCTGGATGTGCGCCCGGCCACCGATCCCCCGTTTCATGATGCTCAGGGAGGCGACATCCGATGAAAGCTCACGCGCAACGTCTCATTGCCGCGCGTCTCGGTCTCGCGCTGCTCACGTTGCTGATCGTCTCGGCAATCGTGTTCGGCCTCACGGGCCTCTTGCCCGGCGACGCCGCGCAGCAGGCCCTCGGCCAGGCGGCCACGCCTGAGCAGGTGGCCGCGCTGCGGCACCAGTTCGGCCTCGACCAGCCCGCGCTCACGCGCTATGTCCACTGGCTCCTGCAGGCGGTGACCGGCAACTTCGGCACATCGGTGTCGAACAACCAGCCGGTCAGCGAACTGATCGCCACACGCCTGCCGAACTCGCTCGTGCTCGCGGGGCTCACCACGCTCGTTTCGGTGCCGCTGGCGTTGGCCATCGGCATCTTTTCCGCCGTGTTCCGCGGCTCGCTACTCGACCGCGTGCTCAACGTGCTCACGCTCTGCGCCGTGGCCGTGCCCGAATTTCTGGTCGCCACCATCGCCGTGCTGATTTTCGCGGTGAAGCTGCGCTGGCTGCCCGCGCTCTCGTACCTCTCGGAGGTGGACTCGTTCGGCACGCTGCTGCGCATCTACGCGATGCCGGTCATGACGCTGTGCTGCGTGATCGTCGCGCAGATGGCGCGCATGACGCGCGCCGCCGTGCTCGACCAGCTGAGCGCGCCCTATGTGGAAATGGCGCGCCTGAAGGGGGCGTCGCCCGTTCGCATCGTGTTGCGCCACGTGCTGCCGAACACGATTGGCCCGATCGCCAATGCCGTCGCGCTGAGCCTCTCGTATCTCTTTGGCGGCGTGGTGATCGTGGAGTCGATCTTCAACTATCCGGGCCTCGCGAGCCTGATGGTCGACGCCGTGACGAACCGCGATCTCCCGCTCGTGCAGGGCTGCGTGATGGTGTTTTGCGCCGCGTATCTGGTGCTCGTGCTGATCGCGGACCTGTGTCAAATCGTATCCAACCCGAGGCTGCGTCAACGATGAACCGACCCGCCACATCCCATGCCGCGACCGTGCTCTACGCGATTAGCGAGAGCGAGGAAAGGGCCGCCGCCGACGTCGTCAAGGACGTACAGAGCGACGTTCCCACGTCGCCGCGCTCGCCGCTGCGCCGCATCGTCGGGCGCCTCTCGCTGCTCGGCCTGATCGGCCTTGCGATCGTCGTGTTCTGGCTCGGCGTGGCCTTCATTGGGCCGCTCGTCGCGCCGTACAAGGGCGGCGCGATCACCTCCACGGAGATCTTCGGCTCGTATAGCGCGGCGCATCTGCTCGGCACCGATTTCCTCGGCCGCGACATGCTGAGCCGCGTGCTCTACGGCACACAGTACACCGTGGGTCTCGCGCTCGCCGCAACGCTGCTCGCAAGCGGTATCGGTACATTCTTCGGACTGCTTGCGGCGGTTGCGCCGCGCTGGATCGACGAGGTGCTGAGCCGACTTTTCGACGCGCTGATCTCCATTCCGAGCAAGGTGCTCGCGCTCGTCGTGATCGCGGCGTTCGGCTCCTCGGTGCCGATGCTCATCACCGTCGCGGCGCTCGCCTATATTCCGGGCGCGTTCCGTATCTCGCGCTCGCTGGCCGTGAACCTGATGACGCTCGAATACGTGCAGGTCGCCAGAGCGCGCGGCGAAGGGCTGTTCTATATCGCCCGTGTGGAAGTGCTGCCGAACATGATCCACCCCATGCTCGCCGACTTCGGCCTGCGCTTCGTGTTCATCGTGCTGCTGCTCTCCGGCCTCTCGTTCCTCGGCCTCGGCGTGCAGCCGCCGGACGCGGACTGGGGCTCGCTGGTGCGCGAGAACATTGGCGGCCTCGCGGAAGGCGCGCCCGCCGTGCTGATGCCGGCCGTCGCCATCGCGACGCTGACCGTGGGCGTGAACCTGCTGATCGACAGCCTGCGCCGTCACGGCGGCCGCGCGCATGGA
This sequence comes from Paraburkholderia sp. CNPSo 3281, assembly GCF_024206515.1. Classification (NCBI taxonomy): domain Bacteria; kingdom Pseudomonadati; phylum Pseudomonadota; class Betaproteobacteria; order Burkholderiales; family Burkholderiaceae; genus Paraburkholderia; species Paraburkholderia sp. CNPSo 3281. Next base: position 25,082 of record NZ_JAMBPS010000049.1, on the reverse strand, counting down.
GGCGGAAAATGAACATGATCGAAGTGACGGGCCTGCGTGTGGTCGCGGGCGCGGCGCCCGATGCGGTCGTCGAGATCGTCAAGGGTGTCGACTTCACGGTGAAGAAGGGCGAAGTGCTCGCGCTGATCGGCGAGTCGGGGTCGGGCAAGACGACTATCGCGCTCTCACTGCTCGGCCATGCGCGCGACGGCTGCGCCATTGCGGGCGGCAGCGTAAAGATCGGCGATAAGGATGTGCTCGCGCTCGACGAACGCGGGCGCCGCGCGCTGCGTGCGCGCGTCGTGGCTTATGTCGCGCAGAGCGCCTCGGCGGGCTTCAACCCGGCGCGCACGATCATGGATCAGGTGACCGAGCCTGCGCTGCTGCACAAGCTGATGTCGCCCGCGGCGGCGCGCGAGAAGGCGGTGAGCCTGTTTCGCGCGCTCGCGCTGCCTGCGCCCGAGACGATCGGCGCGCGCTATCCGCACCAGGTGTCCGGCGGCCAGCTGCAGCGGCTGATGGCGGCAATGGCGCTGATCACCGATCCCGCCGTGGTCGTGTTCGACGAGCCCACCACGGCGCTCGACGTGACCACGCAGATCGAAGTGCTCGCGGCCTTCCGCAAGGTCGTGAGGGAGCTGGGCACGACGGCCGTGTACGTGTCGCACGATCTCGCGGTCGTTGCGCAGATGGCCGATCGTATCGTCGTCCTGAACAATGGCGCGGTGCGCGAGAACGGCACGACGCTCCAGGTGCTCGACGCCCCCGCCGACGACTACACGCGCGCGCTGCTGGCCGCGCGCCGCCACCCCGACCCTGGTCCGCCCGCCGTGCCGCCCGCCGCCGAGGTGCCGCTGCTCGAAGTGCGCAACCTGATCGCGGGCTATGGCCGGGTCGATGCGAACGGGGTGCCCGCCGTGCGCGTGCTGGAGGATGTGAGCTTGCGCATCCCGCGCGGCAGTGCGCTGGGCGTGATCGGCGAATCGGGCTCGGGCAAGACGACGCTCGCGCGCGTGGTGGCCGGGCTGGTCGAGCGCGCGCGCGGCGAGGTGCTGCTCGACGGCGTGCCGCTGCCCGCGACGCTTTCGGCGCGCACGCCCGATCAGTACCGGCGCATCCAGATCGTGTTCCAGAACGCCGACACGGCGCTCAACCCGAGCCGCACGATTGCCGATATCCTCGCGCGGCCCATGTGCTTCTATCACGGCCTGCGCGGCGCGCGGGCGCAAAAGCGCATGCTCGAACTACTGGACCTCGTGAAGCTGCCCGCATCGATTGCGAAGCGTCAGCCGGGCGGTCTCTCGGGCGGCCAGAAGCAGCGCGTGAACCTGGCCCGCGCGCTTGCGGCCGAGCCAGCGCTCATTCTGTGCGACGAGGTGACGTCCGCGCTCGATACCGTCGTTGGCGCGGCGATTCTCGACCTGCTCGCCGAACTGCGGCGCGAACTGGGCGTCTCGTACATGTTCATCAGCCACGATATTTCGACGGTGCGCGCGATTTGCGACGACGTCGTCGTGCTGTACGGCGGCCAGTGCGTCGAGGCAGGCCAGCGCGACGTGCTGGAGGCCCCGCCTTATCACCCCTACACGGGTTTGCTCGTCGATTCGGTGCCGGCCCTGCAGCCGGGCTGGCTCGACGCGCGGCGCGCCGTGGCGGGCACGGCACTTCCGCCGCTCGGGGCGTCGGCCGAGGTGCGCGACCTGTGTGCGTTCCGGGCGCGTTGCCCGGTGCGGATCGATGGCGCGTGCAATGTGTCGGCACCCGCGATGAAGCGCTTGCCGAGCGGCGCGCAGATCCTTTGCCACCACACGACAGCGGAACTGGAGCGCCTGCAGACCGCACAGGCGGCACAAGTCGCGCAGGCAACGCAATCCACCCAATCCACCCAATCCACCCAATCCACCCAATCCACCCAATCCACCAAGAGGGCGGCCGCATGAGTGCACGCTTCGTGAGAGTGGCGGAAGCGGGCCGCCCGACCTTCGAGATCGAGATCGACGGCCGCGTGGCGCAGGCCGCCGAGGGCGACACGCTGATGGTCGCGCTGCTCGCTACGCAGGACGCGCTGCGCGACTGCGAGTTCGACGACGGCCGCCGCGCCGGTTTCTGCCTGATGGGCGCGTGCCAGGACTGCTGGGTGTGGACCGCGCAGGGCGAGCGGCTGCGCGCCTGCACGACGCCTGCGGCGCCGGGCATGTCGATCGTCACGCGTAACGTGCTTGCCGGGGAGGGCGTATGGCCGCGCGCGCAGAGCTGAAGGTCGTCGTGATCGGCGCGGGACCGGCCGGCGTGCGCGCGGCGCAGACGCTGGTCGCGGCGGGCCTGCGTCCTGTCGTCGTGGATGAAGGGCGGCGCGACGGCGGGCAGATTTATCGGCGTCAGCCCGAAGGCTTCAAGCGCAGCTACGCAACACTCTATGGCACCGAGGCCGAACGCGCGGCGTCGCTGCATCGAGACTTCGACGCGCTGCGCTCGCAGATCGACTACCTGCCCGACACGCTCGTCTGGAACGTCGGGCCGAAGTCCGTGCATTTGGCGAGCGGCGCACGCTACCACGAGCTGGCCTTCGACGCGCTGATCGTCTGCAGCGGCGCGACCGACCGGCTCATGCCCGTGCCGGGCTGGCATCTGGCGGGCGCCTATAGCCTGGGCGGCGCGCAGGTCGCGCTGAAGTCACAGGGCTGCGCCATCGGCGCGCGCACCGTCATGATAGGCACCGGCCCGCTGCTTTACCTCGTCGCCGCGCAGTACGTGAAAGCGGGCGCAACGGTGAGCGCGGTGCTCGATACATCCACGCTCGGCCAGCGCATGCGCGCGTTGCCCGATTTGCTGCAAGTGCCCGCCACGCTGCGCAAGGGCATGGCGCTCCTGCGCACGCTGCGCCGCGCGGGTGTGCCGATGCATCGGGGCGTGACGCCGCTTGCGATCGAAGGCTCGCCCGAGCACGGCGTGACGGCGGTGCGCGTGAAACTCGCGAACGGCCGCGAAGCGCGCGTGGCGTGCGACGCCGTCGCGCTGGGCTATCACTTGCGCTCCGAAACGCAAATCGCGGATCTCGCGGGTTGCGCGTTCCATTTCGATCAAGCCGCGCGGCAATGGCTGCCCGAAATCGATCAGGACGGCCGCAGCAGCGTGGCAGGCGTTTATCTGGCCGGCGACGGCGCACGCGTGCGCGGCGCCGACGCGGCCGAGCGCGCGGGGCGGCTCGCCGCCTTGGCGGCATTGCAGGATGCGGGCGCGGGCTCATCGAACGGAGCACTCGCCGAAGCGGCAAGACTGCGGGTTGAACTCGCACGTTTCACACGCTTCGCACAAGGCTTGCGTAATGCCTTTCCGTGGCCCGCGCATTTCGCGGCGACGCTGCCCGACGACACCGTCGTGTGCCGCTGCGAGGCCATCACGGCTGGCGAATTGCGCCGTGTGGTGCGCGAGACGGGCGCCACGGAAGCGAATCGCGCGAAGGCGTTCTCACGCGTAGGGATGGGGCGCTGCCAGGGCCGCTTCTGCGCGCACGCAGGGGCCGAAGTCATCGCAGCCGAGGCGCATGTGCCGCTGGAAGCCGTGGGCCGGCTGCGCGGGCAGGCGCCGGTCAAGCCGCTGACGATGGCGCTGAGCGCCGCCGGGAATGGCGTCGACGAAGCGCAGGACGGCGCGGCGCTTGCCGCGCAAACGCAGCCCGGCGCATGCCGCAAAAAGGAGTTCAGCGAATGACGGATCGCGCCGATGTGATCGTGATTGGAGGCGGCATCATCGGGACGTCCACGGCGTTCTTCCTGAGCCGTCGCAAGCGCTCAGTGATCCTGATCGAACGTGGGCTCACGGGCCAGCAGGCGAGCGGCGTGAACTTCGGCGGCGTGCGCCGCCAGGGACGCGCACTCTCGCAGCTTGCCATGTCCAATCGCGCGCTCGATATCTGGTATCGCGCGCAGTCGCTGCTCGGCGAGGATGTCGAATTTCTGCCTTCGGGCCACACGCGCGTGTGCTACCACGCACACGACGCCGAATACTTTCATCGCTACGCCGAGCAGGCGCGCGCCTACGGGCTCGATCTCGAAGTGCTCGAAGGTGCCGCGTTGTTCAAGCGCTTTCCGTTCCTGGGCCGCGAGGTGCTGGCCGCCTCCATCTCGCCGCGCGACGGCCATGCCAATCCGCGTCTGGCCGCACCGGCCTTCGGCCGCGCCGCCGCGAGGCTCGGCGCGACTCTCGTGGAGAACACCGAGATCGTGCGCGTGGAAAAGGAAGCGGGCGGCTTTCGCGTGGAGAGCGCGACAGGCGCCGTGTGGCGCGCCGAGCAACTGCTCATCTGTGCGGGTGCCTGGGCGGGCGCCTTGTCCGCGCAATTCGGCGAGCCGGTGCCGCTCGTCGCGCGCGGTCCGCAAATGGCCGTGACCGAGCCCGTGCCCTACCGCTTCATGCATTCGATGGGCGTCTACACGTCGATCAAGGAAGAGAGCGTCTACTTCCGGCAGATTCCGCGCGGCAACCTCGTGCTGGGCGGCGGCGCTCCGGGGCCTGCCGACGCCGGCACGCGCCGCGCCGGCGTGCTGCCTGGCAACACCGTGCAGCAGATCGCGCAGTTCCGCCGGCTCGTTCCCGCGCTCGCGCCGCTGCATGTGATCCGCGTGTGGAGCGGCGTGGAAAGCTACCTGCCGGATTCGGAGCCGGTAATCGGCCCGAGTTCGACGACGGAAGGCCTTTTCTATGCGTTCGGCTTCAGCGGCTCGGGCTTCCAGATCGGGCCGGGCGTGGGCGAAACGCTTGCGGAACTGCTCGATGCCGGCGCAACGGGCATACCGCTCGAGCCGTTTTCGATTGCGCGCTTCGGGCGCGCGGCGCCCGCTGTCAGCGCGCACACATCGACGGCCAGCGAGGCTTGATCATGCATCACGCGAATGCATCCGTTGCCGCGCCAGTCACTCCGCTTCGCGACGCGCTGGCGTATATCGACGCGAATTTCGACAAGTCCGTGAGCCTCGCCGAACTGGCCGAGGTATCGGCGCTCAGCGTCTCGCGATTCGCTACCGTGTTTCGTCAGCAGGTCGGCCTCTCGCCCTACAAGTACCTGTGCGAGGTGCGCGTGCGCCGCGCGCAGTTATTGCTGCTGGCGGGCGTGCCGGGCGCGGTGGTCGCGACGCAGGTCGGCTTCTTCGATCAGAGCCATCTGGGTCGCCATTTCAAGCGCTTTTGCGGCGTGACGCCCAGCGCCTTCCTGCAGCAAGCGAAGGCACTCGAAGTGGCTTGATCGCCTTCTGTATTATTCGTTCGTTAGCCTAACTAAGAAGAAAACACGCTTCAGCGCTTCTGAACGATGCGCTGCTCGATCTTGCCGAGCCGCACCACTGTCACGCCGGGGCGCAACTGGCGCAGCGAAGGCATCACGAGAATACAGTCGTCGTAGGGCGTGACTACGGGCTCGCCGTTGGACCAGCCGATCACGGCGCCGGCCTTGGGGAACACTTCGAGGCCCGTGTACTCGCCTGCGAAACGGAAGTCCATGCTCTTCGCCACTACGGGTTCTGTCACGCGCACGACGCGCATTTCCGGCGGCAGCGGTTGCAGCCAGTCCGTAGGCAGATCCGCTTCGTCCACGACACCCGCGAGCAGCAGAAAGCGCGCCGTGACATCGCGCGCCACGGTCACGGCGCTCGTTTCCCAGTGCTGTCCGCACTCGATCAAGAGCGCGTTCTTCGCGCTCGCCGGGTCGCCGAAGCCTTCGTAGTCGCGCATGCGGCGGCCTTCCGGGTGGCCCTCGTCGCATATGACGGTGGCCGGCGCGCCAAGCCGCGCCGAGAGTTCGACGCCCTTGGCGAGCGGCCCCGCGACGATGAGCGGCATGCACTTCTCGTGCATCGAATGGAGGTCGAGCAGCAGATCGACGTCGTCGATCACGGGCCGCATCGCGCGGGCGCGGCGCAGTTCGCTCGATTCGCGCGCGAGGTCGTCCAGTGCCTGCGCGGTCCACACGCGATTGAAGTCCTGATCGACGAAACGCGCGGCGTCGGGGTGCGCGGGGTCGAAGCGGCGGTAGGCCTCCACGTTCGCGAACGCGAGCGTGAGCTTGCCGCGTCGCGGCCGCAGCCGCCCGCGCAGCAGCGCATCGACGACGATTGCGCCGCACACCTCGTTGCCGTGTGTGAGCGCATTGATCATCACATGCGGGCCGGGCGCGCCCGAGTCGAACGTATGCACATAGGGGATGCCCGTTTCGCTGCGCTCGTGCGCGGCGATGTCGGGGAACGCGACTTCGATCGGATAGGTGCTCATGCAAGCCCTCCCTGGCAGAGGTATTTGATGGAGAGGTAATCGTCGAGCCCGTACTTCGAGCCTTCCCGGCCATAGCCCGATTCTTTGACGCCGCCGAACGGCGCCGCTTCGCTAGCGAGCGCGCCTTCGTTGATGCCGACGATACCCGCTTCGAGCTGCCGCGCGACGCGATCGATGCGGCGCACATCCTGGCTGTAAAAGTAGGCGGCGAGGCCATACGGTGTGTCGTTGGCGGCGTGGATCGCCTCGGCTTCGTCGTCGAAGCGGAACAGCGGCACAACGGGGCCGAAGGTTTCTTCGCAGCTTAGCTGCATGTCGGGCGTCGCGTTCGCGAGCACGGTGGGCGCGTACCAGTTCGCGCCCAGCTCGCTCAGGCGCTTGCCGCCCGTGAGCACGCGTGCGCCGCGGCTCACCGCGTCGTCCACGTGGCGGGCGATCTTTTCGACCGCACGCGCGTTGATCATCGGGCCGATCTGCGCGGCGGGGTCGGTCGCGGGCGCGACTTTCAAAGCCGCCACGCGCGTGGCGAGCTTGTCGGCGAAGCGCTCGAACACGCCCGCTTGCACGTACACGCGATTGGGGCACACGCAGGTCTGGCCGCCGTTGCGGAACTTCGCGGCCATGAGGCCAACAACTGCGGCGTCGAGATCCGCGTCGTCGAACACGATGAACGGCGCGTTGCCGCCTAGTTCGAGCGAGAGCTTCTTCAACGTGCCCGCCGATTCCTTCGCGAGATGCTTGCCCACGGGCGTCGAGCCGGTGAAGGTGATCTTGCGCACCCGGGCGTCCGCGAGCCAGTCGGCGACGGCTGTCACGCCGCGCTCGCGCGACGCGCAGATGAGATTGAGCACGCCGGGCGGCACACCCGCCTCGTGCGCGAGCATGACGAGTGCGAGCGCGGTGAGCGGCGTGTCCTCGGCGGGCTTGCCGACCACCGTGCAGCCCGCGGCGAGGGCAGGGGCGATCTTGCGCGCGATCATCGCGAGCGGGAAGTTCCAGGGCGTGATCGCCGCAACCACGCCAACGGGCTCCTTCACCGCGCTCATGCGCTTGCCGCGCTGCTGCTGCGGGATGAGATCGCCGTAGATACGCGTGGCTTCGTCGGCGAACCAGGCGACGTAAGTCGCGCCATACATCGCTTCGCCGCGACCCTCGTGCAGGGGTTTGCCTTGTTCGAGCGAGATCAGCCGACCCAGTTCGTCGGCGTTCGCGACGATCAGCGCATGCCAGCGGCGCAGCACCGCGGCGCGTTCTGCGGGCAGCGTGTCGCGCCAGGCGGGGAATGCGCGGGCGGCGTCGTCGGTGGCGGCGCGTGCGTCGTTCGCATCGCTATCGGCGACCTCGGCGATCGTTTGGCCGGTCGCGGGATCGGTCACGGCGAAGCGCGTACCGGAGGCCGCGCTCACCCATTGCCCGTCGATGAAATTGTCGCTGCGAATCAGCGCGCTCAAGGGATAACGCGTAGTCATATGCCGATTCCTTTCCGCACATGCGGAAGAAGATGGTTCGATGCCGGGAAGCGAGCGCGCACGACGAGCGCGCCGAAGCCGCGAGGTTTCGGCGCGCAGCGCGCGCGAGAATACGGAGGCGGGACGCAGGAGCGCGAGGCGCGTGCCTCACGTGCGTCGCCCATGCTCAGGAATGCAGGTTCTGCGAGAACAGCGTTTCGAGCGGGTAATGCGTCTTGATGAACGCCGTCTTGATGATCACGTAGCTGAAGTACTTTTCGATGCCGATATCGCGCTCCAGCAGCCCCTCGACAATGCTCTGATAATGGCTCACGCTGCGCGCGACGAACTTCAGCAGATAGTCGTAGCCGCCGCTCGCGAGATGGCACTCGACCACCTCGTCCACCTCGCGTATTGCCTTCTCGAACTTGATGAAGTCCTCGCGGCGATGGTCGGCGAGCGTGACCTCGGTGAACACCATCTGCACGTCGCCCAGTTTTTCCAGCTGGATCTGCGCGCCGTAGCCGACGATGAACCCCGCCTTCTCCAGACGTTTTACGCGGATCAGGCAGGGGCTTGGCGACAGCCCGACTGCGTCGGCCAATTCGACATTCGTGATGCGCCCCCGCTTCTGCAGTTGCGAGAGGATGCGCAGATCGATTCGGTCCAGCTTGCAGTCGTTGCTCATCGCGATGGGGGCGGCCCTGCATGTCGAAGTGTCGAGTGATGTTATCACGCGGCGACACGGGCGCTGACCCCATTCTTCGCGCCGTTTCCGGCCTTCAATGCGGCGCGCACTTCGGGCTGCGCAAGCACGTCGTCGAGCGTTTTTTCGAGGCGCTCGAACAGCAGGTCGAACTCGCTTTCGGTGTACGAAAGCGCGGGCGCGAAGCCGAGAATGCCGTCGCCGAACGCGCGGAATACGAGGCCGTTGCCGTACGCGGCGGCGGCAATGCGATCGGGCAGGCCGAGCGCTGCGTCGAAGCGCGGCTTGCTCTCCTTGTCGGCGACGAGTTCGAGCGCGCCGAGCAGCCCGCGGTGACGCGAGTCGCCCACGAGCGGGTGGGCGAGCAGCGCGTCGAGCCCCTGAGCGAAGCGCGGCGCGTGCGCAACGCCGTTCGCGAGCAGGCCGCCTTCGTGATAGAGGCGCATGACTTCGATGCCGATAGCCGCGCTCACCGGGTGCGCCGAATAGGTGTGGCCGTGGCCGATCACAGCGGCGGCGTCGCCATCGGCAATGCCTTGATAAATGGCATCCGACATCAGCACGGCGCCCATCGGCGCGTAGCCTGCCGTGAGGCCCTTGGCGACGGTCATCAGATCCGGCTCGACGTCTTCGGCCTGGCAGGCGAAGAGCGGACCCGTGCGGCCAAAGCCCGTGATCACCTCGTCGGCGACGAACAGGATATCGAGCTTGCGGCACGCTTCGCGCATGGCTTTCAGCCAGCCAACGGGTGGCACGATCACGCCGCCCGAACCCTGGATCGGTTCGCAGAAAAACGCGGCGACGTTTTCGGCTCCGAGTGCTGCGACCTTCGCTTCGAGCGCGGCGACCGAAGCGGCGATGAGCGCCGCGTCGTCCGCATGCTCGCTGCGATACGCATAGGGCGAGGGAATGTGATGCTGCGTGGCGAGCGGCAAGTCGAAGTTGCGATGGAACGCGGGCAACGCAGTCAGCCCCGCGCCGACTGCCGACGAGCCGTGATAGCCGCGCTCCTGCGCGACGATGTGCTTTTTCGCGGGGCGGTCCGTGGCGTTGTAGTAGTGCGTGATGAAGCGCAGCGCCGAATCGACTGCATCCGAGCCGCCCAGCGTGAAGTACACGTGCTGCAGCGAAGCGGGCGCGCGCTCCACGAGCAGCGCGGCCAGTTCGATGGCGGGCTCCGAGCCGAAGTGGAAATAGCCCGTGGCGTAGGGCAGACGCGCCATCTGACGCGCGGCGGCTTCGACGACGCTTTGATGGCCGTAGCCCGTGTTGACGCACCAGAGGCCGGAGAACGCGTCGAGCAGTTCGTGGCCGGCGGCGTCGCGCAGGAACACGCCCTGGGCGGATTCGAGCACGGTCACGCCGCGCGCTTCGTGCGCGCGGTAGTTCACGACGGGATGGATCAGATGTTTGCGGTCGGCTTCAATGAGCGAGCGATTCGGCATGGTTCGGTTCCCGGCGGATGAGTCAGAGGAGTGCGGCGCCTGGCCGTTGATTGGGCGTTGGCTGGCCGTTGATTCACCGTTCCATGCTACCGGGCCGATACCGGTGCGCGTTTCGCCAAATCATTCGCGAAATAGCGTGTTTGTGGCGTTTTGATCGCGGGGCGCAGCATATTGTGCTGCGCCCTCGGCACGGCCACGAGCCTCAATAGCCGCGCGTCCGGTCGATGAGGCCGAGCATCGGCACGCCGTCGCGGTGGCGGCGGATATTCTCGAGCACGACATCGACGGCCGTTTCGGGCCGCGTGGCGCTGGCAATGTGCGGCGTGAGGCGCACACGTGGATGCGTCCAGAACGGATGCTCCGGCGGCAGCGGCTCGGGGTCCGCGACGTCGAGAATTGCATTGCGCAGGTGAGCACTGTCGAGCGCGTCGAGCAGCGCTCGCTGGTCCAGTTGCGGCCCGCGTCCGACGTTGATGAACGACGCGCCCTGCGGCAGCTTCGCGAAGAGCGTGGCGTCGAGCAGGCCGCGCGTGGCTTCGGTGAGCGGCAGCAGACAGATGAGGATATCGGTGCGCGCGAGGAAGGCGTCGAGCGCCTCGGCACCCGCGTAGCATTCCACGCCGGGCAAGGCGCGCGGCGAGCGACTCCAGCCCGCGCATGCAAAGCCGAAAAGGCCCAGGCGTTCGAGCACCGCGCTGCCCAGCATGCCGAGCCCCAGCACGCCAACGCGGCGCGACGCGGCGGCGCGCACGGGCAGGGCGCGCCACACGCGCTGCTGCTGTTGCAGGGCGTAGTCGAACAGATCGCGATGGATGGTCAGGACCGATTGCATCACGTACTCGACCATCCCCTCGACGATGCCCGGCTCGATCATGCGCACCACGGCGACATGCTCCGGCACGCCGGAAAGATCGAACTGGTCGATGCCCGCGCCGACGGAGAAGATCACTTCGAGATTGGGCAGCGTGCGCACGGGGTCCTCGGGCGGCTGCCACGCCGCGAGATAACGCACGGCGGCGGGGTCGCCGGTATCGGGCCAGAGGCGGAACGGGATCTCGGGAGCCTTGTGCGCGAAAAGCTGCGCCCATTGCTTGCCGCGCTCGGGGTCGGCCTTGTAGAGGAGCGTCATGAAGCCGATTCCCGCGCTCAGCCTAGCGCCTGATTGACGATGGCGAATTGCAGCACGCCCGGATCGGGCGCGGGCGCGCCGTTGCGCGCCATCTTCACGACCGTGTCGACGCGCCCGAGGCCGAGCGATTCGAGCCAGGGGCCGAGGCCCTGCTCGTCGGGGGTATCGAGGCGCGTGAAGGCGCCCGCGTTGGCGGCGAGGCGGTTGGCGATCAGCGCTTTGGCGCGCTCCATGTGCAATCCATCGTCCGCGGCGACGGCCACCGGACCGATCGCATGGCCGCGGCCGAACGGGCGCAACAGCGCGAAGCCGAGCACCGTGTCGCCGCGCACCAGCGCGACGCCTTGTGATACATCGAGCAGCGGCGGCACGAGTGCGCTGCGGTCGAGCCCGCTCGCGCGCGACGCGAGTTCGATGAGGCGCGGCGTATCGCCCGGTTCGAGCGGCCGCAAACGCTCGCCCTGCGGCGGCTCGACAATCGGCGCCGCAAAGCGGTCGCCCTGGTGCTGATGCAGCAGGCCAATCTTCCTGAAGCCGAGCTTTTCGTAGAGCGGCTGGCCTGCCTCGGTGGCGTGCAGCACGGTCATGCGCGCTCCGAGCACTTCGAGCAGGCGCTCCATCAGCAACCGGCCGATGCCGCGGCCTTGCTGGTCGGCCGAGACGATCACGAGCCCGAGCGTCGCGCCATGTTTGCCCCACGGCCAGCATAGTGCGGTGCCCACCACGGTGGTGCCTTCGCGAACCACGAAGCCTTGCCCGGCCGCGGCGGCGAAACGCCAGTCGTCGCTACGATGCGGCCAACGGAATTGCAGGGAAAGCGCGTGGGCGCCCTCGATGTCGGATTCGGAGAAAGTCTCGCAGACGAGGCTCGAGGACGCAGGCTGGCCGGACACGGCGGGCTCCTTGATCGAAGGTCGATGGCTCACTTTGACAGGACGCGCGCGCCAGGAATAGGACGATCCTGCTGTGCGGCCGATCGAATCCGCTTCTGAGCTTGCTTCTGAGCCTGGCGCGGATCAAGGCCCGCTGCCGCGGGCCGTACGCACGGTCAAGTGGTTCGACACCGACGTGACGCCGTTCACCGACCCGGCCGCGTCGCCGGCCCGCGCTATCTGCGATTTGTGCGGTACCGACCCCGTCAACGAGACAACGCCGTCACGCGCCGTGACGTGAATGTTGGCGAAATTCAGCCCTGTTGTGCGCGTGAAGGCCCGGCGGACGTCACGCACCAACGCACTGTCCGATCGGCCCGACTGCGCGGGCGCGCCTTCTTGAGCGGAGGCGTCGCCGGGCGCGCTCGCGGCCGTTTGTGCGTGCGCATAGCCCGCGCAACTCGCGATGGCCACGAGCACCAGCGCGCGGGCGATTTGGCGTTTACCGTTAGTTTTCATCCTTCTTCCCTTTGCCAGGTTCTGCAGGTTCCCCAAGGTTCCGCGCCCGCCGCCAGACAGCATCGAAACCAAGCGGCGGATCAGTACGTTGTAGGTGAAATCTCTGGCGAGGAGAAGAAGGCTGCCAGGAGGTCGCCGACAACCCATGGTGCATGCGTGGACGGCGCCTCCTGCGTAGCGCCTACTTTCCTTGAAGAAGCAGCCCGAGCGGCGCGAGCGGGCCCACCGGCAGCAGATCGAACGCGAGGATGCCGGCCTGGGCGAGCGGTAGCGTATCCAGCGTAGCCTTCACATCGTCGACCGAGCCCGAGCTCATGAGAAACACCACGCCCGGTTTGTCCTGGCGAAACCAGTACTGCTCAATTTTGTCGTCCAGGTAGAGCTTGAGCGTGGCCGGCACTTCGTGCGGCATGATCTCGTCGCGCTGCGCGGGCGTGAGTTCCTTGACGATCGATCCAATGGCGAGAACCTTCATGACAACCTCCTTGATCTATGTTTGTTGCGACTTGCAACACGATTGAGTGTATCGTTGGGGTCTCGTCGGCTGTACTGTCACAAACGACAACTTTAGAGGCATTTACGCCATGCGCATTGCTGTCCTGGCTCTCGACGGCGTCTTCGATACCGGGCTCTCCGTTACGCTCGACGCGTTCTCTGCCGCAAACAAGCTTTCGGCCGCGACCATGGGTGGCGTTCCGCGTTTCGACGTCACGCTCGTGGGGGTGAGAAAGCGGGTGCGCTCGGCTCACGGCCTCGCGGTGCCGGTGCAGCCGGTCGCGCCGGACTCGAAGCCCGATTGGGTGATCGTGCCGGCGTTGGTGACGTTATCTGCGCAGGAGCTGATGCAGTCGTTCGAGCGCCGGGACGTCGGAGAGGGCATGGCGCGTTTGCTCGAATGGCAAGCGGGGGGCGCGCGAGTCGGTGCTTCGTGCGTGGGGACGTTCATCCTCGCGGAGGCGGGGCTGCTCGATCATCGCGAAGCCACGACCAACTGGTCGCTCGCGCCGTTCTTCCGGCAACGCTATCCGCATGTTCAGTTGAACGAATCGCGCATGCTCGTGCCTTCGGATATTGGCGTGACGGCCGGCGCGGCCATGGGGCATCTCGATCTCGCGCTCTGGCTGATCCGCTCGGCGAGCCCCGAACTGGCATCGCTCGTATCGCGCTATCTGCTGGCCGACATTCGCTCTTCGCAGGCGCCGTACATCATCCCGAATCATCTGGCGCAGGCCGATCCGCTCATTCAGCGCTTCGAACAATGGGCGAGAAAAAATCTCAAGTCGGGATTCTCGCTGCAGGACGCCGCGAAGGCGCTGGCAACGAGCTCGCGCTCATTGCAGCGCCGCTGCCAGGAGGTGCTCGGCAAGTCGCCGCTGGCGTACTTTCAGGATTTGCGGGTCGAGCACGCGCAGTCGCTGCTGCGCAGCGGCAAGCTCGACCTGGAAAGGATCGCCGCCGAAGTCGGTTACGGCGACGGCGCGACGCTGCGCAGCCTGTTGCGGCAGCGGTTGGGAAGAGGGGTGCGGGAACTGCGTGCCGACTTGTTGTGAACGGGCGGCTTTTCTACGGCGCGACGCCAAGCACCGTGAGATGCATCTCGCGGCGCTCGACAAAGCCCAGGGTGCGATAGATGGAAATGGCGCCGTGATTCGACGTCAGCACGTGCAGGAACGGTGTCTCGCCGCGCGTGCTGATTGCCGCCATCTGCAGTTGCATGAGGCCCGCCGCGAGCCCTTGCCCCCTGAAGGCCGGGTCCACGCATACGGCGCTGATTTCGGTATACCCTTCGATCTTCATGCGTTCGCCGGCCATGGCAACGAGTTTGCCCTCTCTGCGCACGCCAAGGTAGCCGCCGAATTCGATGGTGCGCGGGCCAAACGGGCCGGGCTGCGTTGCCGCGGCCAGCGCGAGCATCTCCGGCACGTCATGCTCCGTTAGCTGGACGTGCTCCAGCGCGGTGGGCGCAGGCGCTTCGCCTTGCCAGACCATTTGCAGCAGCGTGGCGTGCCGGATCAGCGCGAAGCCGGCGGGTGGCTCCACGGCATCCAGCGTGGTCAGGGCAACGGGTGCATGCTCTTCGATCAGTCCTCGCAAGGCGTCGAACGATTCAGGCGTGGTGTCCGTCATCGCCGCAAAGGGGGCGACGGCGGGCACATACCGCACCGCGCGATCGTTCCCAACGGCAAGATGGCGCTGGCGGCCGGTCAGCGCGTGCCCTGGCACGTTGTCCAGCGCGGTTGTGCTGCCCGCAGGTTTCGTTGCCAGCACATCGAACATGATTCGCGCTCCGGTAAGAGATGGGGACGGTTTGTGACGATAGTCTAGACGAGGTGCGTTCGGCGGACCATGGCCGAACGCGTCATCTTTGGCGTTATTCCCGCCAATGCCTTTCGTCACGCACCGCTTGCGAGCGCTTTGAGCACGGTGTCCAGTTCGACGCGCCCGCGAAGGATTTCATCGGCGGGCTTGGAGAAACAGATCCAGCCCTCGTTGAATCCGTCCAGCATGCGCGTACGCGGCAAGGGGTGCTTCATGCCTTGTGCCAGAAAGCGCGACTCCCATTCCTGCCGGTTCACCGCCACCGCGCGCACAGGCCTGCCAAGCACCCGGGCGAACGCGGAAGCAATGTCGTTGGCGCTCACGCGGCGCGGGCCCTCCAGCTCGACCACGCGTGTGCCGCTCCTTGTCTGCTGGAGCAAGTCGGCGGCGAGACGGCCGACGTCCGCGGTCGCGACCATCGGGACGGCGTGGTCGAGCGGTTGCAGGTAGCTCTCGATCACGCCGTTGTCGCGCGCGCACGCGACGTCCCACGCAGCGTTCTCCATGAACCAGCCAGGCCGCAGGAAAGTCACCGGCACAGGCAGCGCGGCTAGCGCCTGCTCCATCAGCGAGAGTTGCGTGAGCAGATTGCTCTCTTGCGCCTGCGCGCCGATGGTCGAGAGACAAACGACTTTCGCGGGCCGTGCGTTGTGGATCGCGGTGCAAACGGCATCGATGACCGCGCGTGATTCCGGAAAGCCCGGCGAGGGATCGAACTGCGGAGGCAGCAGGATGAACACGCCCTGCGCGCCGCTGAATGCAGCGGTAAGCGCTGCGGCGTCTTCCATGCTTGCCGTCGCCAGCTCGCATCCTTGTGCTTGCCACGACGCGGCGCGCGCAGTGTTGCGCACGACTGCCCGCACCGGTTGCCCCGAGGCAAGCAGCGCACGGGCGAGTGCGCCGCCCACTTTTCCGGTAATGCCTGTAATTGCGTACACTTGAAACCCTCCGCATGCGACGACGAGATTGTCGAAAAGCCGAACACGATGGCAGCAAGGTGCTGCCCGGTTCCGTTTCGGTGAGACGCATTCTGGACGCATGGCGGCCGAAGCTAAATGCCGCGAAGGGCACTAGATCAGTGACTCGCGCGCACGAATCGGATGGCCGATCCATCATCGCCAAAGGCTGCTTTAGGGCCGCCGTGCCGGCTGCCATTGGAACGACGACATTGAGAACAACGACACTCGAGAACATTTCCGGCGCGATCAGCGTGTTTGCCGCCGTCGTCGACGCGGGGACGTTTGCCGCCGCGGCAGACGTGCTCGGCATGTCGCCGCCAGGCGTGAGCCGCGCGATTGCGAGGCTGGAGAAGCGGCTCGATATCCGGCTCTTCAATCGCACGACGCGCTCGATTTCGCTCACCGAAGGCGGGCGCCGTTTCTACGAGCAGGTCGTCCCGCATCTCGCGGGGCTCGAGGAAGCGGCCATCGCGGCATCGGGCAATGCGTCGGCGGTGCGCGGCAGGCTGCGGGTGAATCTGGACCCGGTGTGCTATCGGGCAGTTCTCGGCACGGATCTCGACCCGTTCATGGACGCCCATCCCGAACTCGAGATCGAACTGATCGCGAGAGATAGTCTTGGCGACCTGGTGGCGGAGGGATTCGATGTTGCGATGCGATTCGGCAAGCCGCGATCCTCCACGCTGGTTGCCCGCAAGCTGCTCGATACCGCCGTCGTGACGGTCGCGGCGCCAGGCTATCTCTCGCGCTGGGGCAGGCCGCTGCGCCCCGAAGATCTCGAAGGCCCCGCTCACCGGTGCCTCGAATTCCGCGACCCCGAGACAGGCAAGCCCTATCCCTGGCAGTTTCATCGCAAGCGCAAGCATGTCGTGGTGTCGACGCGTGGGCGGCTCACAGTGAACGATCCGGGCGCCTTGCTCAATGCGTGCCTGGCCGGTTCCGGCATTGCGCAAATGCTGCTTCTCGGCGCCGAGCCTCTGATTGCCGATGGCAGGCTGGTGAATTTGTTCCCCGACTGGCCCGACGAACGCTTCCCGCTATACGTCTACTATCCGTCGCGGCACTACACGCCCGCGAAGACGCGCGCATTCATCGATTTCATCGTCGCCTGGGCCGCGGCGCATTGATCGCGGCGACATCACAGCGGTACGCGTTGCCGGCATACCGTGAGCACGAGGTGCCGCAGCCAGCGATGGACGGGATCGGCCTCGATGCGCGGATGCCACATCTGCGACACCGTGATTTTTTCGGTCGTGACCGGCAGCTCGAAAACGTGGATTCCAGCGGACTGGGGCGATTCGTGCAGTTCGTCCTGTTGGTCCTGCGGTTGTTCACGGTGATTGCACAGAAACGATCCGGGCACGAGCGCGATCAGATCGGAGGCGCGTGCCACGGCTAGCGCGGCAGGGAAGCTGGGCACCACGGCGACGATCGTTCTTTCCAGTCCCAGCGCGGCCAATGCAGCATCGACCGGTCCGTTGCCGCGGCCGCTTCGCGACGCAACAACGTGCCCGAAAGCGACATATCGTTCGGCGCTCGGCCCGCGCTCCTGCGCTAGCGGATGGCCCGTTCTGACGACGCCCACGAAGCGGTCCCTGAAGAGCGCCTGTACGCGAATTTCCGGACCCATCTCGCCCAGCACGCCGATTTCGAGGTCGGCCGAACCCTCGCGCAAATGTGTCGACGTCTTCTCCGCCTTGGGCGCGAAGCGCAAGCGCACGAATGGCGCGACCGCGGTGGCCGCGGCGATGAGCGGCGCGCCGAAGGCTTCCACGAAACCATCGTTGGCGCGAATCGTGAAGGTCCGCTGCAAGGTGGCGAGATCGGGCTCGGCGGCCGACGGCACAAGGACGGCGCGTGCTTCGTGAACCGCGTTTCGCGTGCGCTCGCGCAGCGCCTGCGCATGCGGGGTGAGCACCATGTCGCGGCCGGCGCGAACGAGGAGCGGGTCGCCGGTCGCCTCGCGAAGGCGGGTCAAGGTCCGGCTCGTTGCCGAGGCGCTCAACCCCAGTCGACGCGCCGCGCCGACCACGCTGCCGTCGTCGAGCAATGCGTCGAGCGCGATGAGGAGATTCAGGTCGGGTTCAGACATGCCCGATGCTAGCACGGGTTTTTTTGGCATGGCGTTCCGTGCAACTTATAGCTGCAAGGCATGCGTCTTCCGCCATGTCTGAGGCGCCACTATATTTCCCATCTCCACTGAATACAGGGAAATAGCCATGCAGGAATCACCGCACGCAAAGACGGTTCTTCTCATCGGCGCATCGCGCGGACTTGGCTTTGCCATGGTCGAGGAATATCTCAAGCGCGGCTGGCGCGTAATGGCCACCGGCAGGGCGGGCTCGATGGGCCGGCTTGCGCAGGCGGCGCAGGCCTCGCAAGGTGCGCTTGAAGTCGACACGGTCGATATTACGGTGCCGGAGCAGGTCGCGGCACTCCACGATCGCCTTCAGGATCGCCGGGTGGACATGCTCTTTGTGAACGCCGGCGTCACAAATGACCATCGTGAAACGATTGCAGATGTTTCAACCGATGAGTTCGTTCGCGTGATGGTGACGAACGCGTTGAGTCCGATGCGCGTCGTCGAGGCATTTCAGGACCTCGTGCGGCCGGCCGGGACGATAGGCGTCATGTCGTCCGGGCAAGGCAGCGTGAGCAACAACACAAATGGCAACCATGAGGTCTACCGCGGCAGCAAGGCCGCGCTGAACATGTTCATGCGCAGCTATGCGGCGCGCCATCAAGACGAGGCGAAAACCTTGTTGCTCATGGCGCCGGGATGGGTACGCACGGACATGGGTGGCCCGCAAGCGCGCCTGGGCACCGAGGAGAGCATCCCCAACCTGGTCAGCACGATCGAAGCGTATGAAGGCCGCACCGGACTGCATTACCTCGACTACCTCGGGAGAGTCGTTCCCTGGTGAGCCATCTCGACAGGCTGGAGACGCGACTCGTGCTCAGTGCTTGCCCGGAAACGAGAACGTCGCACGCGCGCTGCCGTTGCCGGCGACGTTCACGCGCTGCGTCCTCGTTACCTCGTTATAGGTGGCGGTGATCGTATAGCGCCCGGTGGGCAGCCGCACGAGCATGTACGGACCGTGCGAACGCGTGTCGAGCACGGACGTGCCGCCTGCGTTCGTTATCTGTACCTGCACGTCCGCAACATAGCTCGAACCGGGACCGGTAAACAGCAGCGAGAGCGGCCACTGGCTGCGCGCATGCCGCAGCGCCGTGGACTCGTCGCGGCCGACCCCGCCGGACACGAACGAGACGTCACCTTGCTGCTCCGTTTGTGGCATGCCCGTTTGCGCGAGTGCGCTGCTTGCCAGAGCGAATGCGCACGTTGCAGCGAGCAGGGTCGAAGCGATTCGGGGAACCTTGCGTTGCCTTTCCATCGTGGCCACTCCTTACAGTGATGTCGATTTCGCGCACGCAGGCGCGAGCGCCGCCGGTTCTGCAGGCCTCGTAACAGATTAGCTTCTTTCGGCCCGCGACGCGCTCTGCACGCTGCGTTCACGGGGCGCCGCACCGCCTTCGCGAGCGTCATGCAAATCACATCGAATTCTGAATTTCCGTTGCGTTCGCAACAATCTCATTACTCATTGCTTACGAGTTCCTGTCTATTTCACGCCTTTCATGCGTGTCAGCTACCGCCAGCCGGGAAAACACCGAGATAAAAGCTCGTAAGGCTACTCAATAGTTTTTATATGATTATTTGGAGTTTTGCTACATCAACCGGCGAGGTCCACGCGGACGTACAAAAGCAAACGTTTGCGCATCGCGGCTCAACCGGTTTCCCCCCGTAGGAAGTTTGCCGGCGCCTGACGCGGCCGGCCGCTCTGCCAGACCCTGCTTACCGGGTCTGATCAGTACTCCATAACGTACTCGAACTCTCGGAGAGACATATGAGGATCACCCGTTGGCCCACCGCCGCCGTGCTGGTTGCGATGGCCGCTACGGCCCATGCCGGCGAAAGCAGCAACGACGTACCTTATCCGTTGCCGATGCCGTTGATGGCCGTCCCCCAGAACCTCGGCGCGCACGTTCGTGCCGACCTGCTGCTCAAGCGCATGACGCAGGACGAGAAGCTCCAGTTCATCCATTCCGAATACCAGATGAGCGCCGTGCCGGGCGGCGGCGCGGGCTATATTCAGGGCGTGCCGCGTCTGGGCATTCCCGACCTGAATATGGTTGATTCCGCAACGGGCTCAGGCAGCACGAGCCAGAAGAGCACGACCTTTCCGGCGACGATCGCGCTCGCGGCAAGCTGGGACCCGTACCTCGCGCGCGACTTCGGCGCGCGCATAGCCGACCAGTTGCGCGAGCAAGGATTCGGCATGGGTCTGGGCGGCGGCACGAACCTCGCGCGCGAACCGCGCGGCGGGCGTCTCTTCGAGTACCTCGGCGAAGACCCCGTGCTGGCGGGCGAAATGCTGGCGGCGCGCACCATCGGTACGCAAAGCCAGCAGGTGATCGCCACGATCAAGCACTACGTGGGCAACGAACAGGAAACGGGGCGGCAGGGCGGCAACAGCCAGATCGACGAACGCACGCTGCGCGAACTCTATCTGCTGCCGTTCGAAATCGCGGCGAAGGAAGCGCGGCCGGGCAGCGTGATGTGCAGCTACAACCGCCTGAACGGCACCTACGCGTGCGAGAACACGCATGTGCTGACCGACGTGCTGAAGAAGGACTGGGGCTTCCAGGGCCAGGTGCAGTCGGACTGGGGCGCGGCGCATAGCACGGCCCCGGCGATCAACGCGGGTCTCGACGAGGAAGAGGACGTGGGCCCGACGGTCTATCTCACGCCCGATCTGGTCAAACAGGCGATCGCCTCGAAGGCCGTCTCGCAGGACCGCCTGGACGACATGGTGCGGCGTAAGCTCTATGTGATGATCAGCACGGGCGTGCTGGACCATCCGGCGCAGGGCGGTGCCACGATCGACTTCGCGAAGTACAACGTGTTCACGCAGGCCGCAGAGGAACAATCCATCGTTCTCCTGAAGAACGACAACAGCCAGTTGCCGCTTTCGGCGCCGAGCCTGCACAAGATCGCGGTGATCGGCGCTCACGCCGATACGGCCGTGCTGACTGGCGGCGGCTCGGGCAATACGCGCGATCCGGTCACGGGCAACTTCTCGGGCTGCGGCGGGCTCACGTTCGCTTCGTCCACAGGCTGCGGCTGGTGGACCAACCCGTGGCTCAAGCTCAATACGCCTATCACCCAGGCGATCCAGCAGCTCGCGCCTTCGGCGCAGGTGAGCTTCGCGGGCAACACCGACCAGACGCAGCCGTTCCGCGCCTATACGCAGCAGGAGATCACCCAGGCCGCGACGCTCGCCAGCCAGTCCGATGTCGCGATCGTTGTCGTGGCGCAGCCAGCGGGTGAGGACTTCGGCGATCTGCAAAGCCTGAGCCTCGCGAACCCCTCGAATCAGGATCAACTGGTCGAAGCCGTTGCGAAGGCCAACTCGCGCACGATCGTGATCATCGAGAGCGGCAATCCGGTACTGATGCCCTGGAAGGACCAGGTCTCGGCAATCGTCGAGGCATGGTACCCGGGCGAAGGTGGCGGCAAGGCGATCGCGAACGTGCTGTTCGGTCAGGTGAACCCTTCGGGCAAGCTGCCTGTCACGTTCCCGGTACACGATCAGGACACGCCTACGTGGGGGACGAACGGCGCCTTCGCGACCGATCCCGTGTACTCCGAAAAGTTGGACATGGGCTATCGCTGGTATGACGCGAACAACATCACGCCGCTTTACGAGTTCGGCTATGGCCTTTCGTATACGCACTTCAGCTATTCGGGACTGACGGTGAAGCAAGGCCCGGGACATACGCTCACGGCGTCGTTTACGGTGCGCAACGATGGCCGCGTAGCCGGTGCGGAAACGGCACAGGTGTATCTGGGCGTGAGTTATGCCGGCGAGCCGCCGCGTCGTCTGGTTGGCTTCCAGAAGGTGTTCCTGAAGCCGGGGCAGTCGCAACCGGTGCGCGTGACGATCACCGAACGTGCACAGAGCGTTTGGGACACGTCGCATAACGACTGGGCTTACGTGTCCGGCGGCGCGGTGTATGTGGGCGCCTCGTCGCGCGATATCCGCCTGCAGAGCCGGTAAGCAGGAGGGCGTAAGGAGGCTGCGTTGCGGCCTCTGTTTTCTATTCTCGAAAACGGCCGGCTCGCGAACGTTTGCGAGCCGGTTGAATATTGAATTTGCAATGCTTTTCGTGTCTATCATTCGCGCGCGCAAGAAAGCGAATGCGTATTCCCGCAAACATAAATAACTTCCGCGGGTAATCCCCATTCATTCAGAATAGGGAACGCGGGTAGACTTACCCACCCGTCCGTGGGCCTTCCTCCGTTTGCGCGTTTTCCAGATACACGCCGTCACGCTTTACTGTGACTCTGTCTCGTAGTGCCGCGCGCACGTGACGCATGGAAGCTGAACCAAGAAGAATACTAAATCAGCCATGAGACTGATCACACGCGCTGTGAACTGGATTACCGAAGGCAACCGCCGCGGCCGACTCATTGTGGTGCTCGTCCCTGTGTGGGTCAGTGCCGTAGCGGCGGCCGTGCTCGCCCAGTGCTCCCGTGCTGTCATAGCGTGGCCCGTCGCGGCGCTCGCTTGCACCGGCATGCTATTGCTGCTGCGCCTCTCCCGGCGCCTTGGCGCCCGTTTGCGCTTGAGCGAGGAGCGCCTCAGCCTCGGATTCGAGGGCATCAATGCCGGACTATGGGACTGGGACCTGGTCAGCGACCGTGCCTACTATTCCCGCTATCTGTACCAGCAACTCGGCTATGGCGACGGCGACCTCCCCATGGACACCCGCGCTTTCAACGCGCTCGTGCATCCTGCGGATCTGCTCCGTTTGCGCGAGACCATCATCAACCATCTGAAGCATGACAGCCTCTACGACGTCGAGTACCGGCTGCGAATGGCCGATGGTCGATACCTGTGGTGCCGGGGACGCGGCAAGGCCATACGCGATGAAAGCGGCCGGGCCACGCGCATCGTCGGTTGCCTCTTCGATATCTCCGGGCTGAAGCGGGCAGAAGCGGCCGCCGCGAAGGAAAAGAGCCTCACCGAGGCCACGCTCGCTTCGATCGACGACGGCGTGATCCGCATGGACAACCAGGCGAGCGTGACCTATTGCAACGCCGCCGCCGAGCGCATGCTCGGGCGTCCCTCGCGCGATATTTGCCAGAAGCCGTTGTTCGACGTGTGTGATCTCTACGACGAGCGCTCTGGCAATATCGTCACCGCGCAATGTCTGCACAACCGTGCAGCAGCGGCCGACGACGACGCGCAGCGCAGACTCTCGGTGACGCGCCCGGATGGCACGCTCCTGCCCGTGGCCTGTTCTGTGGCGACGATCCGCGACGACGAAGAGGAAATGATGGGCACGGTGATGGTGCTTCGAGACGCGAGCACGGAGCGCAAGCATGCCGCCGAACTCGAATATCAGGCTACGCACGATCATCTGACGGGTTTGCTGAACCGCCGCGAATTCGAGCGCCGGCTATCGGGCTTGCTCGAGAAGGCCGGGACACGCCCGCATGCGGTGATGTTCCTCGACCTCGATCAGTTCAAGGTCGTCAACGATACGTGCGGCCACGCTGCCGGCGACGAATTGATCCGCAGCGTGGGCACTGCGTTGAAACAACAACTGCGCGCCGCCCATATCCTCGCACGCCTGGGCGGTGACGAATTCGGCGTCGTGCTGCCGGAGTGCTGCATCGGCGACGCCATGCGGGTCGCGGAGGATCTGCGGGAGGCCGTGACGGTCATCCGGCTACCATGGGACCAGCGTTTGCTGACGACTGGTGTGAGCATTGGCGTGGTGGAGGTGGACGCCACGCAAATCTCGACGTGGGACATCATGAAGGCGGCCGACGTCGCCTGTTATATGGCCAAGGAAAAAGGCCGCAACCGCGTGCATCAGTACTGCCTCGAAGATCAGCTCCAGTCGACTACGCATACCCAGATGGAGTGGGTGGCCCGCGTGAAGGCGGCGCTCGAGCACGACCGTTTCTGCCTCTACGCGCAACAGATCAAGTCGCTCAAGGAGGGCGGTCCCGGCGAGGAAGTGCACGTCGAGTTGCTGCTGCGCATGGTCGACGAATCGGGTGGTGTGATTCCTCCCGCGTACTTCATTGGCGCCGCCGAGCGCTTCAACTTGATGCCGCTCGTCGACCGATGGGTGATCGGCCGTGCTTTCGAAGCCATCGCGGCGGGCCATCTTGCGGCAAACGTCTGGTCGATCAACCTCTCCGGCGCGTCGCTCGGCGACGAAGACTTGCTCGCGTACATCGTGCAGCAGCAGCAACGCTGCGCAATCAGCTTCGAAAGCGTCTGCTTCGAGATCACGGAAACGGCCGTGATCACCAACCTCTCGAAAGCGATTGCCCTCATGGAGAGCCTGCGAGCGCTCGGCTGCCGATTCGCGCTCGACGATTTCGGCTCCGGCATGTCCTCGTTCACTTACCTCAAGCGCCTGCCGGTGGACTATCTGAAGATCGACGGCAGCTTTGTGCGCGGGATTGCCAGCAGCGACCTCGATCGCACGATCGTCCAGTCCATTCACCAGGTGGCCCACGCCGCGGGCAAGGCAACCATCGCCGAATTTGTGGAAAGCGAGGCGATCATCGGGCGTCTCAGCGGCATTGGCATCGACTACGCACAAGGGTTTTGTGTCGGGTTGCCCCAGCCCCTTCCCGAAGGCGTCGTCGAGACTGTCGGCGCTTGATCGGCAACGACATCACTGCGCTCAAATTCGATTGTGCTCTGGGTCGGGCGCAGCTGCCGTACCCGATTTGGTGACAGAAGGGGCGACCTGTTACGCGTGGGTACCGCTGGCTGCCGAAAATCGGCGTAGCAGCCCCCAAAATAAATATTCGAAAGTCGCTTGACGATATCTGGAATGACCCGCATAATTCGCCTCCTTCGCTGATCGCTGCGAACGAAAACGAAGCGATTAAGACGAATTGCTCTTTAAAAATTTACAGCCGATAAGTGTGGGCGCTTGATGCGGTGGCGGCCTGATGTGGTTCTTCGGAGCGATATCGGGAGCAGCAAAAGTATCAAGAGTCTCACACTAAAGTAAGTCAGGTTTTTGAATTTATTCAGATACCTGTCAGCTTTGAGTGAGCGACCGGTTTCGAGAGAAACCGAAAACAGTAACAGGTTTAAACTGAAGAGTTTGATCCTGGCTCAGATTGAACGCTGGCGGCATGCCTTACACATGCAAGTCGAACGGCAGCGCGGGAGCAATCCTGGCGGCGAGTGGCGAACGGGTGAGTAATACATCGGAACATGTCCAGTAGTGGGGGATAGCCCGGCGAAAGCCGGATTAATACCGCATACGATCCATGGATGAAAGCGGGGGATCGCAAGACCTCGCGCTATTGGGGTGGCCGATGGCGGATTAGCTAGTTGGT